>CAZVTW010000016.1:0-31348 GCA_964629805.1 uncultured Bacteroidales bacterium | reverse complement strand
ATCATATACAATATGAATATGAACCGAAACTCAATATACGGGATTTTAATTTTCGACCAGATTTTTATATTCCACAAGCCAATCTTTACCTCGAACACATCAGTGGCAAAAGCTATTCTATGAAGGATAAGGAGGAACAGTTTAAATTAGCGGATAAAACACTTGTCAAAACTTTTGAACCAATGACCCGCGACACTACATTGTTCAACAGGGCTCTTGAACGTATTATTAAAGGTCGTTTGTCAGCAAATTACATTGCAGAATCAGCCTTATCCTTCGAAGAGGAGTTCAAGTCATACCATAAGGACATCAGGGATTTTGTTAAACAGGTTTTGCGCGTTGTTGATATGATAAAAGTGGAAAACCTCAATTTCAGGCGCATATATACAAAATCACAGAAAGACCCGCATGAGCGGGTCAGGCTTTTTTACCAGTTATTTAAACCCCTTTTTGAACAATACAACAAATACTGCATCAATAAATCCTATCTTGATTATAATGACATGCTCATCAGGGCTATCAGTTTGCTTAAGAATCAAACTGACATCAGGGATAAATTCCGGGATACCTTTCGTTATATATTGGTTGATGAGTTCCAGGATGTAAATAATTTGCAGGTTGAGTTCCTGAATACCTTGTTGACACCTTCAACCAAGTTGTTTTGTGTAGGTGACGACTGGCAGAGCATTTATGGTTTCAGGGGATCGGAAGTGGATTATATCATCAATTTTGAAAGATATTTTGATAATCCGCAGATTATTCAGCTTGATATGAATTATCGCAGCCATGACAGTATTGTCAATGCCAGCAATGAGGTTATCAGGAACAATAAATACATGGTTAACAAAGAGATTCGGGCATCCAAGAAAGCCGGGGGTAAAATAAACATTTTTCTCGCTGAAAATGAAGATGACGGCGTTGAGTTTTTTGTGCGTGAAGTGAGTCAGCGGTTGAGCAATGGCTATTCCGGTGAGGATATCCTCGTGTTGTACAGACGATCAAAGATGTTTGCCCCTTACAAACAACGGTTAGAAGAAGAGTCTTTGAAAGTGACCGGCAGGACGATTCACGCATCAAAAGGACTTGAAGCTAAGGTTGTATTTATTATTGGCCTGACTGAAGGTTATGGCGGTTTCCCGGATATCTGGCTTGATGACAGAATTTTCCAGGTGATAAAGAAAGCAAAGCATGACCTGATGTTGGAGGAGGAACGGAGATTGTTTTATGTTGCATTAACCCGCGCCCGCGATGAATTATATCTTATTTCCGAGAAAGGCAACGAGTCGTCGTTTCTTAGTGAGATTCCGGATGAATATGCAATTTCGTACAAACAAAAGCCAATATCATTGGTTGATGATATTTCTTTGTGTCCCAAATGTAATTTACAAATAGAAGGACATTATACTTTTGCCCGTTTTGTGGATGTAAACTTTAGAGTGAATGATTTTCACATATATTATAGATATTACAACGAATTTAATGGGTAAATTATATTTTTGATTATTTGTTTATTTAATATCCTACAAATCAACAAAGCAACGAATCAACGAATCAACAAAAAAATTATAGAAGAATCAGAATTTCGGTACTTCCACTAAAATAGTAGTAGAACCATATTATAAATATAACCTAATACCGTCTTTTACGTATAAATTTATATTAAATAGAATCCAATAGCACATTTTTGACGAATATATTTATGAGAATAACATGCTTCTTTTTACTATGCTTATCCATATATGTCAGTAAATTAAAAGGCAATGACCGGATAATTTTTAATACCCTTACAACAGATGATGGTTTACCTGCCATGCAAACAGGATATATTCTGCAGGATACATATGGTTTCATCTGGGTGAGTACCTATGAAGGACTTTGTCGCTATGATGGAACTAAATTTCGGGTTTATCAGTCAGAGACAGGGAAACTTAACAGTCTGTCAAATACTAAAATAAACTATATTAAAACTGATACAAACGGAAACTTATGGATAACAACAAATTATGGCTTAAACAAATATAATATTAAAAAAGAAAGGTTTACCAGATATATTTCTGAAGAAAATGATACCACAACTATATTGTCTAACCGGACTCGTGAATTTATTTTTGATAGATACGGGAATATTTGGATTCCTCACTCAAATCAGGGAATTTCAATTTTGAATCCTGAAAAAGATAGATTTGATCATATTACAGTATCTGAAGATAAGTTACCCAGCTATGAGGACTATAGACTTTTTGACGATAGAACCGGTTCGGTCTGGATTATCATTGGTTCACGGCAGAGCAGAGTCATTCGTGTTGACTATCAGAATAAATATGAATTGCATTTTTATCCTCCGGATGAGCAACAAGGTATTTTATCCGGGCAGATTGATATTATCATGGTTTCTGAGGATAAAACTATCTGGGCTGCCAATGATAATGGTGTGCAGAAGCTAAATCCCAAAAATAAAAAATCAGGTAATACAATACACTACCCACTGAAAATTGAAAAGGAAACCGACATCGAAGTAGCCATTGAGGATACCAATGGACACATTTGGTTTGGAACATCAAAAACCGGTATTCGGGTTTTAGATACTCAATCCGGACAAGTACGTATATTTTCCACTAATAATGGAACAATAATCCCTTCTGATGAAATCCGTGATATTTTGTGTGACATGAATGGTGATGTCTGGTTTATTTCCGGAGAAGCGCTTTGCTGGTATCAAACAGATAAAGACACAGTTATTCAATACAAGCATAATCAAAATGATCCCTATAGTCTGCTACCTGCACCAACAACATTATACCAGGATAGAGCCGGGGTTATCTGGTTAACATCAGACAATTTTGGATTAGCACACTTTGATTTGCAAAAAAGTAAATTTTCGCCTGTTTATTTTCGTCAGTCAGAATATCAGGAGCAACTAAGCGGGGGGAATTTTTCCATTATTAAAGATGATTTTAATAATATCTGGATTGGAACATATAATGGAATTTTTAGATATAATGATAATCGGTTTGAGCGAATAAAAACAGAGTTTGTTTCAGACCGTGAAAATATTTGGTCAATATACCCGCTCAGGAAGAATGATTTTTTAATAGGAGGCGGTCGCTTATATCTATTTAATTATAACGAAAAGTCAAATTCTCTCATTAAAATAAATGATTATCCGTTGCACGAAAACAGGGAAGGCAGTATAGCTGGCTGGGTCCCTACACCAATCTTTAAGGACAGCAAGGAATACCTGTGGATGGGAACAACAGGGGGTGTTAGCAGAACCACACCGGAGAACATAGATAAACCGGGTGGTTTTTTTACAAATTTTAAATTTAAACCGGGTGATACAAATACATTGAGTCATAACAGGGTGTGGGCCATTGAGGAAGACCAGGCAGGGAATATCTGGTTTGGTACCATTAATGGATTGAGTTGTTATAATCCGGAGAAAAACATGTTCAGAAATTATTACAGGGATATCAATGATCCCCGTAGTCTCTCAGGAAATAATATTAAATGTATCACCTGCGACAGTAAAAACAGGCTTTGGATTGGTTCTGAAGGTGGAGGACTGAGCAGGTATAATAAAGAAAGTGATGATTTTACAAACTTTACCGTTAATGATGGGTTACCTTCTAATTCAGTATATTCAATTCTCATTGACGAAGAAAATACCTTTTGGATGAGCACAAAAAATGGAATATCTCATTTTAATCCGGATTCTCTCACATTTGAAAATTTCAAAATGAGTGACGGACTTCATGATATGAATTTTAATATGCTTGGTTATTACAAAGATGAAAATACCGGTGATATGTATTTTCTCGGCAATACGGGATTTACATGTTTTAACCCGAAAGGCATAACAAAAAGCAGCTATCAACCTGAAATTTATATAACAGAGTTCAGTGTCAGAAACAAAAAGATTGGTGTTGGGGATAAAAGACACAAAGAAGTTATACTGTCTGAATCAATTTTAACCACTGATTCTTTGCACCTCTCATACAAAGACGATGTTCTTTATTTTGAATTTGCAGCGATGCATTATTCCTCTCCACAGGACATACAATATGCCTACAGGCTTGAAGGTTTTGAAAATGAATGGAATTACAGAAAGGCAGGGAAAAATTTTGCCAATTATACAAATTTAAAAGGCGGTGATTACCTTTTGAGGATAAGAGCTACGAATTGCGATGGTGTGTGGAGTAAAAGGGAAGAAAAACTCTTTATATCAGTTGTGCCACCTTTCTGGCAAACCTGGTGGTTCAGGATTTCCTTAATAGTGTTCATAGTTGGCGCTTCTCTGGCATTTTACTATTGGAGAGTCAATGCGTTAAAGGCCCGGCAAAAAGAGCTTGAGCAAAAAGTGGCTGAAAGGACAATGGAGTTGCGTGAAGCGAATACCGAACTTGAAGAAAAACAGGAAGAGGTTTTACAGCAAAATGAGGAGCTGAATTCTAAAAATGATGAAATAAATCTGCAAAAAGAAGAGATTCAAGCTTCCCGTGACCAACTTGAAAAGGCTTTCAGAAATATCAAGGTGTTGAGTGAATTTGGACAAAAATTAACTGCTACATTTAACTTTGATACCATAAATGCCATGATTTATGATTATGTGTCTTCTTTGATGGATGCAGCAGCTTTTGGGATAGGAATTTATAACAATAAAAGGAAAGTTATTGATTTCCCATACTTTATGGAGAAGGGAAAGCCTGTTCCGTATTTTTACAAAGAACTTTCAAACAATCAAAGCCTGACAGTTAGATGCTTTTTGAATAAAGAGGATATTATTATCAATGACCTGTCTGAAGAATATAAACATTACCTTGAAAAACTTGTTGAGGTGAAAACATCCAATATTCCACATTCAATGATACATCTCCCGTTAATAGTTGAAAACAAAGCTGTGGGTACATTGACAGTAAACAGCTACAAAAAAAATGCGTATACTGAAACAGATGTAACAAACCTCAGGACATTGGCATCCTACATTTCAATTGCGCTTGACAATGCCAGGGCTTACCGTTTGGTTAACCGTCAAAAAGAACAAATAACCGGCAGTATCAGGTATGGCCAGACCATTCAACAGGCCATGCTTCCGCCAAAAGAAATATTTGATAAACATTTTGAGAATTTCGTTATTTACAGACCTAAGGATATTGTTAGTGGTGATTTTTATTGGTTTTCTGCTGTTGAGACGCACGGCCGTGCGTCTCAACAGCAGAAACAGGTCCGTGCCTCTCAACAGGGGATACCAACAAAATTTCTGGCTGTCGTCGATTGCACAGGTCATGGAGTACCTGGAGCCTTCATGAGTATGATTGGCAACAGGTTGTTAATTGACATTATTAATGAACGAAAAATCGTTTCTCCGGCAAAAATTCTTGACGAACTGAATAGAATGGTGCGTAAAGCCCTCAGGCAGAGCACCTCAGATAACCAGGACGGTATGGATGTCTGTCTTTGCAGGTTTGACAAAGACAATCAGGATGAGTATAAATTAACATATGCAGGAGCTAAACGACCATTGATTTACTATAATTCTGTCGCCCAAAAGATCCAGGTAATGGAGGGAACCAGAAAATCAATTGGCGGAATCACCTCTGTTCGAAATACAATAAATTTTGAAGACTTTTCGATGAAGATACAAAAAGGAGATATTTTTTATCTTTCTACCGATGGCTTTGTTGATCAATGTAATCCACAAAAGAAAAAATTTTCGCAGGCGCGATTAATTCAGGAAATTAATAAAAACGTTGATAAACCACTTTCAGAACAAGGCCAAATACTGGAAAAAAAATTGACAGGTTTTCAGCAGGAATACCAGCAACGGGATGACATAACATTTATTGGAATTAGATTATAAATCCAAATAAACCTGAAAATTTAATGATACCAGCAAAAAAAACGACCTTCTATCTAATAATTAAAAAAATCAAATTATTTTTTTTAATTATAGTCTTATTTCCTGTTTTTATAATTTTTTCTTGTATGCCAAAAGATAAAGTCAAACAGGTCGATTTGTTCATAACAAATGCCACAATTTATACTGTTGATCCGGATTTCTCAATAGATAATTCAATGGTTATTGATAATGGATTAATTGTTGAAACAGGAGATTCCGTTGAACTGGGAAAAAAATACAAAGCACGAAAAATTCTGGATTTTGATGATGCTTTTATTTACCCCGGTTTCATTGATGCACACTGCCATTTTTATCAATATGCCAATAATCTGCTAACACATGTTGATCTTACAGGTACCTTGTCTTTTGATGATATCATTGGCAGATTATCAGAATTTAATTCTAAACATCAACCCAAAGTTCTTGTTGGAAGAGGTTGGGACCAGAATGACTGGACTGATAAAGAATTTCCGGATAAATCACTTCTTGATGCTGTTTTTCCTGATATTCCGGTCATTTTGTTCAGGATTGACGGGCATGCAGTTCTTGTCAATTCCAAAGTCATTGAATTAGCAAATATTTCTCCCGGTCAAAAAATAGATGGCGGGGAGATTGTCATGGAAAATGGTGAATTATCTGGTATTCTGGTTGATAATGCTATGGATTTGGTGCATTATTTGATTCCGGGTCTGACAACTACTGAGCAAAAACAGGCACTACTGATTGCCCAAAAAAATTGCTTTGCTGTTGGTTTGACAGGTGTTCATGATGCTGGTTTAGAAAAAGATGAGATTTTGTTAATAGATTCACTTCAAAAAACGGGCGAATTACGAATGAGGGTCTATGCCATGCTTTCCCCAACACAGAGCAATATATCATATTTTGTAAGTTCAGGGCACTATAAAACATCATTCCTGAATGTACGTTCCATCAAACTTTATGCTGACGGCGCCCTTGGCTCCAGAGGAGCAAGACTCATAGAACCCTACTCTGACGATCCTGATAACTATGGGTTGCTGGTCAATGATACAGCTTATTTTGAGAAGTATTGCAAAATAGCTTACGAAAATAACTTCCAGGTCAGCACCCATGCCATTGGTGATTTTGCCAACAGGTTTGTCCTGAATATGTATAAAAAATACCTTCCTGCAGGTAATCATTTACGCTGGCGAATAGAGCACGCCCAGGTTGTTCATCCTGATGATATTACCTTGTTTGAAAGTTATAATATCATTCCATCAGTTCAGCCAACACATGCCACTTCCGATATGTACTGGGCAGAAAGCAGATTAGGTCTTCACCGGATGCACTCAGCATATGCCTACAAAACATTACTGGAACAAAATGGATGGATAGCACATGGGAGTGATTTCCCCATTGAAAGTATTAATCCCCTCTATGGTTTTTATGCGGCAACAATCAGGAAAGACCAACAGGGATTTCCTGAAAACGGCTTTATGTCAAAGAATGCCTTAACACGGAAACAAGCTCTGAAAGCGATGACAATTTGGGCTGCCCGTGCTGCCTTTGAAGACCATGAGAAAGGGAGTCTGGAACCTGGAAAATTAGCTGATTTTGTTGTAACAGATACTGATATTCTCAAAACCAGACCGGAAGATATGCTAAAATGCAAAGTTCTTCAGACGTTCATTGCAGGTGAAGAGGTTTATAAAAACAGAGGTAATTGAGTTCCTGCTACTTTCTCCCTCGTTTTTCATAACAACTTGTCAATCTGAGCGAAGTGAAGAATCTAAAGGAATTATCAAGGCATTAATGAAACGAAATATCTCCTGAATTTTTCTATTCCCTTGCAATTGAAAAAAACTTTTGTATTTTCATGGCATGAATTAAAAACAATATGTCATGAATAAAAAAACTACTTTTGCAACTAAAACATTTCTTCTCAGTCTGAGCTTACTGGCTTGTAATAAAACAGATAAGCAGCAGGGCCAGGAACAATCAAAAGAAAAGCCGGAAGAAAACAAAATGCCAAATATTGTCTTTATTTTGGCAGATGATCTTGGTTATAACGAATTAAGTTGTTATGGGCAGGAGCATTTCAGTACCCCACATATCGATCAGTTGGCTGCTGAAGGTATGCGATTTACCGATTTTTATGCCGGCAATACTGTCAGCGGCCCTTCGCGGTGCAATCTGATAACCGGCAAGCACCCCGGGAATGCTACTGTCCGTGGTAATTTGGGGATAGTAGAAAAAGACGGCCCCATTAAGTTAGACAGGGTTGGAATTACCAATGAGGACAAAACCATTGGAGAAATCCTTAAGAAAAAAGGGTATAAAACTGCATTATGCGGAAAATGGCACCTTGAGCATTGGGATGATTCTTTGAGTACATGGCCTAAGCACAGAGGATTTGATTATGTTATCAGGGAAAGATGGAACACCAAACTTAAAGAATCGCGACAAGAATACAGGGAAGAGACAGGTGTTATCTTTGACTATAATTATCCCTATGAACTTTGGGAAAATGGCAATAAAGTAACTTTCGACGGAAATATCGAAGGCGAACAAAGGCATCTGATGGATGATATTGTTACTGATAAAGGGATTCAGTTTATTGAAGAAAACAAAGATAATCCGTTTTTTGTATTCTTTTCTCTCAAAATCCCTCACAATCCGGAAACATTTGCAGAAGACAGCGGCATGTTTAAGTCTA
This sequence comes from uncultured Bacteroidales bacterium, assembly GCA_964629805.1. GTDB lineage: Bacteria > Bacteroidota > Bacteroidia > Bacteroidales > CAZVTW01 > CAZVTW01. The sequence continues at coordinate 22,775 of CAZVTW010000016.1, read as the reverse complement.
AAGGCTGGCCGGAATGTGAACGCATCCATGCTGTCAGAATAGTACACATGGACAAACTTGTTAAAAAAATTACAGAGAAAATTGATGATTTGGGGCTGGCTGAAAACACACTCATTTTGTTTTCAAGTGATAATGGAGGTCATAGCGAAGGTGGCTACTTAGAGCCTGAAGTCGATCCCTGCAAGCACGATTATACATTCTTTGGCAGTAATGATCCACTCAGAGGATATAAAAGAGATTTGTATGACGGAGGTATTCGCGTTCCGACAATTGCCAGGTGGAAAGGAAAAATAGCCCCTGGTTCTGTTTCAAATCATATTGCTGCTTTTTGGGACCTGATGCCAACTTTTGCTGATATGGCTGATATACATGTTGAATACAAGCACGATGGGATTTCTTTTCTCCCGGAGATGTTAGGACAGGAGCAAAAAAAACATGAATACATGTACTGGGAATTCCTGAATACGGGAAAAATTAAAGATGAAAAGACTTTTGGTTTTTACCAGGCAATTAGAAAGGGTAAATGGAAAGCTGTCAGGTATGGAATTGATAATCCAACAGAATTATATAATTTAGATGAAGACATTGGTGAACAAAATGATATGAGTGACCAACATCCTGACATTGTTGCAGAAATGGAAAAACTTTTTGTGTCTGCCCGATCAAAAAACCCAATGTTCCCGTATGGTGGCGGGGCTGCAGTTAATGCAACTGAGAAAGAAATAAAAGTATTAAGTTACTAAAAAGCATTGAAAAAAAACTTTTTGTATAAAGAATAACCAGGTCATGGTATTTCGACCTTTAAATATCTTGACCTGGTTATTTTTATAATGTCAGATTATTTGAAACCGGACATGAACTATTATCCCTTTAGAAGAAAATCTTGTATTATTTGCTCAAACATTTTCTTTGTTTCCTCAGGAGTTCTTGCAATACCTGAAGACATTTGAGGTTGGCCTTCCATCGGACAAAAAAGGAAAGTTGGTATGCTTCGTATACCAAAAGCAGAAGCCAGTTCCCGTTCTTGTTCAGTATCCACTTTATAGATGATAATTTTACCTTTGTATTCTTTTGCCAGTTCTTCAAGAGCCGGCGCTACTTGTTTACATGGTGCACACCAGTCCGCATAAAAATCGATAATACAGGGTAGTTCTCCTCTGTAGTTCCAGCTATCGGGATTGCTCTCGTAGTCCATCACTTTATCAATAAATACTGGTTTCGTGAGTTTTACTGTCGCTTTGCCTGAGGTTGTGGATTTCTTGTCAGCTTTTACGTTGGAAGAAGGCTCATCAATCTGGTAATCTGATGTTTGTTCCTCAGCATCTTTATTATTTTTGTCTGATGTACACATCGTTAAACCGAATACTAAAAGTATGATTATTACAATATTTTTCATTTGTATCTTTTTAATTATAATTTGAAATAATAACGTTTTTTATTTGATTTGGTTGCATCACGCCTGCCCCCTGCCATTTGATTTGTCCGTGTTTAAACAGGAAAATAGCCGGTATACTTCGGATATTGTACCGGGACGAAATAGCCGGATTTTTATCCACATTCACCTTTATAATTCTGACTGTATCTCCAAGCTCTGATTTCACCTGTTGTAATATGGGTGAAAGCATTTTACATGGTGCACACCAGTCAGCATAAAAATCCACTAAAACGTGGATGTCACTTTGAATGATTTCCTGAAAATTTTTCATGTTGACACTTCCTTTTTTGATTTTTTATAAAAAAGACCTTTTGCATAATCTCCGGCCAGATATCCAATAAGCATTCCATACATTGTATTTGTGTGCCAGTTTGATGTTATTGGACATGTTCCTGAATTGCAGCCAATATAAAACCAATATAAATATCCCCCGGCTGCACCTGCCAATACTGCTACGAATATTATCCAGTTTCGTTTTATATTTATTATTTTTTTCATCATTTTCATTTTTGTTAGTCTTTCAATTTCCATACCAACATATATAAACATGTATATACATGCATTTATTGTATCTTTTATCTGTTTTTTTGATGGTTTAGGATATAAAGATAAACAAGACAAACTGGCAGATGTTGTGTCTGCAAAAAAAAACGTTCCGAAACCAAACGCCTCGGAACGTTTTCTGAAATGCCATAATGTATTATGAAAGTCGTGAAAAACTTTGTTTATTCCTCCCCTACATGATTCTTAACCACCCGCTTAAGCCAGGGTAGGATTGAAAAAATCAGTATGACAGCTATCATCGCAAGGCCGGTATTTGTCAGGAAGAAATATGCCTTATTTTCATACAAATTCCAGAACCCGGACAATACACCTGATAGTTTGTTTCCAATAGCAGTTGATAAGAACCATCCTCCCATCATGAGAGCAATAATTCGAGGCGGACTGAGCTTTGAAACAAGACTAAGGCCCATCGGACTGAGACATAGTTCACCTATTGTTATGACTGCATATGTGCCGAAGAGCCAGACCGCAGAGGCCTTTATAGTCCCATTGTCCGAAACAATTGTTGCTGCTACCATAACAAGAGCAGATAGTGCTGTAATGAGAAGACCGTAACCAATTTTTGTTGGGGTGGAGACTTTTCGGCCCCGCCGTCGCAGAAACATAAAAAATCCGACGACAAGAGGAGTAAAAATGATGATAAAGCCTGGATTTACAGACTGAAATAATTCCGCTGTGAATAGATTTAATTCTCCATCTTCTGGCCATTGTTCTTTGGGTAAATTGTTAAAATATGGGTCTGGTCCCATTTCAGTAATGGGATTTCCCTGATCATCAGTTACCGGAACTCCATGTAAATCAAATTTTTCGACAGGTCTGGGTTCTGTTGTAACAGTATCAATTAATCTTAATTCTTTGGCAGGTTCCTCCAAATAAGCCGGGACTTCCCTGTGTGTATATCTTTCGGCCCAGACAGTCAGTGCAGAGCCATTTTGGTGGAATATAGCCCAGAAAATGATGACACTGCCAAATACTGCCAAAAGGGCAGCGATTGGTTGTTTTTCATGTTTATCTGCCTTTCTGTAAATATTAACATAAAATAACACGATAATGATACTAAAAAACAGGAAAGCATCAGTCGAATCTGCCCCAAATATATTTCCGGGAATTATCCAGCCTATTATAGCAGCGGCAGCGGCAGGCAGGAAAAGAGAAAGAATGGTTCTTGCGAGTGAAGCTTCATTTTCCCGTCGTGGTGTGATTTTATCAACTTCAATAATATCTTTGGCATAAAGTTGCCCGGTCCAGAACCAAACCAATCCAATGAGCATACCAATACCGGCTGCTGCAAAGGCCCAGCCCCAACCGTAATTGATCCTCAGATATGCTGCAATGAAATTACAAATAAAAGCACCGATATTAATCCCCATATAAAAGATGTTATATCCCGCATCTTTATTATTCTTAAACCTGGGTTTGGAGTCATAAATTTTCCCAACCATAGCAGATATGTTGGGTTTGAAAAATCCGTTACCTAAGATAATGAGAAGGAGTGAGATGTAAAATGCTGTTTCACTGTGAATAGAGAGGCCTATATACCCGGCAGAAAAAAGTAATCCACCGAGTGTAATTGACAAACGGTAACCCAAAACCCGGTCAGCAAGTAAACCGCCGAAAAATGGAGTCAGATAGACAAGTGCAAGGTAAGTGCCATAAATATCTGCCGCTTTCTCAAGTGAGAAATCCATACCAGGAAACTTGGCATCTCCGCTTTCCAGCATATACAAGGTAAATATCCCCAGCAAAAGATAGAATCCAAATCGTTCCCACATCTCAGTAAAAAAGAGAACCATTAATCCTCTCGGATGTTTTCTTTGTTTTGAATGCGCTTCTTTATCCATATTTTTTTATTTATAAAATGTTGTTAAAATAGTTTTAGACTGAACCTTTTCTAAATGTCTGATTAAGGAAGATTCGCAAATATAAAAATGTTTTTTCAGGAAAGGACTTTTAGAATGTTGATTTAGTGAGACTTGCTTATGTTGTTGAACAGAAGCATTCAAATATTAAAATATCAGTATAACATTTTTTTTGAAAATAAATAAATTTATTTAATCTTTGAATTAAGAATGTTTTTAACCTTTAGGTGCAAAATATTAAGGTACTATGCACCTTATTTGAAAAACTGTTTTATTAAACACTCATAACTAAATTTTACCAAATCAAATACTATGAAAATTTTACTTTCAGATCAGGTTAAGGAACTGGACAAGTACACGATTGACAACGAACCGGTTCATCCAATCAGCTTAATGGAAAGGGCTGCGCACGTTTGTGCGGACTGGATTATTCCCAAATTTGACATAGGTGATGACTTTAAAGTTTTCTCGGGACCCGGAAATAATGGCGGCGATGGTCTCTCAATTGCAAGATTACTTGCTGATGCCGGCTACTACGTTGAGGTTTTTATAATCGGCAAATTATCAGACCTTGCCGAAATTAATCATCACAGGCTCATGGAGCAGAATAAGGCAAAAGTGTTCACACTCAAAACTGAGGACACCTTTCCTGTTATTGACAGGCGGGATATTATTATCGACTGTCTTTTTGGCTCTGGACTTAACAGACCACTGGAAGGAATTTATGCTAAACTTGTTAATCATTTAAACGATAGTAGTGCATCTATTATTTCGATTGATATCCCTTCAGGACTCCTTGCTGAAGATAATTCCAAACAACAGCGGATATCTAAAGACAAAAAGGGTGAATACACTTATGAAAATGTTATTAAAGCGAAATATACCCTAACCCTTGAAATGCCATTTCTTTCTTTCTTCTTTGCTGATGTTTCCCCGCATGTAGGTGAGTGGCATATATTACCCATTGGGTTGCATAAGGGATATCTGGAAAGTGTCAGGGCGAATAATTTTTATGTGACCAAACAACTTATCAAGGAACAATTATTTGAACGACATAAATTCTCACATAAAGGAAATTATGGCCACGCCCTTTTAATATCAGGCAGTTATGGAAAGATGGGAGCTCCGGTTCTTGCTTCAAGGGCTTGTCTGAGAGCTGGCGTTGGGCTACTCACAACTCATGTTCCGCGTCTTGGTTACCAGATCATTCAAACAGCAGTACCTGAGAATATGACTTCCATTGATAATTCTGAATACATATTCACCATTGTTCCTGAGGATGTTTCAAAATATGATACGCTTGCCATTGGTCCTGGTATTGGAACTGAAAAAGAAACTGTCAATGCACTCAATCAATTGCTGGATAATTTTCACAAACCAATTATTTTTGACGCTGATGCGATTAACATTTTAGCTGCAAACAAAGAATTACTGGAAAAAGTACCGGAGAATTCCATATTTACACCTCACCCGAAGGAACTTGAGCGACTAATTGGAAAAACAGATAACTATTATGAGAGGAATCAGCTTCAGATAGAGTTTTCGAAAAAGTATTCAAGCGTTGTTGTTTTAAAAGGCGCTTATTCATCTATTATTTGCCCTGATGGTTCTTGTTATTTCAATTCTACCGGAAACCCGGGTATGGCAACCGCAGGAACCGGTGATGTTTTAACCGGTATCATTCTTGGGTTACTTTCTCAGGGATATGATTCTAAATGGGCAACACTGATTGGCGTCTATTTACATGGTTTGTCCGGTGATATTGCCGTTGAAAAATTTGGCGAAGATTCACTTATCTCAAGCGATATTATTGACCAACTTGGTCAGGCTTTTCTGAATACAAGACATTGATGAGCCCTCTCCTAAAAGGATGATTTACGTCTCGATTATAGTTTGTGCTATATAACTGTCAAAAAATAATGACGTTGATAATCACGCATATGTCGCAAACGAAGATAAAAACAGCCTGACACTTTTAATGTCAAATGACATTGTCTGAATTAAGATTCATCAACATAGAATTTGGTGACAAATGGAATTTTTGGAAGAGGACTCGTTTATTCTTACTAAAAATAAATGAGGAACAAACCATATCCCCTGGAAAAAGTTTTTGACCTATTATGATTTTATATTTCAGGGATAGATTACTCGTTTTTGGAGTTATTCAAAAGCGATGGTTAAGATTTTTTTCAGTAATGAAGCAATGATTGTACAATTCATGAACATCGCATTTGTTTATATTCGAAATATATTGAAGAGATTTTATGACTTCTCTGTCAATTATCCAAAAAAGTATATATTGCTTATAATCAAATTGTTCTTTTTTTTTCAAATACTTCAGGCCCAGGTATATAATTTTCGTCAGTTTACCCTGCAGGATGGCCTTTCTCAGTCACAGGTTTTTGATATGTGCCAGGATACGATGGGACTGATGTGGTTTGCTACTTATGGAGGGGGAGTTACCGTATATGATGGACATCATGCAAAAGTTTTTACCGGAAAGGATGGATTGCCCGGAGATAATGTAAGAGCATTGTATAACTCCCGTTCAGGTAAAACGTGGATAGGAACAACAAAAGGAGTCACAAGCTTTAATGGTTATAAGTTTGAATCTGTGGATAGTCTTCATTTTTATGACAGGGAAATATACGACATTGCGGGAGACAGGAACGGAAGAATCTGGATAGCTGCCTCAAACGGAATTTGGATTTATGATCAGGGTGAAGCAACAAGAATTTCGGATTATACAATGGCAGAAATGTTTATTTTTGTCGGATCTAATAATTATGCCTGGTGGTACTCTCTCAATACCGGAATTAATATCTCTGATGGCAATCATATAGACAAAAACATACTCAACCAGTTAGATACTATCCAGGTTACGAATATCATTGAATATGATGATTACTATTTTTTCGGGACAGAAAGGGGACTTTACAGATATAATGGCAATGATATTGAAAAATTATATTTCGGGAAAGGCTTAAATAATGTAACTGTAACTGGTTTAGCTATTGACAATAAGAACAGACTCTGGATCGGTTCTCAGCGAAACGGTCTTATTATCATGGACGGTGATGATATTATTACTATTGACCAGACGCAGGGAATTAAGTATAATAATATATTATGCCTGTATGCTGACAGATGCAATAATATTTGGATAGGAACTGATGGACGGGGCGCATTCATTTTTAATGGATTTGACTTCATCCATTATCCTTTTGATGATATCACACCTGTTAATTTCATTACATCAATCTGTAGAATGAATGACAGAACCATTTGGTTTGGAACTGACGGAAATGGCATTATTGTGAGGACAGGATCAAAAAAACAGATATTCGATACGCATGACGGATTATCAAATAATCACATTACAGATATAAAAGTTTCCGAAGATGGTTTGACATGGATTACAACCCTGGATGGGATCAATATTTATGACGGGAACAAGATTAAAGAACATCAGTTTTCTGACAGGTTGAGAACCGGTTTAGCTATGTGTGTCTTGCCGGATAATGAAGGTAATGTATGGATTGGGACAAACGGGGGAGGACTATCAAGGATTAAAAATGGAAATATAGAAACTTTTGCTGATACACTGGGTTTTAAATCCTATCATGTTTGGGATATTTATGAATCTAATCAGGGGTTTATTTACTTTGGTACACAAGATGGAATTTTTATTTATGACGGTACGCTCTTTCAGCAAATATCAGAAGCTGATGGTTTGATAGACAACGCTGTTGGAGTTATTAAACAAGATAGATTTGGTAATATGTGGTTTGGTACTGAAGATGGCCTTTCTTTTTTTGACGGGACGAATTTCTATAACTATGTCACTGAAAACGGCCTCAGTTCAAATATGGTTTACTCAATTGAGTTCACACAGGAAGGGCATACCCTGATTTGCTCTGAAAAAGGCATTGACCGTATATCTTTGGATGATGAAAAAAAAATAAAATTGATACAGCATTTTGGAACAAAGGAAGGTTTTAAAGGCATGGAGTGTAATGCCAGAGCCAGTTTTCGTGAATCAAACGGGAATGTCTGGTTTGGAACAATTTATGGCGCTGTCTTATACCAATCCGGGGAATCTGCCATATGTAACATCCCGCCAAAGGTATATGTTTCTGACATGAGGCTATTCTACAGGCAAATGGTTCCGGTCGCAAATGAACAGCCAATACTTCCATTTTTTAAGATTCCTACGCAATTTCAACTTGAACATAACCAGAATAATCTTACCTTCTATTTCTCAGCAATAGATTTTCATATCCCGGAGAATGTCAGGTATAAGATTAAAATGGAAGGTTTGGATAAAGAATGGCTTGATGTTGCAGAAAAAAATTATATAAATTATTCGAATATTCCCCCTGGAGATTTTACATTTAAGGTGCGGGCTTCAAATCATAGTAATATATGGCAGGAGAATCCTTTTAGTATTAGATTTACTATTTTACGACCATTCTGGAAAAAAATATGGTTTTATGTTTTTGTCCTGGTGCTTTCATCTTTCGTTATTTTGGGTACTATCAGATTACGGAACCAGAGACTTAAATCGGAAAAGAGACAACTGGAAGCCCTGGTAAGTCAACGTACCGATGAACTTCAAAAACAAAAAGAAGAAATTGAAAGTCAAAAGGACGAACTTGAACGCTTGAATGCAACCAAAGATAAATTCTTTTCCATTATTGCCCATGATTTAAAGAATCCTTTTCACAATCTTATTAATACATCAAAATTACTACTAAAAGGGACTGCCAGACTGAATGAACAGACCATTCACCGTCTGCACGGCTATATGTACGAAATATCCAAAACAAGCTATCAATTGCTTGAAAATTTACTTGAATGGTCGTTTTCGCAGACGGGAAAAAGTGAGTTTAATCCGCAATTTGCGAATATCAAATCCCTGATTGAAGAAGTTTTCGAATTTTTAGCACCTTTGGCTCTTGATAAGAACATTGAGATTATTAATAATGTGGATCAGGATGATTATGTTTTTGTTGATGTAAATATGATAAAAACAGTATTCAGAAACATATTGTCAAATGCGGTTAAATTTACGAACAAAGGTGGATGGATTAAAATTGGTTACAGGGATGATGATAATTATGTTTATATCTCAGTCAAAGACAACGGAATTGGAATTGAAGAAGAAAATCAGAGAAAAATATTTGAAATAGACAAGAATTTTTCCAAACCTGGTACAGAGGATGAAAAGGGTACCGGATTAGGTTTGGTTATATGCCTTGAATTTGTAAGAAAAAACAAGGGCGACATCACTGTTGAAAGCAAAAGAGGGGCAGGAAGTACCTTTACGGTTTCTCTTCCTAAAAGTTGAGGTTTATAAGTGAGTTGCCATGATTATTTGTATTCATACTAAAAGATTCTTACCTTGCAGAACAAATTATTCAATTTTATCCCTGTGTTATGAATATCATTCTATTATCTCTTGCTCCTGTTTTTATCCTGGCAATTTATATTTATATCCGTGATAAATACGAAAAAGAACCTGTTTCTCTCCTGTTAAAAACCCTTTTTGCAGGTGCAATTATTGTCATCCCTGTCATTTTTGTTGAAAGGTTGTTAGCCGGACTTTACCAATCGGACAATATTTACTTTTCAGCCTCATACAGAGCATTCGTAATCGCAGGTTTTACTGAAGAGTTGTTTAAGTTTGCAGCATTGTATGTCCTTATCTGGACACATAAAGAGTTTGATGAACTTTTTGATGGAATTGTTTATGCTGTCTTTATTTCACTGGGCTTCGCCGGTGTTGAAAATATATTCTATGTCTCTCAATTTGGATACTCAACCGGATTGATTCGCGCTATAACGGCTGTTCCTGCCCACATGCTTTTTGGTGTGGCCATGGGATATTATTTTGCCCTGGCCCGGTTTTCTTCCGGTAAAAATACCATTGTTTTCATGAAAGCCTTACTCGTTCCGGTGTTACTACATGGTTTGTATGATTTTATCCTGTTTTCTGAAAATACTTATTTATTATTCTTTTTCATTCCATATGTCATTTATCTCTGGTATTCCGGTCTGAGACAAATAAGAATACATACACATAATTCACGCTTTCGGGACAAATCAGTTACCTGATTCTTGTTTTGGCAGATATTACTCAAATTTTTATGTGTAAGTATTCCAAAAAACACGCAGAAAAAAATCAGTTTGAAGAATGTAAAATTGGGTGAAAACACGCATGTAAATAAGGAGATGATTTTCGAAATTTGCAATTGAGTAAAACTTAGGTTTCAAACCCTTAATATGCTGATAGGATGAAAAAATTTAAAATTTTGTTAGTGGACGATAACAAACATTTTCTGAAAGCTTTTCGATTTCTGCTTGAGGACACTTATCCGGACAGAATAGATTCGATTGATGAGGCTATGAATGGCCGGCAATGTCTTGAAATACTTGAAAGAGAAGTGATTGATATTGTGTTTATGGATATTGATATGCCTGTTATGGACGGAGTTACTGCTACAAAAAAAATTAATGAGCAATACCGTGATGTCAAAATAATTGCGGTATCATTTCATGATGAAATGGAACATATCCAGCAGATGATAGAAGCAGGTGCAAGAAATTATCTTATTAAAGAAGAAATCAACAGAAACAGCCTGAAAAGGGTTTTTGACAGTTAATTTTTCTTGGAATCATGAGGCCAATATGAATAACCATGCCTTTTAAAAGCCGGTTATTCATATTCTTTAAGTATCTTTTTGACCTCTTCAGGCGAAACCCTGCCATAGACTTTTTCACCGATTGTTACAACAGGCGCCAGGCCACAAGCGCCAACACATCTCAGGCAGTTGAGGGAAAACTTTCCGTCGGAAGTAGCATCACCGACATTAACTCCCAGCAGTCTTTTGAATTCATTCAGCACATTCTCTGCTCCTCTCACATAACATGCTGTTCCTGTGCAAATAGATATTGGATATTTCCCTTTCGGAATCATTGTGAAAAATGAATAAAAACTCACAACACCATATACATTGGCCAGGGGTACATTCAGTTGTTTTGAAACTATTTCCTGAACCTCTTCAGGCAGGTATCCGAAAATTTCCTGTGCACGGTGTAATACATTGATCAATTCCCCGGGCTCATTATTATATTCTTTACAAACTTCAATAAGGGTATCTACATCTTTTCTGTGAAGTTTAACTTTTATATGTGTCATTGTCTTTTTCTTTTTGTTTTATTATAAAATAGCGCTGAGATTAGTCCAATATTTCCGGATCCTTGGGGCTCCTGTCGAAATATTCAGTATGAAGAAGTTGATGGGATTTTTCACTCAGGGGTTTTCCAAGGAAATCCTCATAGAGTTTTAATATATAAGGATTTTGATGAGACTTCCTGATTTTTTTGTTTTTATCTTCCTCGTATATGGCTTTCACTCTTGCTTTAAGAATATCTGAATCTCCGTGATGAAGGGGCTGTCCCCCGCCGCCTATGCAACCGCCCGGGCATGCCATGATTTCAATGGCATGAAAATTACTTTTGCCTGATTTGACATCCTCTAAAAGTTTACGGGCATTGCCAAGTCCGTGGGCGATCCCGATATTGAGTTTAAGCCCGTCAAAATCGACAGTAGCTTTTCTACTACCCTCCATTCCACGAAGTTCTTCAAAGTCAACTTTTTCAAGTTCTTTTCCGGTATGGAGTTCATAGGCGGTTCTGATAGCTGCTTCAATACCCCCGCCAGTAGCTCCGAAAATAACACCTGCTCCGCTTGATTCGCCCAGGGGAGCATCAAACTCTTCTTCGGGTAATTTGTCCAGATCTATATTGGCCTGTTTTATCAGGTGGGCCAATTCGCGTGTCGAAATTGAATAATTGACATCCGGATCACCATCTACTTTAAATTCGTCACGCTGGCATTCATATTTTTTTGCAAGACAAGGCATGATAGAAACCACTGTTAAATCCTGCCTGTTAATATCAGTTACTTTAGTAAAATATGATTTGGCAATCGAACCAAACATCTGTTGAGGAGACCTTGCTGTGGAAGGAATTTCTTTCATCTCAGGAAAATGATGTTCGAAGAAATTAACCCATCCGGGACAGCATGATGTTAGTATGGGTAATTGTACTGATTTATCGCCCCGGAGATATTTCGTGAGTCGTTCAAGCAGTTCGCTGCCTTCTTCCATAATTGTGAGATCAGCAGCGAAATCAGTATCAAAGACATAATCGAAGCCCAGTCTTCTTAAGGCAGCCACCATTTTTCCTGTAACCAATGTTCCGGGCTCCATACCAAATTCCTCTCCCAGTGCAGCACGCACAGCCGGAGCAGTTTGCACAACAACAGTTTTTTTCTTATCTGCCAGCTCCCTGATGATCTCTCTTGTCTGGTCAACCTCGGTTAATGCGCCTGTTGGACAAACAGCAACACACTGACCACAATAGGTACACACAGAATTGACCAGGTTCATTTCAAAGGCTGGTGCTACGGCAGACTCAAAGCCGCGATTCACAGCAGACAAAGCGCCGACGGTCTGGACTTCATTACACATCATTTCACATCTGCGACACATGATACATTTGTCTAAATCACGAATGATTGAAGGTGATGTGTCTTTCCTGTAGGTCGACATTTCCGCAATATCTTCGTAGGGAATGCGACGTATACCCAGCCTGATAGCCATATCCTGAAGTTCGCACCTGCCGGATTTCGGACAAGTCAGGCAATCTTTGGGATGATCGGACAAGATAAACTCGACAACTGTCCTTCGCGCATTAATAACTCTCATAGTATGTGTATGGACAACCATGCCATCGTATACCTCTGTTGAACAAGATGGCGCAAGGTTTCTCCTGCCTTCTACTTCTACAACACAAACACGGCAGCCACCCGGCTTATTCTCTATATTCATGTCCTGTAATTCCATGTAACAGAGAACAGGAATATCAATGCCGGCTTTTTTGGCCGCTTTATATATGGTTGTTCCCCGTGGAACATCAATCTGTTTATTATCTATTGTTACTGTTACTGTATCTATTTTCATATTGTTCTGTATTAATTCGTGTAAATAGCGCTGAATTTGCATTTTTCCATACAGGCTCCGCATTTTATGCATAGAGACTGGTCTATTTCATGAACTTGTTTCCTTTCACCAGATATAGCGTTAACAGGGCATACCCTGGCACACATTGTACAACCTACACATGCATCCGGATCAATAATATATTGCATGAGCCCTTTACATTGTTTTGCAGGGCATTTCTTGTCTGTCACATGCGCCATATATTCATCGTGAAAATTTTCTATTGTCGAAAGAACCGGATTTGGAGATGACTGACCAAGGCCACAGAGCGCCGTATCCTTGATGACTTTACTCATGTTATCAAGCCTTTTTAAGTCCTCTTCTTCTCCCTCGCCACGGGTAATCTTATCAAGTACTTCATAAAGTCGTTTATTGCCAATACGGCAAGGGGAACATTTTCCACAAGATTCCTCAACCGTAAAATCAAGATAAAATTTGGCCACAGACACCATGCAATCATCTTCATCCATGACGATCATGCCGCCTGATCCCATCATAGACCCTGATTTTATAAGATTATCATAATCTATTGGGGTGTCAAGGTGATGTTCAGTTAAACAACCGCCGGATGGGCCTCCTGTTTGTACTGCCTTGAATTTTTTACCGTCTTTCACGCCGCCTCCAATCTCAAAAATAACTTCGCGGAGGGTTGTTCCCATCGGAACTTCTATCAAACCAACATTGTTAATTTTTCCCGCCAGGGCAAATACCTTTGTCCCTTTGGATTTTTCTGTGCCAATTTTACTAAACCACTGAGCGCCCTTGTTGAGAACAACCGGTATATTGGCATATGTTTCAACATTATTGACATTTGTTGGTTTTCCCCTGAATCCTGCTTCTGAAGGGAACGGAGGTTTTATGGTTGGTTCTCCCCGCAATCCTTCCATTGAATGAATCAGCGCTGTTTCTTCGCCACATACAAAAGCGCCTGCTCCATAACGGATTGATATGTCAAAATTAAATCCGGTATTGAGAATATTTTTACCAAGCAATCCATAATCACGTGCTTGATTTATAGCTATTTTTAAGCGCTTTATGGCAAGAGGATATTCGGCGCGGATATAAATAACGCCTTCATCAGCGCCAATACAGAAACCACAAATAGCCATTGCTTCAATGACACTATGCGGATCACCTTCTAGAATTGACCTGTCCATAAATGCGCCCGGGTCACCCTCATCTGCATTACAAACAACATATTTTTTTTCTGACTTGCTTTTATGGGTCAATTCCCATTTCAGACCGGTAGGAAACCCACCGCCGCCTCGTCCCCGAAGTCCGGATTGCTTTATTTCTTCAATAACCTGTACTGGATTATTATCCTTGAGACATTGACCAAAAGCCTTGTAACCATCTCTTTCAATATATTCTTCTATATTTTCCGGATTTATGAGACCACAATTCCTCAATGCAATACGAAGTTGTTTTTTTTGTTCCGAAACTGATTTCGGGTCTTTCAAAACATCTTTACTTTGCGGGTCATGAATCATCAGTTGTTCAACAGGCCGTTTATTTATGAGGTGTTCCTGAATGATTTTTTCGATGTCTGCTGGCTTCACTCCGGCATAGTAAATATCATCAGGCAATATTTTTACGATCGGGCCATGACTGCACAGTCCGAAGCAACCCGTTTTTACTACCTGAACCTCGTTATCAATAGAAAAATCCTGCAGTCCCTGCCTGAATTTTTCAACAAGTGCTTCGCTGTCTTTTGATTGACAGCCTGTTGAACCACATATCAATATTTGAGTCCTGTATTTGTCCATTACTATTTAAGTATTTGTTTTTTCTTATAATTATTGTCCGGACTTACCTGAATCTGTCTAAAAAACGAGTTTATCAGATTATATCATTTCAGGCCCTGACAAGCGGTTTGATTCTGTTAATCATCAATTGTGTTGTAATTTACGGGTAAAATGCCATCAACCAATTCCCCGACTTTAATATATTTATCTACGATTTCCCGGGCTTTATTTTTTGTCACATCACCAAAAATCAGGGATTCTTTCCCGGGCAATACAACTTCGATGGTCGGTTCTGCATAACAATATCCCATACAACCGGTTTGAGTAACTTCTCCATCAATTGCCTGGTGTTCAAATTCATCAATGAAGAAATCCATTATTTCTTTTGCCCCTGAAGCCATACCACAGGTAGCCATCGAAACTTTTACCTGAATTTTTTGATTTTGGGATTTTGAATTTTTTTTGTTCCCGGATTTTAGTTCTCCGATCAGGTTATTCAAATCCTCTATTGTATTTAATTTCGCCATATTTATGTATATTTAATCAATCTTCTAACAAATAAAAGCCTGTTATTATTAGCAGGTCATTTTTAATCCTTATACGATACAAAATATTTTTGTTACAAAAATAACATAAAATTAATAATTATTTAATATAATGTTTTTCTTGTAACTAATTTTATAAATTGCAACGTGTTTTATGTGATAATATTTTTTTGAGAGCGCAATTTTACAAAAATGAAATGATATCCTGTTATTCAATACAAATGTTTTTCAATACCATGTTATGATTTATAATGATTATAATTAGTGTCTGTCCGTAACGAAGAAATTGGAGTTTTCTTAAAGCCACTAATTAATGAATAAAGTTCCGGTTAATCGGGAATAAGATAGGCTGTTCCATATTATTAATCTTAGACTTTTTTTGTTGATTGTGTGCTTAAGTATTTTAAAATCCGCCAATTTGGATATGATTTAATCTCTCGTTACAAAAAGAATCTGAAACCTTTTATATGTCAGATTGCTTTATAAATTATGAAATGAATCCGTTCTATTTCCAAAGATAGATTCCCTGATTTCTATAAGATTTTCTATTTTAGCAGATATTTTAATTCGAACATCATATATTATGAGTCCGCTCCTAAAAATAATGATTTTTGCCAAAATCAAGACAAATGGCGAGGAGTTTGCCAATAAAGGGACTTTCAGGATTAGGCTCATATTATATAATAATATTTATCTTTTTGCCAATGGAGCCAAAGGTTTTTTTAACCTGTCAAAATATGGTTTCCTAACATAGATGATAATGGTAGTCTATTGAATGTAAATTTTTATGATTAAAAAATTTAAAGACATGAAAATGAAATATAAAATTGGTTCAGTATTAATTGGATTTGTATTAATAATTGCTTTTGCAGCATATAAAATTCAGGATGATAGTTCAAAGAATAAAGTTATTCTTGAGGCAGTGACTCAGTCACTTAAAGTTAATCATTTCGAAAGTAAAAAATACAATGACAGCTTTTCGGAGAAGGCTTATGAACTATACCTTGAGAGACTTGATTATAATAAGCGATTTTTAATAAAACCTGATATTGATAAATTAAGCCTATATCGTGAACGGATTGATGATGAAATAAAAAATAGCTCTTACAGTTTTTTTGATTTATCATACAGTCTGATAGAAAAAGGAATAGCTGAAGCTGAAAAGTTTTATCCGGGTATTCTGGATGAGCCTTTTGATTTTAAGAGGAATGAAACAATAGAACTTGATCCTGAAAAAATTGATTTTGCCGCGGATTATGATGAGCTCAATAATAGATGGAGAAAATATTTGAAATACAGGACATTGAAAAGACTGTACAGTTTGCAGGAACAACAGGAAAAAAAGAAAGAAAAAAATGATACCACCTTTGAAGAAAAATCATATGAACAACTTGAAAAAGAAGCTCGTGAAAAGGTCTTAAAAGATCAGGAAGATTGGTTTCACAGGTTATCAAAACTTGAAAAGGCTGACAGACGTTCATTGTATCTTAATGCCATCACAAACACCTATGATCCGCACACGGGATATTACCCGCCAAAGGATAAGGAGGATTTCGATATACGTATGTCCGGACAGCTTGAGGGAATTGGTGCCACCCTGACTCAACAGGCAGATGGTTACATCAAGGTAGTTCGCATTGTTGTTGGCTCTGCCTCATGGAGACAGGGAGATTTGGAAGTCGGTGATTTAATCCTGAAAGTCGCACAAAAAGATGAGGAGCCGGTTGATGTTGTTGATATGCGACTTGATAAAGCTGTTCAGCTAATCAGAGGGCCTAAAGGAACGGAAGTGACGCTTACAGTTAAAAAGCGGGACGGAATATACCAGGATATAACCATAGAAAGGGATGTGGTGATCCTGGATGAAACTTTCGCTAAATCATTGATACTACAGGATAACAATGACGAAAACAAGACAGGATACATCTATCTGCCTAAGTTTTATCTTGATCTAAAAGGAAATAAAGGCAGGAGCTGCGCTGAGGATGTTGAAAAAGAAATTGAAAAACTGAAAAAAGAAAATGTAAATGGTATTATTCTTGACCTGAGAAACAACGGAGGCGGATCATTACAGGATGTTGTAAAGATTGCCGGCATGTTCATCGAAAAAGGCCCGATTGTACAGGTGAAATCAAGATACGGAGAACCCTATGTTTTAAAAGATAAAAATCCCGCTATTCAATTTACCAAACCTCTGGTTGTGATGGTTAACGCTTTCAGCGCTTCTGCTTCTGAAATATTTTCCGCAGCTATCCAGGATTACCACAGGGGCATTATTGTTGGAAGTAACTCAACTTATGGTAAAGGAACAGTTCAGCGTTTTATCAATTTTGATGACATTGTTCCCAAAAAGTTTAATCAATATAAACCTCTGGGTTCCATTAAAATGACCATACAAAAGTTTTACCGGATTGATGGCGGAACAACCCAACTCAAAGGTGTCATTCCGGATATTTTATTACCCGATGAATATTCTTACATCGAGATAGGTGAGAAGGAACAGGAGAATGCTATGGCCTGGGATGAAATTGAACCTGTTGAATATGAGGAATGGTATAAGCCATATCCGGTTGACAAGATTCAGAAAAAAAGCCAGGCAAGGGTAAAGAAGAATCAGGTATTTGGTTTGATTGATGAACATGCCAAATGGCTTAAAGAACAGCGAGACAGGTCTGTTCGATCACTAAATCTTGCAATATACAGGGAGGAGAAGCATGATACAGAAAAGGAAGCTAAACAATATGAAAATATTCAATCGGATGAGACAGGCCTTGAAATTGCTACCCTGGCAGCAGATGAAGAATATATAGCCAGGGATTCAATAACGATAGAAAAACGAGCTAAATGGATCAAAAAATTGAAAAAGGACGCTTATCTGTACGAAGCTTTTTCTGTTTTGGATGATATTGATGAGTAATACGAAACAACGTGTTATAGAGATTTAAAAAACTCCCAAATAGCCAAAGATCCGTTAATATCCTTTGTCTTTTTGCCGCCAAAAGGAATAGTGAGGCCGTCAGGATATTGATGGCCTCCACCATTTATTTTGTAAAAAACAACATGTTCTTTTCCATTGTTGTCAATGTAGGTATATTTTGTAACCAATGTTCCGTCATTTTCAATATCAGGTATGTGTTCAATTTTTGAATACGGTTGACACCCGTTAACATCCCGCCAGTATTTTACACTTTCTTCCATACCCAGTATACTGCCACCAGCACGGCTTTTTACTTCTCCCCCTTCATAAGGAATGATGGGATCATCTGTGCCTGCAATGATGAGAACAGGTACAGGTGTGTGCTTTACCTCTCTTTTTTCGAGATTAACGGGTAATGAAGCGATGACAGAAGCCATACCGGCAAATATTCCCGGTAATTCATGCACCAGGGTTTGTACCATGAATCCACCATTTGATATGCCTGCAATAAATATTCTGTTGGTGTCTATTGAATGTTTTTTACATAATCCCTGTATCATCTTTTCAGTGAATTTCACATCATTGATTCCGGCTTTTGATGCAACAGTCCTGTCACGTGCATCAGCCCAGGATTTTTTATATCCTTTTGGAAAAACAACAATACATTTTTCCCTGTTGGCAAGCAGACCGAGCTTGGTTTCAAGCAGGCTGCTTGTTGGTTTCCCGCCACCACCATGATAATAAATGATGATCGGGAGTTTTTTATCTTTCATCTTTGAATAACCAACCGGAAGATGAACCAGGTATCTTCTTTTGAGCTTATCAACGATGATTTCATCCCAATAGTTACCACCTTTTTGCCGGGCGCTTATCAACATTGGGGTAAGTAAGTATCTGACAATTAAAAAATAAAAAATGTTTCTCATTTTAATAATACATGTATTTATTGGTATGTTCTTCCTGGAGATAAAAACCTTAGAGCTTAATTCCTGATATTGAATAATTCATGCTATAAAACAATCAAATTCATTAATGTTCCATAAAATTATCATAATTTGCAATCATAACAAAATTTGAATATGTCCATCCTGACAGGATCAATAATCCATTGGATGCCCATCAATATTTTGTTTTATTTATTGTTTTTTTTCTTGAACAAAATTTAAGGCTCGTCTGTTTATGAATAAACAAATTAAATTTATTAATGATGGAACACATTATTTCAATTATCATAACAGTTAGTATTATGTTTACTGAAACGTCACCAAAATATGAAACACAAAAATACTGGGTTATAAATACCTACGGTGAAATAGAGTTAAGATATTATCCTGAATCTGTCATTGCAAGTGTTTCCGGTAAAGGCGGGATGGACGATTTTTCCTCTTCCGGTTTTAGAACATTATTCCGGTATATATCCGGTGATAACGCAAATCAGGCCGGTATTTCGATGACTACACCTGTTTTGTACAACAAGCATGAAGATTCTGTTCAGATGAGTTTTGTTTTACCTTCGCAATACCAGGAAAAACAACCTCCGCAACCACTCAACGCTGATATAAAAGTTCACAGTACAACAGCTTTCTACGCGGTTGCAATTATCTTTGGGGGATATGCAAATGAAAAACTGGTGAAGAAAAAGCTCCGGGAATTAGAACAATTCCTTTCAGCAAATAATTTGGATGCTGCAGGAGAATATGAGGTAAGGGTCTACAATTCTCCTTTTAAACTGATTAACAGGAGAAATGAGGTTACAATTCCGATAAGATATGAGGAGTAATATATAATTCTATTGTTTTTTACTCATATAATTTAAAAATCACTACTGTCCGGTTAAAGGTTACAACTTTACACAGAATACTCGCTTTGCCCGGAAAGACAAGGAGTTACCGTTGAAAAAGCCCTGGGGAGGAATCTGGTTTTTGTCGGAGCCACAAACCAGGTTCTTCCACAAAGTAAAATACTATAAAAAGGTAGTCATCCCGGGTGAAACGAGGAATCTGTCTAATATTAACCGGATACTTGTGGTTAAAGACATTCGTTAAATATCAAATCCACATCTTTTATTATGGAAAGATAATTGGTTTTTGCTACTGTGGTTGCTCCTGGTACATAAAATTATAAAATGTTTAATAAACTTTATTTTTGAATCAAAATTTAACAGACCAATTCAGGACTCTATTTTCTTCTAAATAAAGATTTTACCTTGTTGAATAGGGACAAAATTTGTTCTTCCTGACCCTGTGAAATACATACTCAAGTTTGAATTCATGTGTCGAACCAGAGTATTTTCCAATGTCAGTCAT
This sequence comes from uncultured Bacteroidales bacterium, assembly GCA_964629805.1. Classification (GTDB taxonomy): domain Bacteria; phylum Bacteroidota; class Bacteroidia; order Bacteroidales; family CAZVTW01; genus CAZVTW01. Next base: position 2,336 of record CAZVTW010000016.1, on the reverse strand, counting down.
TGTAACATCATAACCGTAAGCAAAATACAGATTTTCGAAGATGGGGAATCCGGCATAAAAAATAAGTGAAGCGCTTTGGCCGGGCAGATCATCCAAATAATGACGATAGGAGGCGCCAATCCAGTAATCAGTCATGTAATAAACTCTCAGGTTTCCATCAGCCTGCCTTTCTTTCAGATTTTGAGTGGCTTTGAGTGTTATTGAAGGCTCTACCTCCAAAAACACTTCTTTATACATGTTCTCAAATTCGAAACTATAGCCAGTAGAAAGGAAAAATGTTCTGGGAAGCACGTTTCCTTCATAATACTCCTGGCGAAGATTGACTCTGGGCTGAAACAGTTGAGCAACAGACAAACCGGCATAGAAATTAGGTGTGTAATACAACAGGCCAAAATTGGCATCAGGATAGAAATTATTCTCCTGGGCAAATCCCAAAGCCGGATCGTTGTCTATTTGCGTATTTAATGGGCCATAGTCTATCTGATGCTGAAATCCTGTAAAGGAGAGGCCAAAAGAAAGGTACCTGTCGGACCTTTTCCTGCGCCGTGCCCGGTAACTAAACCGCAATTTTTGCCGTCCTTTTGGTGTTAAAGCTTTGAGTGAATAATTCTGCAGAAGAACGTGGAATGCATATGTCAACTGAAATCCTTTTCTGTTGATAAATCCCTTACTGTAATTAAATACATGTCCTGCGAGTCCGACATCGCGGAGACGACCCTGGACACTTAATGACTGGGCATTAGGCGATTCAACAATTCCTAACCACTGGTGCCGGTCAGTCAGAACGAGAGACGAATGCTGGTTGACACCGGCATTGGCAGGATTGAGCAGATAATTGTTCAGCATGTACTGGCTATATAAAGGCAACTCCTGCGAAAAGGCATATCTATTACATAGTATGAAAAAAATGATTATCAGGAAGATCAAACCACCTGATTTTTTCACTTTTTTTGCAGCTTCTTTGTTATTGTTGATATGCTTATGTTCTGTTATCATCATTTTTTTTTCTCTTTACCTGACTAAATAGACTGCTCCGGTCTGAGCCTTATGGTGGTCTCCAAGCCGGATAAGATAATAATATGTATCAATAGGCATTGGTTCTCCCTGATATTTTCCGTCCCAACCACTGTCTCCTGCCGAGAACTCATATAATACTTTACCCCAGCCATTGAATATTTGTATCACTGCATTGGGATATTGGTTCAGATTTTCTATCTCCCAGGTGTCATTTATTCCGTCTCCATTGGGAGTAAAGGCATTGTAGACTTCGATACAGGCAAATTTAGATTGTAAAACAACAAGGGTGTCTCTTGCTTCACATAAATTTTCATCAACCACCCGGAATATATATTCACCCGGTGGATATCCTTCAATAAAACCTTCATCTGCTTCGTATTCGGTATACTGATTATCACCAATAATAAATGTCAGGTCTCCTGTACCACCTTTGGCACGAAGCAGGAATTTCCCGTCCTCACGAAATTCACAGGAAGGTTTGTACGTTTCTGCCGTATCAATGATAATAGGTGGGGGATTTGGCACTACAGCAGGGGTATCTACACTAAATTTACATCCGTTTTTATCAAAAATTGTTATTTTGTAACTACCAGCTTTCAGATTATTAAAACTACCGGTTGTTGTGGTGTAGGTTTCGCCGCCGGCAGATATCTGATAAAGGAACGGATTTTCACCGGTAGCTGAAAGTTTTATTGTTCCTGTGCTGTCATCATGGCATTTGACCTGTTCAACTTTTGTTTTAAGAGGATCAAGAAGTAATTGTTCAGGCTGGATAATCTCTACAATTCCCCTAATACTGTCAATACAATTCTTTTTGTCTTTGACTACGAGATTATAGTTCCCGGCAGCAAGATCTTTAAATATTGAATCTCCTGAAAAGTTCCTTCCTTTATTTACAGAATAATAATACGGCGGAGTTCCGCCTGTGGGGCCTAAAAAGGTAATACTGCCTTCTTTGTTGCCATAGCAGGTTGTTATGTTCTGCTTTGTGTAATCATTCCTGTTAATTTTTAATTTGGTTGGTTGTGAAATTGTAACTGTTTGTTTTTGATTATTTGGTAAAGTACAATTTAATGTATCTTTAATGGTTACCCTGTAATTTCCGGCACTTAATCCTGTAATTGTATTGTTAGTGACATAATCTTTCCCATTATCTACTGAATAGAAAAGAGGCGCAGTTCCACCTCTGGCATTAATTCTGATTGAGCCTGTTGCATCACCGTGGCAGGTGTTAACATCTGAAATAATAACTGTATCTATGGATAATTGCTCAGGTTGGGTGATGGTGAATGAGTCTCCCCTGAATACATAATCCAGAG
>CAZVTW010000015.1:29380-31621 GCA_964629805.1 uncultured Bacteroidales bacterium | reverse complement strand
GCAATGTCAAATTACTTTAATGCATCACTTATTATTGCAATTTCAAGCCTTTTCTATCTCAACTCCATTTTTTATATAATACTTGTCTGGATTGGGCTCATTATATTCCGATCATTTAAATGGCGTGAATTTATTGCCTCACTGGGGGGATTAGTATTACCTTTTATTATCCTTCAAACCTACTATTATGCCATTGCTGATTTACCGGAAGAATTGCTCATTGACACACAGCTAAACATGGTCATCAGCATGGATTTTTTACGTGTTTTTCATAATTATTACTATGTTGTTTATGGATACATATTGTTGATGATTCTTATTTCTAGTTATTATATGATAAGGGTCTATAAATACAAATACATTCATTCCAGAAAATGTTACCAATTATTTCTCTGGCAATTTATTCTCACAGCAGGGCTTTTTACCATCTCATCACTCTGGAAAATGCCATCTGCCTCTCTTGAACTCATCCCGGTTATTTCGGTTCCGGTTTCGTTTATTATTTCTCATTACCTGCTCTCCATTTCCAGAAAGTGGGTGGCTGAATTACTGTTTACCATTATGTTGGCTTTGGTTGTTTCTATCCAGTTTATTTAGTGGCTTAGAAAAGATTGACCCCTTATCATTCTGATCCGAATTAACACGGGGAAATATCTAAAAGAATTATCAGGGCATTATTGCTTTTCAGGATATATTCTCTACTTTTATCAAAGATAAAACATATCATGAATTTATAAATCAAAATTTCAACCCTATGAAGGACTTTTTGTTTTTAGTATTACTTTTTACTGCAACCACCACTTTTCCGCAACAGTTTATTAATAAGTCAGACAATGAAATAACCCTTGATAATGGTGTCATCAAAGAAAAAATATCCATTTCGGAAGACAGCATTTGCCCTGTTGAATTGTTACATCATACATCAGAACAAAATTTCATCGAAAAAAGCAGGGGATTTTCATTTTCTCTAAATGACAAAAAATTCAGCGGTTACACAGGCTGGAAAATTATGAAGAATGAAACAATCAGAGACAAAACCGGTGGCAGAGGTTTGAAAATGTTGATCCGTCCTGCAGATCAGACAATCAAAATACAAGTTACGCTTCATTATATGCTTTATCCGGGTCTGCCGGTCATTCGCAAGTGGATAACGATAAAAAATACGGATGAGAGTGAACTTAAACTTGAAAAAGTTAATATTGAAGACCTGGTGACTACGCTCTCTCATGTGAGTTCGCAGGTATACCATAATTATGGCCGGATGAAACATCTTGATAAATATATCGGCAACTGGGATGATCCTGTGGTGGTGGTACACAATGTGACCGAACGCCGGGGTATTGCACTAGGCAATGAAACGGTTGGTGTGCTTAAACGGACAACCTATCATAACAACATAAACAGCGTGGAAATAGGCCTGACATATCCTGATCAGGATTTTGCATTCAGAAAATGGCTGAAACCCGGCGAATCCTGGGAAAGTCCAAAGGTGTTTATTGCTGTATACACCAATGCTGATGACGGTTTTCAGATTATTAACAATGATGTGAATGAATTTGTCGTGAAGCATATGAATCCCAGAATTGTTACCCTGGATAAAAAACCCACGTTTGTGTACAATACCTGGTATCCCTTTCGCACGTTTATCAACGATTCGCTTGTGAGGGAAGTAGCCAGGGCTGCGGCTGAATGCGGCATTCAGGAATTTATTCTTGATGATGGCTGGCAAATCAACATTGGCGGGGAAACATCAGAGAAAGGCTGGGGAAATAATTATGGCGACTGGCAGGTAGATACAGCAAAGTTTCCCGGCGGGCTGAAACCGACATTCGACTATATCCGCACACTTGGCATGAAACCCGGACTATGGATAAGTATTGGCGCTGCCACCAAAGATGCCAAAGTGTTTAAGGAACATCCCGAATGGTTTGTGAAAAATGAAAACGGCAAACTGACAGACCTGCATTTGCCAAATGAGCAATCTGATTTTTACACCAGTTGCTACGGCACTGGCTGGTTCAACTATATCAAACAGACTATTCTCCGGTTGGTGAACGAGCACGGCCTTGCCTATGCCAAACTTGATTTTGCCGTCGTAACCAGTGCTTATATCAATGACAATTCCCGCTCCGGCTGTTACGCCACAGACCATCCCCACCACAAAGACAGGGCAGAATCTCACTGGGTTTTGTACCAGCGCCTTCTTAAACTTTTTGACGAACTGCATGAGGAAGCCCCTGA
>CAZVTW010000015.1:0-29280 GCA_964629805.1 uncultured Bacteroidales bacterium | reverse complement strand
TTTTGTACCAGCGCCTTCTTAAACTTTTTGACGAACTGCATGAGGAAGCCCCTGAACATGAAATACCGGGATCACTTAGCATACCGGCCGGTATTGAGCACTTCATCAAATAAGGGGTGAAAGATTTACCTGGAAACCTTCGAACCTAATCGGTGGATTTATGTTTATCACAAATTTTTCCAACGAGCCTGTAAGAGCCTGTCCCATATCGTAAGGCCGGGAGATTTTTCTGCGCAGTAAATTGCAGTTTTTGTGGTTCAGGAAGAAGCAGAAAAAATTACATGTACAGATACAGATAGTGGTGGCAACACCTACAAAACCATACAAATAGGCAACCAAGTATGGATGGCAAAAAATCTGGCTGTCGCAAAATACAATGATGGCAAAACAATACAGCACTATCAAGCTCCGCAAATAAATGATTTTGCAACATATCTCCAAACCTTTCCGGAAATATATGTACCTTTGTAACAATGAAAAACTTGCGGTGAAAAAGAAATATAAATCGCAAATAATCTGATGCAATTAAAATTGGATAAACGTACAAAGGACCGATTATATAAGCTTTTGTTATAATATAATCGTAATTTTTTAAAATTTTTTAAATTCAATGATTATTTGACGCTTTGCTGATCTGAAAAAAAATAAGCAACAGTGAACCTGATTTTGAGATTATTGTTAATTCTTACAAACAAAAAGCAATAAAATGGACATACAAAAATTAGAACAAGAATTATCACAAATTCTTAACGGGCTAATCGATAATGAAGAATATATTAATGATATTACAAGCAGGGTTCATGCAGATTATAAGCTAAGCGCAAAGAATCTATTACGATATCTTATTTTAAGAAGCAGGGATTTAAGAAAATATCACGGAATATTATCTGATCTTGGTGTTTCATCATTACGATCTGCCGAAGGATATGTTTTTAGCAATCTCTATCATGTAGTCAGAAATCTAAACCTCATCCAAAGTACCTCATTTGATTTAACTCCAGGTGTTGAAACAATAGGGTATACCGGAAGCATGGAATTGCTTCGAACACATGCAAACAATTTATTTAATGAAACAAAAAAAGAGCATTTTACAGAAATTATGGTTACACTCCCGAATGAGGCTGCTGAGGACAAGGATTTAATTAAAAATATGGTTTTAAGCGGCATGGAGGTTGCCAGAATTAACCTAAGTCATGGTAATGTGGATATTTGGGAGAGGATGCTCGCTTATATTAAAGAAGTTGAAAAAGAAACAGGACATAGAATTAAAATCTATATGGATTTGTCCGGTCCGAAACTCAGAACTTCAAAAATCGAAGTTTTTACTGATAAAGGAAAAATAAAAGATAGCATTCCTATTCAGGTTGGTGAGCATATTATACTTTCCAAAGAAACAATGCCTGGTGAAAAAACAAAACCTTTTGAAAACAATAAGGTACAAAAAAAAGTTGTAAAAGTTTTGCTCAATGAAGTTATTGATGATGCTCAAATTGGAGATATCATCTTATTCGATGATGGGATGATAAAATCAAAAGTTATTGATAAAAAAGAAGACACATTAGAATTGGAAATAACGGCAAGTTACAAATCTAAATTAGGCTCTTTCAAAGGCATTAATCTTCCCCACACAAAACTGAATCTGCCTGCATTAACCGATAAAGATATATCTGATTTACCATTTGTTTGTCAACATGCAGATATTGTCGGTTATTCTTTTGTCAGGACAACTGATGATGTTCATCAACTGTATGAAGAACTAAAAAAGAACAAAGCTGAACAAATGGGTGTCGTTTTTAAAATTGAGAATCAGGAAGCATTTGACAATCTTCCCGAAATACTCATAAAAGGGATGGAGCGGGATAAAATAGGTATTATGATTGCCCGCGGAGACCTGGCTGTTGAAATTGGATTTGAACGAATTTCAGAAGTGCAAAATCAGATATTGTGGCTGTGCGAGGCAGCACATATTCCTGTCATTTGGGCTACACAGGTACTTGAAAATCTTGCCAAAACCGGTATTCCGACAAGAGCTGAAATTAGTGACGTAGCCCTGTCAGTGCAAGCGGAGTGTGTTATGCTAAATAAAGGGCCTAATATAATCAATGCAATACAGGTTTTAAAGAATATCCTGGTTAGAATGGAAGCCCATTCATTTAAGAAAAAGAATGAATTAAGGGCATTAAATGTGGCTAAACAATTTATTGAAAAGGCAAAGATAAAGAAATAGAAACTGATTAAACCCTTCCCCCCGATGAATAACATCATCTTTTCTTTTTTCCCTATTATTTTGTTGATATGGCTGATGGCAAAGAAAAACGGTATGCCGTCAAATAAGGCTTTGCCTTTGTCTGCATTGGTTCTATATCTCATTGCTTTAATTGTATTTCAGTATCATCCAAACCTGGTTCATGCCAATATATTAGCCGGCCTGCTGGTAGCCTGGACACCGATACTCATCATAGCCGGGGCAATTTTTTTGTTCAAAACCATGGAAGTAACCGGTAGTATTTTTATTGTCAAGCAATGGCTAAACAGTGTTACCGAAAACAAGATTGCTCAACTGATGATTGTTGGCTGGGCTTTTTCATTTCTGATTGAAGGGGCAAGTGGTTTTGGAACACCGGCTGCCATTGCTGCTCCTGTTCTTGTCGGACTGGGATTTAATCCCGTGCGCGTAGCCATTGTGGCATTGATCATGAATACTGTTCCTGTATCATTCGGCGCGGTTGGAACGCCTACCTGGTTTGGGTTCTCCGCTATTGAGCTCAGTGAAACTGAAATCCTTTCAATTGCTTTCAAATCAGCTACAATTCATGCCATTGTCAGTTTGTTTATTGTCACAATTGCGTTGCTTCAGCTCGTAAAACTTAAAAGCATCCTGAACAATGCCGGTTATATTATATTAAGCGTGGCATCAACCGTCATTCCTTACCTGGTCGTTTCCGGATTTAATTATGAATTTCCTTCGCTCATTGGTGGCGCTACCGGTTTGCTTGCCTCAGTGTTTTTTGCAAAGAAGAATATTGGATTAAAAACCGGTGATACAAAGGCTCAAATGAACCTAAAACAAACAAACAGCATAAGCAATAAAAAACTTATAAAAGCAACATTCCCCTTGTGGGGTACCATCCTGGTATTAATTGTAACCCGCATTCCTCAGCTTGGTATTAAGCAACTGTTAACAGCAGGAGAGCCTGCCCTCCATATTTCCTTAGGAATGCTGGGCGATTTCTCAATCAGCGGTTCACTGGTCATCGGACTGGAAAATATCTTTCAGACAACTCAGAACTGGAGCCATATGGTATTGTATGTTCCGTCGGTTATACCTTTTTTATTGATCTCCCTGGTAACATTCAAAATATTCAGGACGCAGAATAATGACATCAAATCAGTATTCAGCACGACCGTACAGCAAATGAAAAAACCTACTTATGCACTGCTGGGAGCATTGGTATTTGTTAACCTGATGATGATGGGTGGTGAAAAATCAGCAGTTAACACCATTGGCAGGGTAATGGCTGATTTTACCGGGGAATATTGGAAATTCTTTGCATCCTATCTGGGAGCTGTGGGGTCTTTTTTCTCTGGTTCAGCAACCATATCCAATCTGACATTTGCCGGGATACAGGATTCAATTGCACTTGAAACAAATCTTGACAGAACAACTATTCTGGCGCTTCAATCAGTAGGCGGTTCATTTGGCAACATGGTATGCATCAATAATATTGTAGCCCTTACATCGGTGCTGGCGCTGATTGGCAAAGAAGGATATATTTTAAAAAAAACAGCCTTCCCTATGCTTTTTTATGGGCTGCTAACAGGCATAATTGCTGTGATCATATTTTAAACTTTTTTAAAAAAATCCCGGCGCTTAATTCAGTACCGGGATAAAAAACTAAATCGTATTGGTTTAGCTTTCAGGATTTATTGTGCTGTATTTCTTTATCAGGCGAATAATCAGTTCATTCAGGAATTCTACTTCGTATTCCCCGGTTGTTGGCTCAAGATGATCGCCGCCAACACCGCTATGATCGGTGATGAATGTATATGTGCCATTGGTGGCTATGGAAAAGAAACGCATAAGAAATTCCGTGTTTTTGTCTATACCACTGGCAGTAACAGGAATAATTTTAATACCTTTTTCAGCTGCTTTTTTGATTGATCGCTGTAAGTCCTCAACGACATCTTCTTCGTAATGTGGCGGAGCATCCAATAACAGAAACAAAATCCTGCACAGTGCATCCTGTTTCCAGGATTGCTGGATTATGGCAGCTTCAAGAGCTTCCCTGACAGCTTCGGGATAGTCTCCGCCTCCGTCTGCGCGTTGTTTTTTAAGCTCCGAAATAATCTGGCTGGTATTTTCTGTCAGAGCAAAGGGTCTCACAACATATTCATCTCCTTTATCCCTGTAAAAAATACTCCCAAGACGAAGTTGCGTGTTAGCCTGGTCATTTTTCACCCTGTTCATGACATCTTCAAGTTCTGTTTTTAAATATTCAAGCTCATCACCCATCGATCCTGTTGCATCAATAACAAACATGATCTCAACATTCCCGGGAATTTCAAATGCTTCATCAACATTAAATTCAATCATTCCCTCCTGTGTTGCTAAATCCTCAATTCGAAAGTTTTTATTGTTGGCCAAAACTTCAATATACCCAACATCTTCCTGCTGCTCAAACAAACCATTCCAGAGTACAGCCTTTCCGAAATTGTCCGTTCTGGTAGTCCATACCGGCTGATTATCAGCGTTCATTAGCCTGACTTCCGAATCAGCTAAGGGGAAATTTCCTGCCTGTGTCAAATGCAGGTCATACTTTTCCACCGGATGGAAGCTCCAGTATTCCTGGAAGTCAGACCATTCTTTCTCTTGCATCAAATCCAGCCAGAAATCCCAGTTTTCAAGGTCATTCCATTCGCCTGCAGTGATAACACCGGCCTGGCTTTGTTCGCCATCAGACGGATCAAACACACCAATGTCAGCCCCTCCTCCGGGTTCAGAAGAGCCTTCAGCGCCCTCAGAGTGTGCATCTCCGGTTTTTGATCTATAAGCCTCACTATCACTTCCGGTTAAACCTGCCGGTTCTGCACCATCTTCTGTATCGTCTTCACAGTTTATAGAGACAAAAGCTATCAATACGCATAGAAAAATAAATGTAATAGTTTTCATATTTTTTCATTTTATAAGGTTATTATTTATTTATATAAACGGGTTTAGCAGGGACTTTACCCATCCAGATGCGACCATCCGCCCGTAGCCTGGTTTGTTTATCTATAAATGATGGTGAAGAATAATAAAACAGACAAATGTATTCGCCGCTTTTAACTTCTTCTGCTACTTCCATTGTGACGCTGCCTTGCATTTCACCGCCTGGTTTAACCCTGCTAAACCAGGAAATGTTTATTTCATCAGGCGGTTCAGGAGCTATATCATTATAGACCGGGTAATAATACTGGTTTCTGACAGTATCCATCAGGTGTAAACCATATGAATAATAGTGAAATATATCATCACCTGCCTTTTGGGGATCAAGCAAATAGAGTGGATCGACATCATTGTTTTTTACGCTGAAAGCATAATTCACAGTCTTTTTCTTTATGTCTACCATGTTAAGAGAACATTCAATTCCTGCATGATACAGTTCTTCCGAAATAAGCGCTTCCTTAATAGCAGGGTCATTCCTGGGGTCATGTTCATTTTGTCCGAATACTGCAAACTCAAGCGCTATCCTGAACATATCGCCAGGTTCAAAAAAAGGATAAAAATCGACTCTGGGACCGGGAGGTAATGATGAAAAATGTAATGGCCAGATAAACATTTCGTACTTTTTATTACCGTCCACTGTCAAAATAATTGTTTTAGTTGTAAACAACAACTCTTCATGCCAAAATGAATAATGTTGGATGTCTTTTTTCAAATATACCATGTGTGTTGAAAAATCATATATCTCAATATCATCGGCAGTGAACCATGGTCTTTCTGTCAAATGATAATCATCTAATTCAGCCTTGTGTATCAAAATAGAAGAGTCCTTCAAAGCAGCTTCGTAGAATGCAATCTTTCCGTTTGATTTTTCTTTGTCAGGTATATTTATATCCTCTTTTTCGTCTTTACAGGAAAAACAAAGCAAAAAAGAAGATACAACAAGCCATAAAGCTATGAAACGATATTTACAAGTGTCTGTTTTCATATTTCTCTTACATTATCACACAAATATTTTTAAATACCCTACATTTTCTCTTTATAATTAAATCTAATCGCGACATTTTGATCTTTTTTATTATGATTGTCCGCAAAACAATCCGGTATAGTCATGATGCAAAAAAAAATTAAAGGGTTGCGTTATAAAAAAGGATTTAAGAATAAATTTTGTAACTTCACGCAACCATTTGATTAAAAGTGTCGTCTACATAATAGAAAAATTATCACACTGATCGTTGGAAAGTCTGATAGAAAATATAATAAAAGGATGTATTGCAGGACGGCCTGACTGCCAGGAAAAATTATATAAAATTTTTTCAGGACGCATGTTTGGTGTTTGTATGTTGTATGCCAAGGATCAAACAGCAGCAGAAGATATTCTCCAGGAAGGTTTTATAAAAGTTTTCAAAAAAATAAACCAATACCGGTTCGAAGGATCATTTGAAGGCTGGATGCGAAAAATCATGGTAAATACAGCCCTCGAACGGTTCAGGAAGCATCATTATTTGTATCCCGTAGAAGAAATTGAAGGATTATCTGAAGAAATCGTGAGTAATGATGCAGAGCACAGCATCACAGCCACAGAAATGGCAGAAATGATCAATGAGTTAACGCCTCAATACCAGATGGTTTTTAATTTATATGCCATTGAAGGATACACACATCAGGAAATCAGTCAAAAGCTGGGAATTACCGAAGGTACATCCAAATCTAATCTGTCAAGGGCAAGAAAGATACTCCAGGATAAAGTAAAGAAAAATTTTGGAGACAGGTTTTCAACCGATCAGATGCGTGTGATTCAAAACATGTAGAATGTCATAATTTGAAGGCAATGAAAAGAGAGGAACATACAATAGATACATTATTCAGGGAAGGGTTGAAGGATTTTCAGCCGGAAGTACCTGCTTATGTGTGGGACAACATCAAAAGTAATATAAAAAAAGAAAAAAGGCTAAAGATGTTGTCTTATTTCCGTCATATAGCTGCTGCAATTATTATCCTGCTGGCTTTCGGTACAGGATATTTTGTATCTGAATATTATTCTGATGAGAATACCGGCCAGGTTGCTGAAATCATTACACCGGCGTCAGAATCTCAAATCCTGCAGGATAATGACATAAAGAAGTTTTCAAATGTAAAAAACAGAACAGAAACGATTGCAGAACAGCAGACGACACAAAATCATAATTCGTACCTTACTGAACAAAAAACAAAAAGCAATACAAACCAAAATAACAACCTGATTTCGGAAGCAGATGTAGATAAGACACCAAAACATGACTACAACAAAAATCAAAACCAGGGAGTATTTGCGTCATCTGCTTCAACAAATCAACCGGTTGATTTTACTACTCGCGAGGAGCAAAAGCAAATAAACTCTACATACACCTCAAAGGGTGACGATTCCGGATACAATATCTACGATGTCACAGAGCAGCAGCCGTCTGTTCAAAAAGAACTCAGAGCATTTGCATCGATAAGTAACAAACAGGAAAATAACAGCAATCTTTCGGCAACGCTCAGCCCAAAAGATGTTAATGATGAAAAATACTTTGATCGGCATGTATTACATTATACTCAACCCCTCGCCAAAACAGACAGCAAGGTTTTTGCTTTCGCTACAAAACCGGATGAGAGAAAACGTGAATTCGCAATTGTTGAATCAAAGAACCCGCATACTGAAAAGAATAAAGAAAGCTGGTCAATAGGAGGTCAATTTTCTCCTCTTTATGCTTTAAACAGCCCTGCGACGGAAAAAAGTAACATCTTAGCCGGCGAAAATGCTCAATCTTTATATGTAAATTCCAACGAAGCGTCTCATGCTGCTGACCGTGTACCTTTGTCATCTTACACAGGCGGAATTAATATTCAGTATAATGAGAATAAACGTTTTTCCATACGTTCAGGAGTTTTCTTATCCAGGGTAGAACAAATGGTAGAAAATATGCCTGTTATTGAAGAAATATCTGAAAATACGACATCTTTCCAGGCAAATATTGCTAAGGTTGATGTCAAATTTGATGCTGCATCCAACACCACTTTACAACAAATAAGAGGAGAATATTATCCTGGTTATGATCCTGTTTCTGATTATAATGACAAGCGTGGTTCTGAATTTTCTGAAAGCAATGGGGCTATTTCAGATAATGCAACAACCCTTTACCAGATGGACCTCGACTTAGTTCAACAATTTCAGTATGTTGAAATTCCGTTGTTATTCCAGTATAAACTTGTTGATAAAAAAGTAGGTGTTCATGTACTGGGTGGTGTCAATGCCGGTGTGCTTGTGTCAAATGTTGCTAAGGTGAAACAAGAGAACCAGGAATTCTGGAACGGCAGAACTGATGAAATGAACCAGGTTGTTTACAGCGCTGCATTTGGTATGGGGGTTGAATATGAACTGTTTAAGAATCTTTCTCTCAATCTTGAACCGACACTCAGATATGGACTTACATCCCTGAACAGGGACAGGTCTGTTCTTGATTATCCCTATACAATGGGATTGTATACCGGTTTAAATTATCATTTCTAACATTCTCAATCAGGTTTAGTGAAGATCACCCGGCCCCAAATCCTTTTTAGAGCGTCTCTTTTTTTTCTCAGATTGAATTTTCTTTTCTTTTAGTCGTTTTTCTTTCTGAGCTTTGCCTGGTTTTACAGGCTTTCTCTTTTTCTCAGGTTTAAAAGCATCGTCAAGGATAAAAAAAAACTTTTCAATACAAATGTCTTTGTTTTTTACCTGGCTTCTGGTTTCTGAGGAAGTGACAATCAGTTCGCCCTCTTTTGTTATATATTGCTTTGCTCTATGCAAAAGTTTTTCTTTTTCTTCATCAGTCAGCAGAGCTGAATTGAATACATCAACCCGCAATTCAACTTTTGTGCTGACCTTGTTCACATTTTGTCCCCCCGGACCGCCACTTCGTACTGAAGAAAAAACAAATTCTTTTGAAAAATCTCTTTCATCATCCATCATTAAGCGGTGTTTTTATCTTTAACATTTTATTCACATACCTGAATATCTTTTCTCTAATCTGTTGAACCAGTTCTGTTTCCGGCAGTGTATTCATAATCATATCAGGATATTTCCGCTCAACAACCAACTGAATTGCACGTCTGAAATTCATATCAAAAATCCAGGCAAGCTGTAATAATTTAAAATCATTTAACGTCTTCATATCCCCTGACATGACAATATTACCTGAAAGGATGTCTCCGGCAACTTTTTCCGAAATTTCCGGGGTGTCAGGCAAATCGAGCTGAATCGTCGGGTTTGTTGAACGGTCGGTTCGGTTATAATAATCGGTAACGACCTTATAAATATCAACCTTGTCAGCATCGCGGATAAGTTTGCAATATTTCAATGTCTTCGTATCAATATCACCATCAATCTCCGCCTTATTGTGATTCAGGATTGAAGTCATTATAACAGTTGTAATGTCAACAGGTATATCCTTTAACAACTTGTGTTGTTGAATAACATGTACACCCATTTCAGCATGATTTTCAGATTTAGCATCAACGAATGTACCGTATTTTTGGTATTGTTCAAAACGCCCCACATCATGAAATAATGCAATAATTTCAGCAATAATTTGTTCCTGTTTACTAAAGCCTTCATGAGTGGCAATGTCTTTGATAGCAGAGCAAACACGATGAGTATGGTCTGCTTTTAACTGGTAATGGGCATTATTCCCGTCTCGATAAAAACTATTCACATAATGCTTAAACCATATCCGCAGGCTGTTTAGTTTTGTTTGTGATATCATTGTCATCATATTAAGTCAACCTTATAATATAATCTTTATGCTGTGGAAATTGTTTTAACAGGTACTCCTTATCGAATAATTCGAAATCATCAAAATGAAATCCCGGCGAAACCACGCATCCAACAACAGCAAAACCGGATTGAGTTATCAGTTCCGCGCCAAAGATCATGCCGGCAGGGACAACAATTTGAAGTTGTTCATCATTCTGAATATTATTGCCAAGTACTTTCTTTTCTAGCCTGCCATCAGGGTGAATCATTATTAATCTGAGAGACTCTCCGTAATGAAAACACCATATCTCATCCGATTTCAAACTGTGCAATTTTGATACCTGACCAGCTTGTAACAAAAAATAAATACTCGTTGTTAAAGGTCTTTCATTGCCATGTCTGTTTTGATCGGGTTTTGAAAAAGTGATTCCCGGCGATGAATAAGTTTCCCTGAAATAGCCTCCTTCCGGGTGTGGTTCAAGTCCGAGCTTTTCTATCCATTTTTTCACCTCCTGGTCCGAGGATATGTCCTTATTTCGATTCATAGTACATTTTTTTTATGAATTTTGCCGGCAAAGGTATTGATTTATTGACATGATAAAGTGAATCTGATTTGTTATATATCAGCAATAAAATTCTAAAGGCTTGAAAAGAAATACCCTTATATTTTTATTCTGTAAAATTATTATTCGCACCAAACCTATAGTACCTGGTGAAAAAGTTGTCAGTACTATTTTTTTGTTATTACAAATCAAACATTTACTTTTGCACGAATTTAAAACTTCAAATTTCCTGAATTTTAACTCCAATACATGCTAATAGGATTGCTAAAAACAATATTAATATTCATTATTATCTATTACGTATGGAAAATCTTTAGGATTTTCATCATACCTTTTACTTTTGGAAGAGGAAGACAAACAGACCGTTTCAGAAACAATCACCACAAAAAAGAAGGTGATGTTACGGTGCATGTCGATCCTGACTACAAAGAAAATAATAACAATAAGAATCTAGGACAATATGTTGATTACGAAGAAATTGATGATTCAGATAACAAAGATTAATCATTGTCTGTCTTTTAATTATCAAATGCCATGGAACCTGATATTGATTATACCGAAATACTCATTAAAATCAGGCAAATTGTACGTTCGATAAACCTGGAGTCAAAAAAAATTCAAAAAACACACGGTGTAAGTATTCCTCAGATTCTGTGCCTGTCATACCTCAGGAAAAAACAGAATTATCAATCGACCCAAAATGATATCAGAAAATTTTTAAATCTAAATTCAAGCACAGTCACAGGTATTATTAACAGACTGGAGAACAAGGGTTTCATTGCCAGGCTGCCAAAATCAGGTGACAAAAGGACTACCCGGATTACCCTGACCTCAGCCGGAGATGAGCTTTTACAGCAAATACCACCTCTATTGCACGACAGGTTATCCAGTAAATTGAAAAACATGTCTGAGAATAAAATTTCGGACATCGAAAAATCTTTAGATCTTTTGATCGGCCTTCTCGAAATTGATTCTAAAGAATCATTTCCCTTTATTGCCAGTGAAGATAATATTTAGTTTACAGATAATCTTAAGCAAAAATCAGGAACTCTTTTTCTGGCTCAAACAAGTTTCTAAAAAACAAGGCTTTAAAAGAAACATTTTCATAGAAATCCCGTTAAATAAATAAACAGGACAAACACAAGGATTTATAAATTTCATTTTTCCATAAATAATTCATAATATGTTCCATACGACATATTTTCACCTGTCGTTTTAAACAAACTATGAAATTACAGGGGTTTTGGATTTCTTAATTCAATTAAAAATCTATACTTTTGTCGCGTAGAAAGAATAATTCAATCATCAGACATTTTTTGCCTGACAGTCAGAGTCACTATTTAACCAATCTTTTCATTATGATTATTATGCACCAGTCTGATAACAAAATAAATCATTGCGGTACCATTATTACATGGTATGTAGATTACGATGAAATATGATGAATGAGTCTACTCCTAAAAGTTCATTTATCGCCAAACGCTGCGTTGTTGAGAATTTTTCAATCCTCATTAACAGATAGTTAACTCCGGTTAAAAAATCCTCAACACCCCCGACATTGTAAGTGCGAGGGCCGGCTTGATTTTGACGAAAATCTTACTTCTAGGAGTAGACTCATGAATAGCATTCTGATTATAGCTATTCATACTTCCTACTTTCCAAATAAGCTATATAAATTAGAATAACATAAAAAAAAGAATACGGAAATAAAAACAAATTATATAATTATGATCATATATAACGAGAAACAACAAAAACTTGCCACGAAAATCGATCCGAATAGTAAATTACAACTGTGGAAGGATTGGAAATGGCAGCTTAAAAATTCAATTAATTCTATTGAGAAGTTTGAATTGCTTTCAGGTATACAATTTGAACGTGAAGAAAGAAAGAGGCTCAAAGAGACAACTGAGAAGTTTCCTCTTTCAATAACTCCATACTATCTATCACTCATTGATAAAGACGATTACAAAAACGATCCGGTGTTTAAACAATCATTTGTTGATCAACGGGAATTACAGGTACAGGATTTTGAACACCATGATCCTCTTTCAGAGGATAAGGATAGCCCGGTTGAAGGTATTACACACCGGTATCCTGACAGGGTTTTGTTTCATGTCAGCAATATCTGTTCCATGTATTGCCGGTTTTGTACAAGAAAAAGAAAAGTTGGTGATCAGGATTTCATTCCTTCGAAACAACAACTACTGAAAGGGATTGAATATATTAAAAACAATAAAAATGTCAGGGATGTTCTGCTCTCAGGTGGTGATCCGCTGATGTTGGCAGATTCATATCTTGACTGGTTATTGAATGAGATTCGCCAAATCCCTCATGTTGAAATTATCAGGATTGGAACGCGTATGCCTGTTGTATTGCCATACCGGATAACGAACAACCTTATCAGTATATTCAAAAAATATCATCCGCTTTGGATTAATACCCATTTCAATCATCCCCGTGAAATTACCGCTTCGTCACGTGAAGCGTTGAGGATGCTTGCCGATGCAGGAATACCCCTCGGGAACCAGTCTGTATTACTCTCTGAGGTAAACGACTGCCCACGGATCATCAAAGACCTGGTACATAAACTTGTCAGAAACAGGGTCAGGCCATATTACCTGTATCAATGTGATCTTTCAGAGGGGTTATCCCATTTCAGGACACCGGTTGGTAAAGGTATTGAAATCATGGAAAGCCTTGTCGGACATACGAGTGGCTTTGCACGGCCAATCTATGTCATAGATGCTCCCGGCGGAGGCGGAAAAATTCCGGTAATGCCTAATTACATCGTTTCATGGTCTACCAATAAAGTTGTACTCAGAAATTATGAAGGTATAATCACCACTTATAAGGAACCTGAATCTTACGTCAGGACCACGTGCGACAGAAATTGTGACGATTGTAATCTGACGCTCAATATCGACGAACCGCAGGAAACCAATGCCCTGGGTATTGAAAAACTTCTCTCAGACTATGATTCAACAATTAATTTAATCCCTGCTGATAATGAACGACATGACAGAAGGAACGGCGAATCTGAATGATAAAATAGAAAAATTCGGATATTCCCTGGTACAACATGGCAAATACAATGACCGGATATATTTGCTTAAATTATCTGTTTCTGACGTTCCGGATATTTTGAGTACCTTGGAAGAAGTCAGGAGAAATAACGGGTACTCTAAAATTTTTGCAAAGGTTCCGGCACAATATGCCGTCAGTTTTATCACATCCGGATATGCTATTGAAGCATTTATACCTGATTTCTTTTCAGATGGTTCTGATGCTTTCTTCCTGTCAAAGTTTTATTCTCAGAAGAGGGCTGAATTACCCTCAGAAGAACTGAATAAACTTCAGGATGTTCTCGATAATCCCCGGAAAAATGAGAAAAAAAAGCTTGCCCCGAAATTCAACATTAGAGCAGCAGGTGAAAAAGACCTTAATGATATGGCAGATTTGTATTCAGGGGTGTTTAAAACATATCCTTTTCCAATATTTGATCCGCAATATTTGTCTGATACAATGAAAAGTCATATAGAATATTATAGCGTATGGCACGATAATACATTAGTAGCTTTATCATCAGCAGAAATGGACACAGAAAACAAAAACGCAGAATTAACTGATTTTGCTGTTTTGCCGGAATACAGGGGAAACCAACTGGCTTATTTTCTGTTATTCGAAATGGAGAGGGCAATGATACAGAAGGGTATAAAATCTTTGTATACGATTGCCCGTTTAAAATCCATTGGTATGAATATCACATTTTTGAAGTCAGGTTACAAATATAGCGGCACACTTGTCAACAACACAAATATTTCAGGCGGACTTGAAAGTATGAACGTTTTGTACAAACATGTTTAAATATGGCTCTATCAGACAAATTATGTAAATATGCTAACCGGTGCTCTGTTTATTCAGGGAAACAGAATGATAGCGGTTTGCCCGGGTTTGTTTTAAAAAACATCTTTTGCAAAGACGGACAAAGAGGCTGGAGCGGATGTAAAAGGTACCAACTTTTTGAAAAGGATATTGAAGTGCCTGATACTGTGATGCCAAATAGTCAAAAAAACCTTAATCAAATTATCAACGAAATTAACCTGGGGTAAAGATATTATGGAAGAAACTCGAAAAATAAAAAAGGTCAGAAAGTCAGTTAATCATCCTGTAAAAAGGGAAATACTCAAGACCATATTTGAACAGCAAATGATAAATAAAAATGAGCTTTTTAATTTGGTGGATTATTCCGAAAAAGAAATAGCCAAACACCTGCAAAAACTCCAAAAATATGATATTATCAGTGAAGACAATTATTCTGGTGGCTTGACATTCAACCAACGGGAATATAGTTTTCTCATGAATTTTATCAAGCAAATATAATATTTTTCCATCTCCTCATGCATTGGATTGACCTTTCCATCTTTGCCGTCTATATACTTGTTATGTTGAGTATTGGTCTGTACTTTTACAGAAAAAATAAGTCAACAGAGGATTTCTATGTAGGTGGAAGAGATATAAAAAGCTGGCATGTTGGCTTATCTGTGGTAGCCACTGATGTTGGCGGAGGTTTTTCAATAGGCCTTGGCGGTCTTGGTTTTATCATGGGACTTTCCGGTTCATGGTTGCTGTTTACAGGCTTGCTTGGGGCCTGGATAAGCGCTGTTATCTTAATTCCGAAAGTCAAACAATTGTCTAAATCTCTTCAATTGATGACTTTCCCGCAACTCTTCCATAACCTTTTTGATAAAAAAGTAGCCCTGGCCGCAGGTATTATCTCTGCTATTGGATATACGGGTTTTACCAGTTCGCAAGTACTGGCCGGGGCGAAACTGGCTTCAGCTTCCTTTGTTGGACTTAATACCTCAAATGCCCTGATTATAATGGGAGCTATTGCAGTGATTTATACTGTCTTGGGTGGATTAAAAGCCGTTATCTACACTGATACGGTACAATGGCTTATACTCATAATTGGATTAACTTTTATTGGTATCCCAATATGCTATTTTTCAGTGGGGGGTTATGAAATGATTCGTAGTACCCTGGAGCCCGGGTATTTTTCGCTGGGGAATGTTAAATGGCAAACTTTTGTCAACTGGCTGGTGACCATTATACCTATCTGGTTTATTGGTATGACCCTGTACCAGCGAATATATGCCACCCGGTCTGTTCGTGAAGCGAAAAAAGCCTGGTTTATTGCCGGTTTATTTGAATATCCGGTTATGGCATTTTTGGGTGTCATACTGGGGATGCTCTCAAAAGTGGCTTTTGAAAATGGCATGCTTGCTACTGAAGGATTAAATTTCGGGCAGGAATTTGATCCTGAAATGGGCTTGCCGGTTATGCTCAAAACATTCCTGCCGGTGGGTTTTATGGGATTGATGATTGCTGCCTATTTTTCTGCCATCATGTCAACAGCAGACAGCTGCCTCATGGCTGCAAGTGGAAATATTCTGACAGATATTCTAAAAGTTAAAGGACATATCAAAAAAGAATTACGAATATCGCAAATAATTACCCTGTTTTTAGGTATACTAGCTATAATCATTGCAACAAACCTTGAAAGCGTACTGGACCTTATGCTTTTATCTTATGCATTCATGGTATCAGGATTGTTTATACCTGTGTTGACAGGATTGTTTGGTAAAATCAGGAATTCAAATGCAGCTTTTATTTCCATGATTTCAGGCGGAACAACCACAATTATTCTTGTCATATTTGACATCCCCTTACCATTTGATCTGGATGCCAACCTGTTTGGTATACTTGTCGCCCTACTGGCCTATTACCTTTCAGTCATAATATTCAGGGGGAACATTAGGATTTGAAGCGAATGAACCAACAATTAGTTCCCGGATATTGTATCCTCAATGATCTTTTGATGGTAACCGGCCATATAAAGCGGAATGGAAAGGATGTTATCAATAAAAGATAAATTGTAAATAGAAAATCTTATTCCAATCTTACTCTTCGGATTCTCTGCAAGAAACATTCTCATGCTTTTTAATACACCTCGTTTCCCGGCCTTGATCTATAATTTTCAAATTTTTCGCGCCCAAATTTCCTAATTGCATATGTCTTCCAAACTTGTCTTGCTCCTCCAATAATAAGCGGCTGTCTGACAGGACTATCCTTCCATTTTAACAGATATTTTTCTATATCTCTATTCATTTTTTGTAGTAAAAAAAATAGCTTTATTAATAAAACACAGGGTTATTTTAATAATTCAGAATTTATCAACTCTAAACTTTTAAGCAATTCAAATCAAAATATATGATTACCTCTTAAATGCCTCTGCCAATTGCCTAAGTCCCTGTTCTAACATCGATCTTGGGCAGCCGAAATTCAGACGCATATGCCCTTCCCCACCAGGTCCGAATTTTTCGCCGACATTTAATCCCAACTTAGCTTTTTCAACAACAAATTTTTCCAGTTTCTTACCAGTCAATCCGGTATTTGTAAAATCCAGCCACAGAAGAAATGTTGCTTCAGGCCTGACAAAACTAATGTCCGGCATGTTTGACTGTATATATTCTTCAGCAAATTTAAGATTTCCGTCCAGATATTCTATAAGCTGGGAGAGCCAGCTGTGACCGTTCCTGAATGCTGCCTCAAGAGCTACGATACCAAATAAATTAGA
The DNA here is from genome assembly GCA_964629805.1 of uncultured Bacteroidales bacterium. Classification (GTDB taxonomy): domain Bacteria; phylum Bacteroidota; class Bacteroidia; order Bacteroidales; family CAZVTW01; genus CAZVTW01. The sequence goes on along the minus strand of CAZVTW010000015.1, from coordinate 12,118 downwards.
GAAATTCAGATGCATACTGCTGAGAACTTTGTTATAAAGCCTTCTTAGAGACAAATCAGAAATAATTACGACTGAAGTTGACAGCCCTGCCAGGTTAAAAGTTTTGCTCGGGGCTATTGTTGTAATGGTTTTTTTGGCTGCTTTTTTTGATATGCTGGCAAAAGGGGTATGTGTGTTGCCGGGCAAAACTAAATCAGAATGTATCTCATCTGAAACAATGATGATATTTCTTTTTTCGCAAATGCTATAAAGCTCAGTTAATTCGTCTTTTGTCCAGACTGATCCCCCTGGATTATGGGGACTGCATAAAAACAGCATTTTTGTTTTGTCGTCAATGATTGAGTTCAGATGCTCAAAATCCATGCATAATCTGCCATCCTTTTTAATAAGCGGGTTGTTTAATACAACCCTGTTATTTCCCTCGATGACCTCAAAAAAAGGAAAATACACAGGTGGTTGTACAATTATTTTTTCTCCGGGTTTCGTGTAGGCCAATACAGCGATTGCCAGGGCAGCTACAACCCCGGGGCTTGTCAAAATACAGTTTTTCTTTATTTCCCACCCATGCCTTTCTTTTAACCAGCTCATAACTGAATCGTAAAAGGAATCTGGTTTTAATGTATAACCGTAAATTTCATGTTCAGCACGTTTTTTTATTGCCTCTGCCACAAAATCAGGCGCTTTGAATTCCATGTCTGCGACCCACATAGGTAAAACATTGTCTTTACCAAAAACATATTGCCGGTAGTCATATTTTATGGCATTCGTATTATCGCGGGGAATGATTTCATCGAAGTTGTATTTTTTCGTATGTTCCATTACTGGTGTTTTTAATCAACAATCATTATCAAAATAAAAAAAATGCTTTACAATGATATGAAAACAATACTATATCTCATTTTCTGCTAACATGTTTTTGAAAATTATCACATATCAAAATGGCACGATTTCAAAATCAACGGGTTGTGAAACACTATAATTGGCCTTATTTTTGATTCATTTTATAATTCTAAATACTGTATATTTTTATTTTAAGATGATTTTTACATTGGTAATAACCGGCATTATTCTGTTCTTCCTGTTCTATAATGTCATCCTTTTTTATGCAGTTTACAAAATTATCATTAACAAAGGAGACCCTATAAGAACAGTAGCCTGGCTTATGGTCGTCTTGTTGATCCCGTTTTTCGGACTCTTTTTATATTTTTTTATTGGCCGGAATATAAAAAAAGAAAAGCTTTTTGACAGGAAAAAATATGCTGATAATCGTTTGCTTCTTTCATTTTCAAAAGACATCATATTTGATACCGAAAAGATATTTAATCCCCCGGGTAAAATTTTTTATTATCATCATGAATATTATAAGTTTATAAGGCTTTTGAGCAATAAAGACCATTCAAAACTGACAACCAAAAACGAAGTTACTATCTTAAACAACGGACATGATACTTACGCTGCTATTATCAATGAGTTGAAAAATGCCAAATCTTCTATACATATGGAATACTACCTTTTTGAAGAAGGCCGAATTGGCAATATTATCAAAGATATTCTTATTCAAAAGGCAAAAGAGGGTATAGAGGTGAGGTTTATGTATGATGATGTTGGTTCCTGGGGATTAAAAAACACATTTATCAGGGAATTACGTCAGGCAGGGGTAAAAACGTTTGCATTTATGCCTGTAAAGTTTCCGCAACTCACAAGTAGAATAAATTATCGTAACCACAAGAAAATCCTTATTATTGATGGCAGAATAGGCTTTATGGGTGGAATCAATATTTCAGATAAATACGTTTCAGAAGGCGAATTAGGTTTCTGGAGGGATACTCATATATGTATCAAGGGAGAAGCTGTGAAAAATTTGCAAAAAATATTTCTTGTTGACTGGATTTTTCTCAGTGAAGAGAAAATATCAAACCAGGCAAAGTATTTTCCCCCTGTGACCATAAAAAATACCATCCCATTACAAGTTATCACCAGCGGTCCGGATTCAGAAAGGCCTTTGATAATGGAAGCGTTCTTTGCCGCAATTTCAAATGCCAAAAAATCAATACATATCTCAACCCCGTATTTTCTACCCAATAACTGCATTCTACAGGCTTTGAGAACAGCTTCACTAAGTGGTGTGCCAACAAAAATGATACTGCCGTTTTATTCAGACTCAAAATTTGTCCATTATGGCAGTATGTCATATGTTGACCAACTTTTAGATGCAAATGTAAAAGTCTACTTATACAAAAAAGGATTTATCCATTCAAAAATTCTTGTCATTGATGGCGCTTTTTCATCAGTTGGAACTGCAAATATGGACTTTCGAAGTTTTGAACATAACCTTGAAGTAAATGCATTTGTTTATGATACGAAAATTGCGGAAGAATTAACATCAGGTTTTTATGAAGACCTGGGACATTGTGTTGAGATTAAAAAAGCGGCTTGGGAAAAACGCCCCCGTATACAAAAACATTGGGAATCTGTGGCCAGAATTTTTGCCCCGCTCTTGTAAAAAAAATTCGGAAGAAGGGTTTTTACCCTAAGAGGTGCATTTCTAAAGTATAAGCAAAAAAAATCCCGCCGGACTGGCGGGATTAAAGCTATGAAAAAACCATGAAAACAACAACCCTATTAATTTTTATTCCTTATTAATTCCTTTTGATACAAAGATAAAATAAATATAGTTTGAAGTCATGAATATTTGACGAACTGTCAGTTTTATTTGATTAATTTATCTTAAATTAAAACAAAAGATTAATCAGTAAAAAACAACCAAATGAGCGATAAAGCTAAATATGAATCACCTCATCATATGCAGCTGCTGCTGCCTCCATAATAGCCTCAGACATAGTAGGATGCGGATGGATTGACTTTATTATTTCGTGTCCTGTCGTTTCAAGCTTTTTGGCAACGACCATTTCTGCTATCATTTCTGTTACATTCAGTCCAATCATGTGCGCTCCAAGCAATTCACCATATTTTTCATCAAAAACAAGCTTCACAAAACCCTCGTTTGCGCCGGCCGCACTCGCTTTTCCTGAGGCTGTATAGGGAAACTTCCCGGTTTTTATATTATATCCGGCTTCTTTTGCCTGCTTCTCTGTCATACCGACAGAAGCAACTTCCGGAATTGTGTATGTACAACCAGGGATATTATCGTAATCAACAGGCTCAGGATTTAAGCCCGCTATCTTTTCAACACAGCATATCCCCTCAGAAGAGGCTACATGAGCTAAAGCAGGTCCCTGAATAACATCACCTATGGCATAAATCCCTTCCAGGTTTGTTTTGTAAAACTCATCTACTTTAATCCGGCCATTATCCAATTCAATGCCCACGTCTTCCAGTCCAATATTTTCTGTATTCGGCGTTATTCCGACAGCAGAAAGAACGATATCAGCTTCCCTGGTCTCCTCTCCTTTTTTTGTCTTAATGGTAACTTTACATTTCTCACCTTCAACATCTACTTTTTCAACACTTGAGCTGACCATCACTTCAATTTTATTCTTTTTGAAAGATCGTGCCAGTTGCTTCGAAACTTCCGAATCTTCCAGAGGTACAACATCCGGCATAAATTCAACAAGTGTTACTTTTGTTCCTATAGCGTTGTAAAAATAGGCAAATTCACTTCCAATGGCGCCTGAACCAACAACTATCATAGATTCAGGTTGTTTTTCCAGGGTCATGGCTTTTCTGTAACCTATAATCTTTTTTCCATCCTGTTTCAGATTTGGAAGCTCTCTTGAGCGTGCTCCTGTGGCAACGATGATATTTTTTGCCTGGTATTCACTCTTTTTGCTTTTCTCATCTGTAACTTCAACAGTTCCTTTCGATTTTAATTTTCCAAAACCTTTGATATGGTCAATTTTGTTTTTCTTAAATAAAAACTGTATGCCCTGGCTCATCTTATTGGCAACACCCCTGCTTCTTTTGACCATTGCTTCAAAATCCGGTTTTGCTTCTCCTTCCAGTTTGACACCATAGTCGGAGGCGTGTTTGAAATAATCAAACACCTGGGCGCTTTTTAAGAGTGACTTTGTGGGAATACACCCCCAGTTTAAACATACACCCCCAAGTTCTGCCATCTCTACAACAGCAGTTTTCAGTCCTAATTGTGACGCCCTGATAGCTGCTACGTATCCGCCCGGGCCACTACCTATTATTATAACATCATATTCCATAACTACAGATTTTTTTTGATTATTTGCTGCGCAAGATATTAAAAATTTAGTTGAACTGAATATTTTAATAGTTTCACTTTTGAAAACAAACAAAATTAGGGATAAAAGGTTTCGATATACAAAGTATGTCTTTTTCAGTGATATTAGGATTTAGAACATAAAGGGAAAAAAGTTTTAGTACCAGGAAAATCAATTATTTCTTTCGGTGAGTTCCCGGAATACAGTCTCCAAACTTTTCTCTTTTTTGTGAATGGTTAGAAGTACCAAATGATGCTTAACAGCCAGGTGGAATATTTCGTTTCGTATTTCCTTATCAGCCGGACATTGTAAAAGGTATTCCCTGTCAGAGATTCGTTTCATGTCATGTATGTCCTTCAGTGATTTCATGAAGCCCGGATCGACTGGTTTATCAAATTCAACCTGAAAGGTCACCACTTCATCAACAGTGTGTTGTTGTATTCTGGAAGTGATATCATCAGCAACAATTTTGCCGTTATTGATAATGATAATCCTGTCGCAGATTGCCTCTACTTCCTGCATGATGTGGGTAGAAATCATAACAGTCTTTTCTTTGCCAATTTCAGAAATCAGGTTCCTGATTTCAATGATCTGGTTCGGGTCTAAACCAGCAGTGGGTTCATCCAGGATAAGGACCTGTGGATCATGAATGAGCGCCTGGGCAAGTCCAATACGTTGCCTGTAACCCTTTGATAAGGCATTTATTTTTTTATGTTGTTCCTTCTCCAGTCCGGTCATTTGGATGATTTCATCAATTCTGTTTTTATTTTTTATATTGAAAATACCGCTGACAAAACCAAGGTATTCCTTCACATACATTTCGGTATACAATGGTGTATTTTCAGGTAGGTAACCAATATCTTTTTTGAATTCAACAGGATGTTCTTCAATATTCTTTGAATTTATAAATACCTGACCACTTTCAGGAAGCAGAAAACCTGTCATAATTTTCATCATGGTTGATTTTCCGGCGCCGTTTGGTCCCAAAAAACCGACAATTTCACCTGTTTCTATCGTAAAATTTACCTGATCCAGAGCTTTCTGATCTCCGTAATATTTAACAATATCTTTTATCTGTACTGACATCTTCAATTTCTTTTCATACATTTGAAATGTAAAAATATTTAAAATATTGTTCTTAGTTAAGATATTCTCATCAATTCAGTCAAAAAACAATACATACATTGTTATGAATAGTGAAACAGGAAATAATTATCATTTTCCACAAATGATTAATTATAAAAGATTAACAACAAGAGAAGTTCATGTTGGTGGTGTTGGAATTGGGGGCAATAATGCTATCAGGGTGCAATCGATGTTGAATACAAAAACTGATGATGTTCAGGCCTGTGTTGATCAAATTATGAATTTAAGCAATACCGGGTCGGAGCTTGTCCGGCTGACAGTTCCTTCACTAAAGGATGTAGAGCATCTTAAGACCATTATCAAACAAATCAGAACCGAAGGACTCGATATACCAGTTGTTGCCGATACACATTTCAATCCTGAAATTGCTATATCATGTGCTCAAGTCGTTGAAAAAGTCAGAATAAATCCTGGTAATTTTTCTGACAGGAGCACATCTTCAGATTCTGACCAGGAAACACTATTTAGTGAAGGGTATCAAAAATTCAGGGAAAAACTAAGCGAATATATTTCAGTATGCAAACAATACAATACTGCCACAAGACTGGGAACGAATCATGGCTCTTTATCGAAAAGGATGCTGGATAAATACGGAGATACACCGCAGGGCATGGCAGAATCAGTCATGGAGGCTGTCAGGATTTGCCTGGAATATGATTATCATGATATTGTTATTTCCCTCAAAGCAAGCAACACACGGTTAATGGTTTATGCAAACAGATTGCTTGTCAGTATGATGAAGGAAGAAGGCATTGTTTTTCCTCTGCATCTCGGCGTAACAGAAGCCGGAGAGGGTGAAAATGGGCGCATTAAATCAGCTGTTGGCATAGGAACATTATTGCACGAAGGAATTGGAGATACAATCAGGGTATCGTTAACAGAAGATCCCATGAATGAAATTCCGGTTGCAAAAAAAATAACTGAACATATTAAGCAGATACAGAATCAACCATTTATTGAAGAGTACCCCATACCAGTTAATTTGTTTGAATATTCAAAAAAACAAACAACTAACGTATCGATATGCGGCGGAGATAATCATCCAGTCATTGTCCATGACTTACGAAACAGAAAAATTATTGATGAAGAGCTGTTAACTTCATTGGGTTTTCTCAGGAATAAAGAAACAAACAGTTGGATTAAAACGGAGAAGTCAGCAGATTTTATCATTATTTCTGAAAAAACAACCATACAAACAAACATTCCGGAGTCATTGGTACTGATTGGTTCAAAAAAAGCAGTAAAAAAATTGAATAATAGCGTTCCTTACTCACTTCTTTTAACCCCGGAAGAGTTCAGTGATTTTTCCGAAGTGCAGGATATTGTTTTCATGGAGTGTTCTTATCACGACCTTACACCTGAACGCATATCAAAGCTAAAAAGCAAAAAAAATATTATTATCTGTTTAAAAACAAGTCATCAGAATGGGACAGGAGAACAAAGGGCTGCAATATTCAAACTGGTTTATTATGGCTGCAAGGCTCCGGTTATCATTTGCAGAGAATATAATGAAAAAGCCATTGAAGATATACAAATTTTGAGTTCAATGGACATAGGCCCACTTTTTATTGATGGTTTGGCTGAAGGAATTTGTATTAAGAATGATATATCTGTCTCAGTCAAAAAACTTCATCAACTTCAGCTTGGTATTTTACAGGCTTCCAGGGCCCGAATCTCCGAAACAGAATATATTTCATGCCCGGGATGCGGACGAACCAGTTTTGATCTTCTGGAAACGACAAAAAAAATAAAAGAACAAACATCTCACCTTACCGGCCTGAAAATAGCGGTTATGGGATGTATTGTCAACGGACCGGGAGAAATGGCTGATGCGGACTATGGCTATATCGGAAGTGGTACAGGAAAAATATCTCTGTTCAAATCAAAACAATGTATCAAAAGGAACATGAAAGAAAAAGAAGCGGTTGAGAAGCTTATTGAATTGATTAAATTATACGGAGACTGGAAAAAACCTTAGAGAAAGACTATAATGATAAGAATATCTTTGGATATTGAATTTTAGGTATTAATTTTGTTGTTTCCATTTCTGATATATCAAACCAAATAATGAAACACTTAATATTTATAACTTTGTTTGTTCTTAGTAGTCTGACAATCAAATCCCAGGAATTGATTGTGAATGGCTATTTCAGTGGAAGAAATCTTATTGTCCAGAATCCTTTCGGCTCCTCAGGCATTGGATTTTGTGTTTACGAGATTCTCGTAAACGGAAAAACAACCCTTGATGAGATAAACTCCAGTACATTTGAGATAGATTTCTCCAATCTTTCAGTTACAGAAGGGGATAAATTGAATGTTGTTATTAAACACAAGGAAGGTTGTACCCCAAAAATATTAAATGCAGATGTACTAAAACCAAGAAGCACTTTTGAAATTGTGTCTATTGAGTATGATAAAGAAAAAAAATCTATAGTCTGGATAACAAAATCAGAATCCGGCCCATTACCTTATAAACTGCAACAGTTTAAATGGAATAAATGGTTGACAATAGGAAAAATAAGGGGAAAAGGGAATAGTACAAAAAATGAATATTCTTTACCGGTCGAACTCCATTCAGGCGTAAACAGATTTCGTATTATGCAGATTGATTATACCAATACAGTCAATATTTCCGATGAATTGATTGTCAGGTCACTCCAAATGCCTGTAGAATATAATTTACAGAAAAACAAAAAAATCATTGTATTCAATCAGGAAACCAACTATGAGATTTATAATACTTATGGCCGGAAAATTTTGAATAATTATGGAGATACCATTGATATTTCCGGATTCGATAAAGGAAAATATTTTATGAATTTCGACAATAAAACAGAGGAGTTTAAATACTAACCTACCTGCAAAAAACAGTTCAGGAGTAACTTTACCAAATGTTCATTTTTAAACTAAAAAGCAGGATGTTCATATACTTCGACTGGGCATAAATTGCGTTTTTTAAAAACCATAACAAACTGAAAATAAGTAGTTTATTTTGTTTCAAAAAGTCATGTTATGCCCGCTCAGCATATAGAAAACACATTCCCTGATTTATCAATCCTGTCTGCAGTTTGTTTACTGAAAATAATGTATATAATTCCTCTTTCCTCTGGCCCGGACAAGCCGGCACAGATTAACTTTTTTTAACTCTGGGGTGTTTGAGCGCTTAACCTGATGGCGTGCTGGCATCCGGCAGCGTTTTGAATAATCATTTCTGACAATAAGGTACTAAGCATCCAAGCTAGATGAAGAACATTTTAGATTTTTTCGTATATTTACGATCAAACAAAGCAAAAAAGATTTTGAAATTTGTTTAAAAGACCTATTTTTGCAATACAGTATAGTACAGTACGACATCAACTAAAAGAAAACAAGGTTATGGACTCAAAAGAAAGAATTAAGGCAGCATTAAATCACAATCAGCCTGATCGTATACCAATAGATTTTGGTTCTACCGCTGTCACCGGCATTCATGTATTAGCAGTAAAAAATCTTCGGGACTACTATGGTCTTGAAAAAAAACCTGTAAAAGTAAATGAACCCTATCAAATGCTTGGTGAGGTTGAAGAAGATTTACGCGAAGCTCTTGGTATCGACACCATTGGATTGTATGCTAAAAACACGATTTTTGGTTTTCCAAATGAGAACTGGAAAGAATTTAAAACATTCTGGGGGCAGGAAGTTCTCGTTCCTGAAAAATTTAAAACGACATATGATGAACAAGGTGATTTGGTCATTTATCCGGAAGGAGACACTTCGGCGCCACCAAGCGGTAAAATGCCAAAGGCCAGTTACTTTTTTGATACCATCATAAGGCAGGAACCCATAGATGAGACAAATCTGAACCTGGAGGATAATTTAGAAGAATTCAGCCACATTTCTGATGATGACCTTGATTATTGGAAAAAACAGGTTGAAGGAATAAAAAATACAACTAAAGGCATCATCGCAAATTTCGGGGGAACAGCCCTGGGCGATATAGCGCTTGTACCAGCGCCTTTTCTGAAATATCCAAAAGGTATCAGGGATATTTCAGAGTGGTACATGTCTACGATGATGAGACAGGACTTTGTCAAAGCCATTTTTGAATACCAAACTGATATTGCCATAAAAAACCTTGAAAAGATATTTTCTGTGGTAGGAAATCATGTTGATGCTGTATTTCTTTGCGGGACTGATTTTGGCACTCAGGATTCTACTTTTTGCTCTCCGGAAACGTTTAATGATTTATGGTTACCATATTACCGGAGAATTAATGACTGGATACATGAGCATACGACCTGGAAAACGTTTAAGCATTCATGTGGTGCAGTTGAAACATTCATGGACAGATTTGTTGATGCTGGTTTTGACATCATAAATCCGGTTCAGATAAATGCAAAAGGTATGGACCCGGTTCATCTGAAAAAAACATACGGAGACAAACTGACATTTTGGGGCGGTGGTATTGACACGCAAAAAGTGTTGCCATTTGGAACACCGGAGCAAATAAAAAAACAGGTTGTTGAAAACTGCCGGATTTTTGGTGAAAATGGAGGATTTGTATTTAATTCTGTTCATAATATTCAGGCAAATGTCCCCCCGGAAAATCTTCACGCTCTTTTCGATACCTTAAAAAACATAAAATTCTAACTTTCCTTTATCTCTCATTTTATAAATATTCATAATTTTTCGATGGAAAAACAAACAAATGTTCTTTACCTTACTTTGCTAACTATTGTTGCAGCGCTTGGAGGATTACTATTTGGTTTCGACATTGCCATCATAACCGGGGCCGGTCCGTTTGTCGAAATTGATTTTTCACTCAACAAAATAGAACTTGGATGGGCCTATAGCAGTCTTTTATTCGGATGTATGTTTGGTTCAGTCATTGCCGGAAGACTCACAGATACCTATGGCCGCAGAAGTGTCATGCAGGTTGTGGCATTTCTTTTTGCCCTGACATGCCTGGGGACTGCACTTGCCAATGGTTTCGTGACATTTTTTATTATCAGGTTTCTTGGTGGTTTAGCTGTTGGCGCCGTTTCAGTCGTGTCACCAATGTATATTGCCGAAGTATCTCCGCCCCATCTGCGCGGGAGGCTTGTGTCTGTTTATCAATTATCTATTGTAACGGGTATAGTGCTTTCCTACTTTATTAACTATTTGCTAAAAGATTTAGATGATAATTGGAGATGGATGTTTGCAACAGGAATAGTTCCTTCAGTGGTCTTCTTTATCCTCCTGCTTTTTGTTCCTGAAACACCCAGATTTCTCTATAAAATTGGCAAAAAAGAACATGCGTTTAACATATTGAAGAAAATCTCCGGACAAAAAACGGCACACCGGGAAATAGAAGAGATTAAAAACAGTATGCAGAAGTCAAGAATAAAATTTAAGGACCTGTTTAAACCGGGATTGAGAAAAGTCATGATAGCAGGATTCGGACTTGCTGTTTTTGTACAGGTATCCGGAATAAACGCAGTTATAGATTATGCTCCCATTATTTTCAAAAATGCAGGATGGGATATTGATGCTGCTTTGTTTGCCACCTTCGGCTTAGGGATAGTGAATGTTCTCTTTACTTTTGTTTCAATATTTACAATTGATATTCTTGGCAGAAAAACACTTTATATCATCGGTTCTTCCGGAATGGCTATTGCACTGGTGTTGCTCAGCATACTAAGTACAACAAACTATTTCGAAGGAAACTTTGTGTTAATTATGTGCATTATGTACTTAATGTTTTTCGCCGCTTGCATAGGCCCCGTTTTCTGGACATTAATTTCTGAAATATTTCCAAATTATGTCAGAGGGACTGCTATGACTGTTCCTGTCCTGACGCAATGGTTTTTCAATGGACTGGTTGTTTTGGTCTTCCCCTGGGGGCTGGATAACTTCAGAACGATTACTTTTGCTATCATTGCGCTTATGGCATTGGGTCAATTGCTTTTCACTATTAAAATTATTCCTGAAACAAAAAACAAAACCCTTGAGGAAATAGAGGCCTATTGGAAAACATAAAAAAATTTTGCAACTTTTTATAACTTTCAGAAATCCTTTTTTCCCGTCTGGATAAATTCGCCTAACACTTACTTCGTTTTATTTATTTACCGGCATTTTGCATGCAATATTGGCAGAATCTTTCCGGCTTATAATTATATAAAATTGTTATTTTTGTAGTGTCAAATACAAAAGTTTTATGTATGGACCATAATGAAATTATATCAATCATTAAATCAGAATTGCCGGGATTGTTTAAAAACAATAAAGAAATTCATGATTTTATCATGGGCATGTCAAAAGAGCGTTTTGCAAACAAGAATCAGACAGGGGACAGATTTGAAAAGCTCCTTCGCAAGATAGATGCCAACCAAAGACGAATGGATAAAAAATGGCAAGAACAGGACAGGAAATGGTGGGAAGAAAACGAACGTCTCAAAAAACAAGATGAAAAATTCCGGGAATACAAATTGGCCCAGGATAAAAAATGGGAAGAACAGGACAAGAAATGGTGGGAAGAAAACGAACGTCTCAAAAAACAAGATGAAAAATTCCGGGAATACAAATTGGCCCAGGATAAAAAATGGGAAGAACAGGACAAGAAATGGTGGGAAGAAAACGAACGTCTCAAAAAACAAGATGAAAAATTCCGGGAATACAAATTGGCCCAGGATAAAAAATGGGAAGAACAGGACAAGAAATGGTGGGAAGAAAACGAACGTCTCAAAAAACAAGATGAAAAATTCCGGGAATACAAATTGGCCCAGGATAAAAAATGGGAGAAGCAAATCAAAAGGAATGAT
>CAZVTW010000014.1:0-32126 GCA_964629805.1 uncultured Bacteroidales bacterium | reverse complement strand
AACTAGTATTTCATGTTTTCAAGTACATATAAACCAGATTTTCCGCTGACAACAATATCGTGATCTGTGTCGTTGTCCAATTTCACGATATTGATTTGCATACCGGTGCCAATTATGGCATTATAGACCAAAATGTTTTTTTCAAAACTTTGGTTTTCAGTATCAATATCATAATAGAGAATTGCAAGCGGGTCAGAAGCTCCCGGATCGCCACCTGCATGGCCACGAAGACGTTTGCCGGTAACAAGTTCCAATTCCATGTCTTCATCAATATCAAAAAGGATCAACTGGTGGACCTGCGACCAGCTTTCATCAATAATATGTTCTTCCCAGGTATTATCAGCTTTTTGTTCCATCCAGTAGAGCCCGTAAGCATGTGCATGGCCAAATATAACATCATTTCTTCCATCAGCATTCACATCAAATACCACCATTGGCAAACTTGCTGCTTCAGAGTTAATGGTCAGTTCCTTATGCCATATCCATTGGTCATGTTGGTAATCTTTTGGCGCTTCAAACCATCCTTTTACAGTAATCAGGTCTTTCCTGCCATCACTATTAATATCCCCCAAACCTATTCCATGCCTTTCCACTTCTTTGTGCACAAGGTGTTTGACAAATTCACCATTGTTATTTTCATACCAGCATAAATCCGACATTGGTTCCGTATACCAGTGACAGGGCACAATATCAGGATCTCCATCCCCGTCAATGTCCTCAAAAAATGTATATTCAATGTCTTTCCCTTCAATAAGCAGGTTTTTCTTCCATTTACCTTTGGATTCTCCCGGGTTTTTGTACCAATAGATATTCTGGTCTCCAAACCAGCCATTGGAAATCACATCAACCCAACCATCACCATCAACATCGTAGGCATGATCACATCCATTGCTGACGAATTCTCCTTCAACCTTTAAGTCGCGGAAGGTGGTCTTTATTTCAAAGTCAGGGCCTTTGTACCAGTTTGCCCCTGCCACAATATCCAACACTTCATCGTTATCCACATCAAATACTGCAGAACCTTCAGAGAATGGGCCGTACCATTGTTCTTTTGGGCCGTCAATTTTTTTAGGAGAAAATATTCTTGGGATGGTGTTTTTTGTGATCTGAGCTTTGCTTTTTTCGATCTCACCAACGTTCAGCCAAATATTTAATGGTGCCCCGTGAATAAAGAAAGGTTTTCCAAGAATATCAATATCGCCGTCACCATCGAGGTCCCCGATTTTTGATTCGTGATGACAAACACCCTCAGACAAAACCGTATTTACAAAACCACCCTTACCATCGCCATATAAAATCCATGCTTTCGCATTGCTGCGCTGATAAATCCACCATGCAGCCATTTCAGCACAGAAAATATCCAAATGCCCATCCCCGTCAATGTCACTAACCTGTAGAGTGTGCCCATTAATGACTTTGTTAATCAATTCAGTTTTTTTCCATATATTCCCGTCAAATTCATAGATGTTTAGAGGGTTTGTATGATCCCCGGAAGAAATCACCACTTCAGGGTATCCTCCTTCAATAATATCACCAACGGCAGAGCGTGAACCAAAGTATTCAGCATCAATAGGGTTGATCTCAAATTTGTGCCCTTCGATGTGTTTATACCAGTGCCCGCCACCTACAATATCGATTTTTCCGTCCATATCAATATCACCTTTCGCCAAACCTTCGTATTTTGTTTCAGTAATATCAAACTGATTGACAAGATGCAAATCCCAGACTTCAGCACTTTTTGGGTCATCAGGTATCTCAGCCAGGAACAGTTTACACACCGAAGTGTTCCAAAACACAAGTTCTTGCCGGCCGTTACCATCAAAGTCACCAAAAATTTGATCATGATGTTGTTTTCCGCCTTCATCGCTGTTTTTGACGAGAAATCGGTTCCAAGGTTTTTCAGGATCTAAATCAGGATATGGATTTTCCCACCACCAAACCTGCTTTAATGTTCGCCAGTCGCCACCCTGGACTATATCAAGGTCCCCATCACCATCAATGTCAGCAAAATCACCGCCAGCTTCAATAAATTCAGTCCCTTCATCAATCAGATATTTTTGCCAGCTATTTTCAGTTTTTTTGAACCACACCATAGAAGGTTTACCCCATCCTGCAATAACGAAATCGTTGATGCTATCATTATCAATATCCATAATAAGGGTTGACACTTGTGCACCTACTTCAGCAAATGGCAGTTCCCGCTGCAAACTGGACAAATGCTCCCATTTTACTACTTCTTTTGTGCTATTGGAATTTACCTGTTTTGATTGTTTTTCTTTACAGGAATAATTTATTATAGAAGAGATTACAAAAATTGCTATAATCAAATGAATTTTCATATTTTACTTATTTAATGTGAATAATATATTTCTTTTAAGCAAGTTCTAAAAATTGTTTATTTTTCATATTCGATAAAAAGCACAGGGCCTGGCCAGTTCACTTCGAAAGCATGTTCCCCGGGCATATCAGCCTTTATTTTGAACTCATTATATCCTTTCTTCAAAACTTTCACCGGGACATATTCTTCACAGAAATCAAGCCTGTGCCATCTCCCCCAGCCCCCTTTCACTATAGGGATATCATTTATATACACTTCCCTGTCTACCGTACCACCAGAGAATGTAGACATTATAATTTTTGCAACAAAAGCATTGCTTAAATCATCAGGAATATGTATGCTGCACATTGCAGAATCTGTTTGTGTTGCAAAATTCTCAGGCACATCACTTGCCGGGTACATTTTCACGACCCTGTCCCTATGTGCAAGGGTGATCCCTTTTACACGTTCAGTGATATAAATCATCCCTGATGTATCAACAAGCCTTGCTGCAATGCGGATATTTTCCTGATCAGGTACCCAGCGGCAATCCCAATTAAGGTAAGGGTACATTCCTATGGCTGTGCCAATGTGCTTTTGCATATTGGTATCTTTCATATAGAAAATGCCATGCCAGGTATCAAATTCACCTGTCCCTTCCCAGCTAAAATCTTGGTATTTGCCAATGAATTCCAACTTCTCAACATTTCCACGTTCAATTTTACAAGAAATTTTAGAGAACCCTGTAATTGTTGAATTCGGTTCCGGAGAATCAATTATGCCATAGGGGTAATCCACTTTGGAAGAATCATAATAAACGCGCAACACAACCTGGTTGGTCCAGAACCATCCCCAGTTGAAACTATAGCAGATTTGATCGTCCACTTCCAAACGGAATTTGTTTTCACCTTGTTTAAGGTAATCCAGAGGGATTTCGCAAGCAGCCTGGCACTGTTGAGAAAAATAGCATTCAGGCTGGTTTGGGGTATTTTTGATTAAGGGCAGGTTAACACCAGGAATATCATTAAAGATGACCCGCCTGTTTTCTGATCCAATATGCCCGCCCCAGTAACTGGCAACAAATTCGGCTTTGATTGCATTTTCAAGGTCAATATTTTTGAACGAACGATCACCTTTTGTGCCTTTTTCATCGGTATGGTGCGATATGTACACAAATTCGTCTGCCCATTCCATATTTTCATGACCGTTACTTCCGCCACCAACAACGTGATATTCTCTGAATACATCGCCCGGCGTTGGATTAGCAATCATAAAATTCCCGCTAAAAAGGACCAGGCCTGAGATTAAAGCCGCATGATATCTAAAAGTCATGTTGCGTTTTAATAATTTTTTAAAAAAGTGTAACATTTGATTATCGTCTTGTTTTAGTAGTGAGTATTAGATCGTCTATAATTGCAATTTTGTTATGTTCCCAAATCCTGCCTCCTTCGACTATCGAAAAGGATAAAGCATGTTGGAAAATCCTGACAAGTTATTTGATTGTATTATTCAGCCACAACTCATAAGAAGTTCCTACGTGGCCATCATACCTAAAAAAGTCCAAATCACCGTCGCCTTCAACATCTGCGATGTAAGAATTGTAAGCACCTGTAAGTGTCAATACCTGCTTTTTTGACCATATTTCCCACCATTTGCCGGTTCCCTGATAAAAAATGATTACCGGGCTATATTCAGGATTATCCTGATCTCCATTATTTCCGGAGATAACATCCAAATCCCCGTCATTATCCATATCGCCAACCTGAAGAGTGTGAGAATAAGGATTTTCCCCAATTTCATGACGAATCCATTTATCGGTGTAGTTTGTATCAAGATCATAATATGCAACCCTGGTGCGGAATTTTTCAGAACAAGAAATAAATACTTCATCAGCTTTGTCATTATCGATATCCGCACAGATAACTTTTGTTGAATTATGTACCCAATCATATCCATCGTCACTGTTCCAATAAGGATCAATATTCCTGACCGACCAAGGATCTGTCATATCCCCGCCAGGGTTAAAAAAACAGAAACCTGTTGATACAACGTCTACATCACCATCGCCATCAACATCCCCAACATGCTGGCCTTCGTGCAAATGTTCGACATAAACCTCTGCGGCTTTCGTCCATTTTTCAGGGCTGTCCTGACGATAGACGAACATTTTTCGGTGGATATGGGTGGTTGCTGCCACATCGAGTTTTCCATTGGCATTGAGGTCGACCAAATCAAAATCCTTGACAAAACAAGGGAATTCTGCAATTTTATGAGCTTCCCAACCCGGATTTTCATACCAATACAGGATAGTTGGATCCCCGGCACCTCCCCATTCTCCGGGGCTTACCGGTCCTAAAACATCAATATCTCCATCGTTGTCAATATCACCTGAAGCAAGATCGCCCGCTGCAAACACTTTAACCTCAGGGCTTGTTTCAGCAATCACATGTTTTTTTGATTCCTTAAAACCCGGTACAGTTTCGTACCATAATAAAGCCCCCCCTTTGGCATTATTGTCGATGACAAAAAAATCTACCAGCCCGTCATTGTTCACATCAGCATGGCTCCTTGCCCACCATGTGTTTGCTGTGCCTTCAGGGACTATGATGTGTTTTGTAAACTCAACCTGCCCGAATGACAGTGTTGCTATAAAAACAAAAAAGATTAGAAAAGTTGTTTTGCTTGTTAATTTGATCATAGTCTATGTTTTATATTATTTTAAATTTATATAAGTTTATTTTTCATTGACCCAAAGGTGTACAAATTTATAGTAATCCCATCCTATGCTGACAATATCTAGATCACCATCACCATCAATATCCGTAACCTGCGTTCCCAGGTGGCTTTCCTTACCTGTGTCCAGAACATTTTTCGCAAACTGCCCTTTACCGTTGTTTTTCCAGAGTTGAAGCTCAAGGTCAGGGCCTTTATGCTCACAGGTCAGGAGGTCAATATCCCCGTCATTGTCTATGTCAACAATATCAAGGTTGTTCATAGAATATTGTGTCACAATCCAATGCCTTTCCCAGTCTCCATTTATGTCCTCCGGTTGTTCGTACCAAAATAAGTTTCCGTCAGGTTCCTTGCCGGGAAACCTTTCTTCTGATACAATAATATCTGTCCTTTCATCACCATTGATATCTGCAACCTCAATACGGTCAGCAGGATGGTTGGTCCTGCCTATTTCTGTGTTTTTCCAGTTACCTTCACCGTTGCCCGGGTTTTCGTACCAAACAATTATCAAAGGTTCCCCTTCACCTTCCGGCCTTCTTCCGGCAGCAATATCAATGTCACCATCACCATCAATGTCACCTGTGCCAATACCTTCATCAGAAGTATTTTTAGCCACAAGTGTGACTTTCCAATCCTCTTCTTCGGGTTTTCCTGGCACTTCGAAACAATAGATATCACCATTCCCTGCAATGACAAATTCTTCTTTCCCGCCCGGGATTATTTGCGCTTTTTCAAAACCCTGGCTGTTTGTGTGTGATGTTGCCGGAATTTCACCAATTTTTGTGGACTTCCATTCTTTTGCATTTTTATCAGTAGCTTCAAACCAATATACATCAGGCAATGCCTGTGCAATTATATCAGCATATTCATCCCCATCAACATCCAGGATCAGGATCCCATCGACATTCAACCCAAGGTCAATTTTTTCCCATGTAGCTGTCATATCCCCTCCCGGGTTCAGGTACACATTCCTTCCGGTAAGGATATCCTTTTTTCCATCGTTATTCACATCTCCCATATCCAGGCCAAAGTATCTTAGCCAATCTGGTTTATCATAATCTCCCCATTTGGTTTTTTCATTGTCAATTTCAATATATATCCAGTTCGGGGATTTGTTTTGTCCTAAAATGATATTGCCTGTTGATGTCAAGAGGAAAATAAATGCAATCAGTAATGTTTTTTTACATTTCATATTTATTCTTTCTTTATTTTGTGTGACTACTATATAACAAATTTGCATCTCGCTGATTATTTGTTATTTAAGACGAAGTGTGATTTCGCCAAAAATCATGTGGACTACTATATAACAAATTTGTATTAGTCATAAAATCAATTTGTTATCTGTATCGGTGTTTGATGCCAAAAATCATGAGGACTATTTAGGAGCTCAATTTAACGAAAAGATACCTCCCCGCCGGCTGGCGGGGAGGTATCTCATGACATGCTCCTAAATAGTTACCTTTCTTTTTAATAATTTATTTATTTACAATAAACTACATTGAGATTTGTAAACAATTGATTGTTTTTATAGCGTTAACGCACTAAGTGCAAAAATAGGTATTAATTATAGAAAACAAAACTTTTAGGATTAAATTTTTACAAGAATTTTAGTCTAATTTCAACACAAAGCTTAAACCATATAGATTAGCTTCTTATGAATCCACTTACTGCCATAAAAACAAAAAAGGAATAGTAAGACATTTTAGACCTAAATATTTAACATACCTTTTAACAAATTAATATTGCTCAAGGAACTTTTCTGCTGCCATTACACAAAAAATAAATGGCCCTGCACCTGAAATAATGTACTCTGATTGTTGCCAGATGTAAGGTGTATCTTCCCTGAGCTCAGGATAATCGGGCAATATTTTAGAAGGCCCGGAATAAACGCCCCCCGGGATGTAAGAATAATGGTGCCTGTTGATCCCAAAAGCAGGAATCGGTTTATGGGCACCTATTCCTGAAACCAAAGACAAATTGGATGCTGCATGAAGCCCAAATTGATAATGTACGCCATTATACATCTGCTCATAAGGAAACAAGCCAGGGTGTTTTTTGATGAGGTAATAATGCTTATACATAGTCCAGAGCACTTCCCATCCTGTGCCCCAAACCTGATAGGCATCTACAACACCAAAGGGGTTTTCTGCAAGCCTGGCACTGAAATTATCAGAAAACTTTTGCAGGGAACTGTTATATTGCTTTTGAAATTTTTTATTTTTTATATCCTCAACAACCCTGGATACTGCCCAAAGGGTATTGCCGGGATCTGCAAAAATCTTTTCACTGTCCCCGATAAGTTCATTTAGGTATTTTTCATCACCTGTTGAAAGGTAGAGTTCAACAGTTGCGCCAACTTTTTCAGAAAACCAGTTTGATGGAGTCCCGACATTTGGATACGACACTGGCTCGTGTATTGCTTCATAATCCCATATTTTTATTGCTGTATTCAGGCATTTTCTGGCCATCTCAGGATTATAGTTTTTTAACACCCTGTAAGAACTTGCAAAAATAGCCGCACAAAAATAATCCCGTCCAGTGTCCTTGTTTGTGAAGGCATACCTGTCGTCTTTTTTGCCGGAGTATTCGCCATCCCTTGAGCCTTCAGGAAATTCAGGCTTATAGAACAAATTGTCCGTATACACCGACCAGTCCCCGGCGAGCAGATAGGTTTCGTAACTGCTACTCACAGTCCCGACAATACTATGCCCCACAACTTCGAACTGTGGCAACAACCACATCAACCCGAATTCAATTTGCTGCAATGCATCAGGTTTACCATCCGGCTGATGGATATAGGTTTCTAGCTTTTCATTGTCAACCGTGGTATTATCGACCTCAATTCCAAACTCTTCAACTGCCAGCGCCAGGCTGTAAATGTTCCTTCCGTTTGAACCGGTGTTAATGTCGTCATCTCCGGCATCATGCCACCCACCCCTGTTCAATCCCGGGATTGTTGTTTCTGGTTTAAAAGGGGTTTCGGTTGTTTCTTTTTGCCTGAAACCATCAAAGAAAACTTTTGGTACAGGGACCTGCAGGGCATCATCCAAATGGCACGCACCATGCCACAGTTTGTCCCTTTCGAACACTTTCATGTGGCACATCTGTACAGGCATAAAAGTGCTTAAAGTTGGTTGCCAAACTTCTTTGCTATATACATCAGTAGCTATTTTAAAGGCTTTTGTTTTTGTGTTGCCGTATTTGATTTTGTATAATCCCTCTTCCCTGACATTGCTAAAATCAATCCTCGCATATTTGTATCTTAAATATTGCCCCCACATTTCAGGTTCAAATTCCAGGACAAGCTTTTCAGCCCCCAAAGGATCAATTTTTAAAATCTGTGCCGCAGACAGTTTTTTTGTGTGTTTGCCAAGTTCAACCATTGCAAATTTTGGTTGCCGGGGGTGGTACCCAACCTGTGAATAAGCAATCATTGGGGGTTTTTGCCAGCCATTTACATAGGAAGGTTTGAATATGATGCTAAATTCATTTTTATTTGGATTATCAGCCTTTGTCCTGATTGTAAACCAGTTGATTGAATGGAGTGCCCTTTCATCATATAATTCAAGGCTGCAATTATTTCCCTGCATTTCAATCCTGACATCTTCATCCCCCGGGGCAAAGACAAAGCGTTTGCCTTTTGCCATTGGTTGGAGCTGATTACCACTTTCTTTTTCATTTTTCATTTCTGAAACAGGCACATACGGGAATACGCCAAAATCTGAATCAGAAAGAAAAGGTTTTCCTTCGTAATAACCCGGGTAAAACTCCATCTCAAAATAGATGTCATCTATATCATTCGGTATTTTTTCGGTATTAGCTTTGAATTTTATTTCAACACCATCAGGCAAAGGGATGACATCAATTGTATATGAAAACCCTGGCCAAACATCATCAAATGGCACACTGATCACATTATTTTTATTATCTACAATCCGGACATCTTCGGAATCTTTGCCGTTTTTCGGCTGGCTGGCATCTACAAATTCCTCTGACAGCTTTTCTGATTCTATCCTCACAAAACCATTTGTGGCAATTCTTTTCTTGTGCAATATAAATTCAATGCCCCCTTGTTTACCAACAGCATAATCATTGTGGAAAACCAAAACAGAGAATTGATCATTTTCGAGGTATTCATTGGGGTTAACACTCAGAAAATTAGTAGTTTGTGTTTGGGCTAAACAATTCAAACTTAAAAAAACTGTCAGAAAAAAAAATAATTTATTCATTCTAAAATAATGATTATTTCATCGCCTTTTTTTGCAGCAATCCTAAAACTTCCATTGAAATCAGAAATAGTGCCCTCATTTGTGTTTTTTGTGTAAATTTCAACACCAAAAAGCGGTGATTCGGAATTTTTTTCTTTTACAATACCGCTTATTGCATCTTCTTGGGCAAAAGACATTGTTAAGGTTAAAAACAGCAATAAAAATATTGGAATAATTCTTTTCATATCAAAAAATTTTAAAATGATACACCTGCACCATGATTAATAACTTCTGAGCCGCAACAATGCGAGTTTAAATTAACAGTTGCAATAATTCACCATGATACTTTTATCAAAAATATTTGAAAACCCAGTATTTTGTTTGAAATAGAGTCTTTTTTAATGTATTTTGATACAAGAGTGACAGAAAATAGAAATTAATGCAAAATAAAAACAGAATAATGATTTTGTTCAATGTAAATATATGATCCTTTTTGAAGCCCGTTTAAAAGTATCTGTGAACTTCCATTTCTCGAGCCTCTTTGCATTAGTTTCCCATTTAAATCAAAAATTCTATATTTTGCTTTTAAATTGCCACCATCAATATGCAATACACTATCCAGAACAGGATTAGGAAAAGTTTTTATAGTTGTCAAACGAGGAAAATCAACATTATCAACTATGGTGTTCACAGCTTCTATCTCAAAATCCTTATCCGGCATAATCAAATAAGTATGACTTTTACTTACATCATTCATGTAAAATGTATACCCAATCCATTGTAAAAATTCTTTTCCTCCAGTCGTATCAGCAGTTATATAAACGGTATCATTTTTGTAATATTCACCGCTTCCAGAACCATTGATTACAGACAAGCTGTATTTTGGTTGTTCTTTATATGTTGCTGTGAGCAAAATATCCTCATACGGCATTGTAATGGAAGCATTTGCACTTTGTGGATTAGAAATAAAACCGGTATCACCAGTCCACTTTCTGAATTGATAACCATATTCTGCTTCACCGGCACTAATTTGCACAATACTTTCAGCAGGATAACTACCACTTCCTTCCCCGTTTTCCACAGTAAGTGTGTATACCTGGTTCAATTCAAAAAATGCCTGAACAATGATATTACTGTCAAGAAAAAGTGTATCGGGATTATTTGTACTTGAAAAATCACCACCCCAGTTCGAAAAATGGTAGCCAGGATTCGGTGTTGCCTCAATTATTACTTCAGTATTTTTCCGGTAGGTAGCATCCATAGGGCTAACATTCCCATTTTCAGAGTGCGAGGCAAATTTTACAAAATCATTTTTCGATTGCCTCATTTTGTTTAAGCCATATAAATATCCATAGAGTGCATTTTTCCCTCTCATAGTTTGCCTTGGAGTAAATTCGGAGTGTGACCACATATACCTTGTTGGGAAATAGCCTTCAGCCTGGGGCCAATCTGAATAATCCGGAAAACATTGTCCGGTAATCACACTTGGGCAACCAGCCACATGATTGCAGAACCAGTCTTCTGTGTTCAAATAAGGGGTGTGCCCCGGGTGTAAACCAGGTGTGCCATCATTGTGCCCTGTTGTAAATATGTCATCAGTATTTCTTTTACCAGCAAGTGTAGTTGTTGCCGTGGTCATCTCAATGTGGTTCAAAGGGTTTCTGCCAAGGCCCCATCCGGCTTCCAATATCAAAGCATCTTCAAACTTTTTGGCATCATCCGGATTGTCAGAAATAACATGGGCCAATATAGAGCGTTGCATATTTTGTGCAGATTTAAAATATGTTGTTTTGCTACTGGATCCCCTCCGTGAAGCCCTTATTGTGGAATATTTTGCTTCTTTCTCCCATGCATGGTGCAACACAGAAGTCTTCATGTTATTATATAATTTTTGATAATGAACAGGGCGGTTTGTGAGTAAATATGCCGCAGTTCCCCATAACTGGTTCAAGCTATTTCCGTTGCCAAAATTATCAATATGAGAGTTTGGAGTTGTACAAACTGATTCTTGTGCAAGCACTTTTTCATATTTAGTGTCCCCGGTCACATTATATAAAAATGCAGCCGTACACATTTTCAGGTCCCTGCCCCTAACTATGGATTCACCAAGGCTTTGTTTATAATCGAGCATTTGGTTATCAAGATTGCCGGCATAATTGTATGCAACCAATGCAGAATCAAGATATCTTTGCATTAAACCAGTACTGCCATTAATCATAAAACAGTTTGAAAGCATCGCACAGTTCAAGGCATTTGCCCAGGCAGCAATTGCAGTGTTCCCTGCCTGATAGAGTGTATTAATCTTTGAAGAATCTGTTTCCAGAGCATGCGCTGCTTTTACATTATGATGGTACAGGTGATTTGAAAGCCCATGGCTATATCCTTTTTTGTACCTTAACCTCAACCAAAAATCCACTTCATACATCACTTCATCCAAAATATCAGGTATCCCGTTGCCACTTTCAGCAATACCGAAATTATCATCATCAAGTGCGCCGTTTGTGACAAAATAGGGCAAAAGCAAATCATAAATATTTGACACATGCCCCAAATGCCTGTCCCAGTCATAAGCATCGGCATGGCCGCCAAAAGCATTATCGTTTTTTGGAGCACCAGGCAATATATATTTCCCGAAAAACTGTGCCTGGTCCCATCGATCCCCTCCACCAGACCAATCAGGGTGAAAGGGGTGCATGCTGGTTACATATACAACTGTGTTTTCGGGTGAAACACCAGGGATAAATAAAGGCCTGCGCGGGACTGGCCGGATACCCCCGGTACTGTCCTGGCCAACGCGCATATAAAAATAGCCTAATACTGAAATTGAATAAGGATCAAAATATGCACTTTCCTTTATAGAAAATTCCTGGCTACAACCAATACCATCAATCACCAGCCTGTAATCTCCGGACATGGTTATGTGAGAAAAATCAACCGCCCAAACATCTGACTGAATTAAATTATAACTCCCAAAATCGGTTTTGTTACCTGCCCAATAACCTACCTGCCCGATCAATAAAGTATCATTGGTATGAGTATTAAATAAATAAGCATTATTGCCCTCATAATCAGAATAGTCCCTTGCCCCACCATCACCCATCCACATATAGAGATCAGCAGTTTTTTTGCTCCCTGTATTATCAAACCCGGCAAGATTTATATGTAAAGCTTCTGTGATATTTTCAAAATTATCGTAAAAAAATGAGATTTCAGCATGGTCGGTATTTGTAGAATTGTTTATCTTTATATTGTAAGTTGCACCATTTTTTAGCACATGGGGCATTTCCAGATAAAGAGTATGTTCATGGGCATAATCATATAACCAATAGTCGGCGGAATCGCCTGCTAAATCCATAGCATGCATTTTTGTTTTACGGAAAACATTCTTTGGATGTACTGTCCCGGATGAATAATTCAGGTCTTCTGAAGAGGAAATAGTGTAGGAAGAACCCAAAATGGCATTTTGAATATCGAGGGGCAATCCATGGACAATCATTGAATCATTGTCGATTTCAAAAGTATGGCCACGAAAAGCAAAAGGCCCTTTTCCGTTATCAACATAATACATTTCGCCATCCAGGAACTTCAGCATAACAAACTTTTCATCAACCACCCTGCATTCTATCAGTTTAGATGCTTGCACAAAAGAATTAAACATAAAAAGCAGATAACAGAAGATCGCAATGAAAGATGTTCTTATATTTTTAGCCATAGTATATCAGATCAATAAAAAGATATCATTTCACAAATAATTTCTCAGTTACTTCATTTACCTTTAAAATGTAAATACCTTGCCTCATTTCAGGTATTTCTATTTGTATAGGGCCCAGGTTGTCAAGTTCCTGCTTATACACCAATCTCCCATGAATACTGTATATTTCAACGATTTGTACTTTAACATTTGTTTTAATGTTAAGTGTTTTGTCATGGACCGGGTTAGGAAATACAGATAAGAAGACAGCATTGTTTTTTTCTTGTATACCAACAGCCGTTTCATCAAAAATTGTAATATCTGCACTGGTTGAGATAACATCAGTACTTCCATTTTTGATGTTTGCAAATAATTTATAATCCCCTTCATCAATATCTGCCGGAATTGAAACAACAAATTCATGCGATCCACCAACTGGTGTTGAAATATCCAATTGTGAGCCTGCATACCACTTCCAATAGGTGAAATTATTGAAGATATCAACCCTCACTTTGTCAGCTTTTGTGACAGCAGCATAATCAACACTTACAGTTATGTCATCACCCGGCGACACAGTGTCCGGAAAAGAAATGATTGAAATGTTGTCTTCAGTTGGTATACCCTTGTAATACTGGACCACTTCAATAGTTTTCGATCCGCAACCGGAAAGGGTAACATTTCCTGTTCTTGCAACTTCCCCGGGGTTTTCCTCAACTTCAATTGTCAATATTGTATCATTGATAAATGCATTTAGCCATTCCTGATCAGTTGAAAGAAACACAGCAGAATCTGACTTTACAAGCATTTGTGTACCAGTAGCTTCCCAATTCAGGATTTCGACATTTGTTGCAGCTGGCAAAATTTTGCAAGGAATTCCAAGGGGATACACAAGTTCAGGGTGGTTTTCACTAAAAGCAAGAGTTGCCACACCGTGCGGGCCAAAAATATCACCATTGATATCAACCCCGTTTGAGGTCCATGGCATGCAACCAGACCAACCAGTTTCAAGGTGTTTTTCATAATACTGCGAAGTTGAATACACAATCTTGTTGTTCCCGTCATATCCCCCTTTTGCAGGAATTTCGCCTGTAATGCAAGGTTTTTCACCAATACCGAGGCTATCGGGGCTGTAATCAAAATGAAACCCACCGAACCATTTATGCACCCAGGAATAATAGTGTATTTTATAAAAATCAAGATAAGCATCTTCATCCTCCACTTGTACCTGCAAAGCAGAATCGCTCCATTTATTTCCCTGGTACCCGGGCCCTGTGTATTTCAAATAATTGCTGACACAAACTAATATTTCACTTTCTTCATGGACCCTTTGTGCAGTTTTTCCGACAAGATATTGCAATGTTGACCATGGATAATTCCCCCTGTCATTTTTTTCTGATTCACTTACCCACATTATTTCGTTGCAGACATCAAATGCAAAAAAATATGGGTTGTTGTTATACCTTTTTGCGATAGTAACAGCATAGTTTTCAACAAATGAATCCATATTTTCCTTTTTGCCATACATTTTTCTCCACCTGTCAGCAAAAGGCCTTCCTTCAATTGTGTGATCAAATGAAATGAGTGCTGCCATCAAATAAACCTTGTGTTTTGTAGCAATTTCAACAAGTTTGTCCAAATCATCCAGAAAAGCCAGAGAAGGACCAGAAACATATCCGTCCGGGGAGATTTGTAGCGGGTTTTTTTCGCCATTACACGAAATCCATACCCTTGTTGAGTTTACACCGTAATTTTCCAGATCCTGAAAAGCTGCATCCCAGTCAGCATATTTAAACCTTCCGATACCAAAATCATTCCAGGCAATCCATGGGGTATTTGAACCATTGAGGAATATTTGTTTTTCATCCACTTTAAATTGAGCCCCATCAACATAAATACGCTGAGAATACATTTGGCTTGCAATGAAAAAAAATAAAAAAACAAAATAAATATGCAAAGTTTTCATAAGGGACTTTTTTGAGTATCAAACAAATTGAGTGCATATTCCATTTATAAAATCCTGCTTATAATAAGGCGTATCATAACACAGTCTATTATGGATTGTCAAAGTTGTGAGCAAAAAAGAGACTTCCCATCTTAAACGGGAAGCCTCTTTAAACTAAACACTATTACTAACTAAAATCAACTACTACTATATAACAAATTTGTATTAGTCATAAAATCAATTTGTTATCTGTATCGGTGTTTGATGCCAAAAATCATGAGGACTATTTAACAACTACTTTTTGTATTGAATTTTCAATTTCAAGCAAGTACATTCCTGATTTCAAATCAGAAACATCAATTTGATTCTCCCTTGTTTGAACAAGAACTTGTCCTGTAAGGTTATAAACTGTTTTTAATTTATTTTCCTTACCTTTTACATAAAGGGTCCCGTGAGTAACAGGATTCGGGAATGCATAGTATCCAATAGTTTTTTCGCGGCTAAAAATCCCGGATTTAGCGTTCCAGTCAACAAATTCGAAAGAGCCATCAAGGACCGAAGCAATAATATCATCATAATTTTCTCTGTCAGGATCATTTTCCCATTCAGCCTTTTTCTCCGGGAACCAGTTGAGGTCACCAATTGGATAACCGGCGTGACCAGCGTTTTGCAGTTTTTCATTTGTGTATGAAAAATCATAGTAATCTTTTGCTAAAGGATAAGAAGCATTTCCTTCAGCTTCGGGATATCTGCCCCATTGGCCGTTTTCGGTAGAGAGGACAACAGTTGTATCACCGTTCATATGCTGACTTATTAAAATTTCCTCATCTGTTTTTACACTGTAATCATTAAAGCCTGGTTCTTCGATGAAAACACTGAGCTCATCATCATATTTAAACAACGGATAGTCCATACCATTGCTGCTTGTTAACATGTCCATTGTACGATCATTAAAGAATCCGTCTTTGTTATCCATCGAAGCATAGATAAATGTATCAGGAGCATTTTTAATATAATTTTTTAATCCTGAAGTTAAATAATGGCTGTTGTAAGCAACTACATTAATACGATCACTTTCTTCAGGATATTCCGGCGGAATAATAGTATCAGAGCGGTAATAATTCAGACAATATACACCCATTGGTTGTCCGCCTGCATCTTGTCCTTCAATCGATGAAGGAGTTTCCCCGCCGAAATGAGCATCAACATGGAGGTTATTCATAAACACAGCCCTGTCAACAAAAGTATAACGCCAAGGGCCTTGTCCGTTACTTATAATGGTATTGTGATTGCAGAACCAGTTTTTCACATGACCATTTTCATGAATAAACAGGCATGAATAGTTTTCAACAAAAGTGTTGTTTTCCATAATTGCCAAATCAAGGTCGCCGTTTTTCAGCAAACTTGCGAAACCTTGCCAGGGGCCTCCATCATTCGTCCCGTTCCATCTGAAAAGGTTGTCTCTCAGGATAAGGGTTACCCCTGTTCCTGATTCATTCCAAACTGAAACACCATCAGAGTACTCAACAATACAATCCACCATTTCGATGGTGATATTTGAGCCACTGGTGCTAAATAAAGCGCTGCTCCATGGTCCACGAGCACCAAGGTTATTGGTCACTTTCCAGTTTATGCTTTTGTAATGAATGCTACCATCAGTCCATAACATTCCCCATCCGTTTGAAGCGCCTTCATCATTTGTTCCCATAATGACAACAGGACGTGCACCGTCACCTTCAGCAGCAACAATTGCCAGGTCACCGGAAAAGTTCATAGAACCTGTCAGGATATAGTATCCATCACGTTCTAAAACATAAGTACTTAATCCAGTTGAATCATAATTTTCAGCCATGTACTCATTTAATGCCTCACTTGGAGATACATTATAAGTTGTTTGTGCGTTGGCGTTAAAACCAAATACTGCAAATACTGCAAGAATAAGGGTAAAAATAATTTTTTTCATAATAAAATAATTTAATTAATATTCTTCGGGTTCATGTTTTAGCAATAAGAAAGAACAGGGAACCCGTTCGCCGGCCCTTTCTTATATTTTTGATAACTATGTAGGAATATGTCAGGAGACTCCTCCCCGCCAGCTGACGGAAGGAATCTTTTCATTAAATTGTATTCCTAAATAGTTACTATTTTTAATGTAGTTTATATTTTTTCATGTGTTTAAAATTTACGATTTAGCTGACAACCAATGATATAGTTTTAATCATTTACGTGTCCCGAAATCTTCAATTTCGATGATACTCGACCAAAGGTCGGTATGTCCCGAAATCTTCGAATTCGAGGATACTCGACTTAAAGACGGTGTATTAAAAAACCATTATCATGGGTGTTTCATATGTTTAAAATTTAGTTTTAATCACCCTCATGCCTGCCTGTAGCAGACAGGTTTGTACCACAGGCTTTCCAGCCTGTGAGTTTACCTACAGGCTGGAAAGCCATTGGTACATGAATGTTTTATCTGATCTATTTTGAATTTAAAGTGCTTTCCAAAGTCATTACATGGAATATCTGAGGCCTAATATCATAATGCGCCCGAAGTATTCCTGCAATAATTGATATTCTTTTCCATTATCAAATGTTGTATTTACAAACTCATATTTATTATACGTGGAAGTTATATTTGACATATTATAGAATATCTGAAGGCCCTTAATCCGCGAAATCTTGTAGGTTAGGGAAAGATCGAATACATGTTGTTCTGCGCTTAATCTGTCATTCTCCTGGTGTTTACGACCAGAATCGAAATATCCAACTAATGATTCAGCCTGGTAAGTATAAGCCAACCGCCCGGAGAAACCTTTATGATCATAACCTATTGATGCGTTGAATATGTGTTTAGGTTGTGAGAATAAGAAATCTGTATATGTTGAATCAAATATTTCAGTTTCAGTTATCCAGGGTTTTTCCGGATCCGGATTGAACTGTTTCACCTGCTGAACAATCTGGGTTTGTTCTGTTTCTGTTAATGTGTAATTGGCATTTAATACAATACCGTTAAATGGTTTAGGTAAATAGATGAAAGAACCTTGCCAGTCAATCTCTATTCCTTTGCTAAAAGCAGGTTCAGGATTGTTTATCGGAACATTAATTCTGGCTTCCCTGTTGCTCGCAATGACATTATAAGGGTGCTTATTATTTATAGAATCATGAATGTTAACATATGATTTTGTATATTCATACCCTTCGATTCGTTTGTGAAACACACCAGCAGAAAAAACACCAGTGATACCAAGTTTTTTATTATTGGTTTTTATTGATACATAAGCATCAACATTGTGTGATAATGCCGGTTCAAGATTTGGGTTTCCAATATTGGTTATATCTTTTAAGCGTCCGAATTTGTACCTGGGCATATAACTATAATATTTTGGGCGGGCAATTGACTGTGTGTAGGCAAATCGAAATTGTAACCAGCCTGAGGGTTTAATTTTGGCATTTACCATTGGCAGCAGGTATGTATTTTGCCTTTGGGCGAGGCTATCGTCAAACTCCTCAAATGAAAAATCCACCACACCTTGTTCTTTCACGCCAAACGAACGATAATCGGTTTTGATATCTTCATACCTTATACCACCAATAAGCTGAACATATTTTGTTATGTTTACATCAGCCATAGCATAACCGGCCAGTATTTCTTCACTACCCGAATAATCATCTGCAATATTCTTGCGTGGATGTTCTCCTGTTGTGACAACTGACCAATGGTCTGCATCAAGATCACTTACAATTTGTTCTAAAATTTTACGATCCATATAACCATTCAGTCTGAACTGTTCATCCAGTATTGTTTTATTATAATCATCTACAAGATGAAGCATGGAAAAACTGTTGCTTGGAATATAATCAGGATATTTGTTCACGCCGAAATTGAGGTTCGGATTTGCTCCCCCGATGTATGCCCTGAGGTCTTCCTGACCACCAACAGTCAGGCCATGTCCGCGATCACTGGCATCATATTCCCTGTTTTTTTTACGATATTTACCACCTACTTTAATACTACCTGACACCTGATTGCCAAAATCAAACGGTACTTTCCAGTTCAGGAAGGTCGTTATTTCATTTTCATCAAATGTATTATCAGATGAAGATATATTTTCCATAAAATAACTGGAATCAGGCCAGAACTGAGCTACCTCTAACAGATCATACGGATACACTGTTGATGAATTACGATTTATTCGTTCTATTTCTGCAGGGAGTTTTTCATCGTCTTTGAGCCACGGAGCAAGCTTTGATCTGATACTATAATCTTTTGGCTTTTCATTTATGGCAGATGTATATGATGCTCCTAAATCTAAAGTAGAGTTTAGAGGGAGTTTATATTCAATTTGCAGGGAGTGTACCATTGATAAGGTGTTGCTTTCAATTATTTGAGCATTTTTTCTGACAAGAAGACCTTGTCCATAGTTATAGGTTCTCTTGTATTCCTCATTATCTAGACCATTTAAAAAACTACTGGCTTTTATCTTTCCGTGTGGTAATCTGTAATCTAAAAATAAACTCCCTCCATATCGTTTCCTTTTAAACTCACTTGCCCAGAAATTTGCCCCGGTTGTTGTAATCATCAACTCTTTTTGTTCTTCCTCTAATCTGCCTGATGCATCCATTCGTTCACTATATCTGTCAATATCTTCATAATTTCCAACCAATACTACACCAAGTTTATTATCAAAAAAACGGTTACTTAGTTGTAATGTAGCTCTCGGA
The DNA here is from genome assembly GCA_964629805.1 of uncultured Bacteroidales bacterium. GTDB lineage: Bacteria > Bacteroidota > Bacteroidia > Bacteroidales > CAZVTW01 > CAZVTW01. Next base: position 12,513 of record CAZVTW010000014.1, on the reverse strand, counting down.
TTAAAAGCTGATTTAACCAGGTTATTGTAATTGTTTTGGAATACTGCATTGAATTTAAAACCTTCTTCAGCATCTTTGAGTTTCAAATCAACAATACCGCCGACCACATCAGCATCTTTGTCGGGTGTAAGTGACTTTTGTACTTCAATTTCTTCAATCATAAACGGGGAGATGCCTGCCAGCCCTACTGAATTTTCATTCCTGTCGGCTGACGGAGCCCGAATGCCATTAACAGTTACCAGGTTCATTCGGGGCTCCATTCCACGTATTCTTATTTTATCACCTTCTCCATTATCAGAAGTAACAGAAATACCTGGAATCCTTGCCAATGCATCAGCTACTGTTGCATCAGGAACTTCCTGTAAACGTTCTGAAGATACAACATTAGAAATATAATCTGAGTTAAGTTGTTTGTTGAGCGCCCTAATCTGGCCTTTTGCCTGTATTTTTACAACAACTTCCTCCATTTTATAAGAACTAAGTTCTAAAAGAAAATTATAGGTTTTCTTTTCATTTTTGCCAAGCGACAGCTCCACTTCTTTTGTTTCATAGCCAATATAGGACGCTACGAATGTGTAGGTGCCTTCCTTACTTACAGGTAATTCATAATATCCGTTTAAATCTGTGGTCGTTCCAATGGTAGTTCCTTTTATGCTGATGTTAGCAGAAATTAATGGTTCTTGTGTTTCAGAGTCCCTTACATAGCCACTTAGATTCCCTGCATAGCTAAAAACCGGAATTAGTACATATAAAAGAAATAAAGTAGTTTTAATTTTCATTGTGTTAAGTTTTGCAAGTTGTTACTGTAATATTTAATTTTAATTTTGCTTATCAGATTTGTTGAGTTTTGTTAATGTAAAGATATGAGAATAGCTATCAATGATATTTCGATAGAATTTATAAATGTTTTGAAGGTTTCTTTTTTGTGTGATTTGAGACATTAAGGAAAAATTTTGGAATATAGTGATAATAAAAGAGCTTGAAAGTGAATTTTTGCGTCTGTTAATATGTTTAAAATTAGCAAAAAAACAGATTGTCCTTTTGTTATGTCATTTTTGTTTATATTTTTCTAAAAGGAGTTATATCCTTAAATCAGTTTAAAAGTTAATAGCGATGAAAATTTATTAAATTTATATTTAGACTATGACCGTTTTTAAAATACGCTGATAATAATATCTTTGTTTTTTACCTGTAATGACAGTTAATTTAGTAAATTTATGAGATTCTTCTCCGCTGGTTGGCGGCGAGGAATGATAAGTGGATTTAAAAAGTTATGTTTAAAATTACCGAACCGGACGTAATAAGGTCGTAAATAAAAAAAAGGTTTTTTTAAAGACCTTGTCTATTGCTTTAGGCATTGAAAAAAAAAATTAAATTTCAAACATCCTGAGTCTCATTAATATATTGTCTTAAATGAAAAATTTTGACTGAAGGATAATTAATGATGCTTGTGTTTATAAATCAGATAGTTAATTAGTGTCCATCCGGAAAGTCAAAAAGTCGACGAATTTCAACCTGTGAAATAACTCTTCCGATAATAAAATATTTCACAGGGTGAAATTCGTGTAAGTTTTGGATGAAAAATTTTGACGTAGTCAAAAAGTCCACTTTGTGGACAGACACTAATTAGTCTGATTTCATGCTATTATTAACGATTAAGTAGTTTATCTGCGGCCAGTATTGTGAAAATGAAAGGCGTTGCGCCATGAATGATATACTCTGACTGTTGCCAGATGAAAGGATGTTCTTCCATCAGTTCGGGGAAATCGGGTTCGACCATGTTGACACCTGAAAAAACACCTCCCAGGATATACGAATAATCAGACCGGTTCATTCCAAAAGCAGGTATAGGCAATTCACTACCAACCCCTGAAACATAAGATACATTAGAATACATGTGCCTGCCCAGCATGAATTCATTACATGAAATAATCGGGTCAACAGAAAACAATGAAGGGTAATTTTTCACCAGGTAATAATGTTTGTATGTTCTCCATAAAATATCCCATCCGTAACCCCATAATGTAGCGTCGAGATAGGTGCCGTATGGATTACCGGCAAAAGCGGTAGTTAAAGAATCTGAATATTCCTGTAGCCGTTTTTCAAATTTTTTCTTAAATCCTTTGTGTTTGATATCACCAATAATTCTGCATATTGACCAGCTTACATTTTCCATGTGTGACAGAATATATTTTTCAGATTTTTTCACAAACTCAAGATAATCCGGCTTATGATTTGAAAGGTAAAGTTCAGTAGCCGCTATTATTTGCTGTTCCTTCAAATCGTCTGGTACACCAACAGAATGATAAAAGACCGGTTCAGCATCAATTTCTTTTTTCCAAATATTTTCAGCCAGCCTGAGACAACTGTCTGATAGTAAATTGTCTTCATTTATTAAGGCTCTGGCAGCTGCAGCCAGGACATATATATTTCTGAATTCAGCTCGCGTGTCTTTATTCGTGAAAGCATACCTGTCATCAAGTTTCCCTGAATGACTGGCTGTATGTTGGTCTTCGGTGAGTGTGGAATCATAAAACAGTTGGTCTGTCATATTTTCCCAGGTCCCCGGAATTAAATATGTATCAAACGAATTGCTTATTACACCAACAATGCCGTGATTTGTTTCTTTATACTGAGGAAGGATAAAATGCAGACCATGTTTAATTTGCTGAATGAGATCAGATTCCCCGTCCGGCCTGTGCAGAAAGACTTCGCGCTTGTCAAAATCAATGGTTGTCTGGTCTGTATCAACACCAAATTCTTCTTTGATAAGAGCCAGATGATATACAGTTCTTCCTGTTGAATTTGTATTTACATCATCGTCACCGGCATCATGCCAACCGCCATGATTCAGGCCGGGAATCGTTTCCAGTGGTTCAAATGGTGTGTCTGTTTTTACCCCCTGGCTAAAACCGTCGAAAAATGGCAGTGGGGTTGGCGCCTGAAGGGCGTCGTCAAGATGACAGACTCCGTGCCAAATCCTGTTTCTGTCGCGAATGCGCATATGACACATCTGAACCGGTAAAAAAGTCTCAAGGCAAGGTTCCCAGATACCTTTTTTATAAACATCTTTATGTATTATAAATGGCCTGGTTTTTATGTCGTTGTCAAAAGCTGCATAATAGAGACCTTCGTTGCGCTGGCCGGTAAAATCAAAAACCAGATAGTTGAACCTTTTATACTGTCCCCAGGCTGAAGGTGTTTTTTGAATAGCGATTTCATATTTACCCTTGTCTTTATCAAATTTGAATAATGTCAGCGGCTTAGTATTCATATAATTTGTATCCACTTCAATAATCAATTCCTTTTTCTGTAAGGGATGATAGCCGGTTTGAGCATACCCAATAACCGGTTTTTTTTCATAATCTGTATCATTATTTGGAATAATCCTCATTGAAAAATTTTCATTTATAGCTTTTTCTTTGTTGATGATGGTTTTGAGGGTAAACCAGTTATGATTAGTGCTACTACGAGTATCTATTAAGAACATTTTTCCGTTTTCGACTGAAATCTGCATGTTTAACAATTTCTGCTCCGGACCAAGATGTAAACTTTTGCCTTTTCCCAGGTATTGGGGAACTATGTCTCCAGGTATTTTTTCAACCCGGCTTTGAAAGTGCAATGGAAATAAACCGGCTCCGTTTTCGAAGCTGAATGAACGCCCCCTGAAAGCAGCCGGGGATAGTTCCATGTCGAATGATATTTCTTGTATCAGCGAGTTGTCGGGCAGTGATTTCAACCTAACGCGAAATTCTAACTCTTGAGCCTTTCCTTTCAGGACAATATCGTATTGTAATCCTATATCCGGATAATTAAATGGCAATGTTATGGTATTTTGCTCCCTGTTAATTATTCTCTCTACCTTTTCTGTTTTTGGTATAGGAACACTGAAGAATTCAGGCTTTCCGTCATTCCCTTTTGTTGTTGATAGTTTAAAATTAACCTTTCCGTTGGTAATGAGTCTTCTGTCATGCTTTATGATTTCTATGGCGCCTTGTTTACCAACAAAATAGTTGTTATGCCATGCAAGTACAGACAGACCGTTTGACTGAAGATATTCATGCTCGTTAATTGTAATTGGTTGCTTTTGAGCGATTAGTTGAACAGGGAAAAAGAGTATTAGAAAGAAATAGATTTTGTGTTGTTGAAACTTTTTCATATTCTTTATTATTTTAGTTTTTATCCAAGCGTTGTAAATAATAGATATAGCAGACCGACCATGAGTATATACAGGATTATTTCGAAGGAAATTAAAATCCTTATTCTTTTTTTTGTCGTGTCTTTATTCATATTTTATCTTTTTTTTGAATCAAAAGTATGAAGTAAATACTTATTCCGGCTCATGGTGCATCTATAATAATTATAGCTTTTTCCTTGTTATTTGTTGAGTAGAAATTAATACAATAATGTAGACAATAGTAAAAACCTAATTTGTTTGATTTTTCCTGATATTCATTTTTTATACACTGAACTCAGTAAATTCGAAAGATAAAGGAGCAAGGCAACGTTTGACCCCGGAGTCCCGACATACTTGATGTCGGGATGAATAGTTAAACAATGCCTTGTAACGCATAGATTTCGAAAATTACTGAATTCAGATACATACTACGATGATAAGAAAGTAGCTTATAGGGGTAAATCGTGCAGTTTTTTATTTTGGCAGGAATAGCAATTATTACCTTAAAAAATAAGTTGTTCGCTTATTAAAGGTTTTCTGGGCTAATTTTTTGAATAATAAAATTATGAGTTTATTCAATTTTATGAGTAGAAGCATATTTTGAAGGTGATACACCAAACTCTTCCTGGAAACATTTCGAAAAATATGGCAGAGTATTAAAACCAACATTAAAAGCCACATCACTAATGTTCATATCTCCACGGGCGAGTAGTTCGGCTGCTTTCTTTAATCGGATTGACCTGATAAATAGTTTTACGGATGTATTGGTCAGGGCATTAACTTTTTTGTATAACAGGGCCCTGCTCATGCCTATTTCCCGTGTCAAAGTGTTAACATCAAGCTGGGGATTTGACAAGTTTTCTTCAATAACCCGGAGGAATTTTTGAATGAATTTTTCATCAGTAGAGGTCGGGACAGCTCTTTTTAAGTTGATTCCATAGTTATTCATGAAACTTTCACGAAGTTTGATTCTGTTTTGAATGATCGAATCAATTTGTGAAAGCAGAACACGAATGCTAAAAGGTTTTTTCACAAAAGCATCAACTGCCAGCCGGTGCGCAGTTATTTCATCTTCCTCGCCTGTTCTGGCTGTAAGAAGAATCACAGGAATGTGACTTGTCTCCCTGGTGGTCTTTATTTGTCTGCAAACCTCATATCCATCTATTCCAGGCATCATGATATCACAAATGATTAGGGATGGTAATTCTTTTTTTGCAATTAACAAACCCTGTTCACCTGCTGAAGCTTCTGTGAGTTGATAAAATTTAGACAATTCTTTTTTCAGGTATTTTCGAATATCTATGTCATCTTCAATAATCAATATTTTGGAATCATCATCACCGTTCAGAAATTCATCTTCTACTTCAGATTCTTCCTGCATGATAATTTCCGAACCAACCAACTGATTTTCTTTCATTATTTCATTGACTCTTGCTGTATTACTGATTATTTGTTCAGGAGAAAAATGATTATTATCAGGAATAAAATACAGGTGAAAAGATGTGCCTGTGGTATGGTATCCATCTGCGGCGCTTTTACTATCGACCTCAATTTCACCTTTGTGTAATTCAACCAAATCTTTTGTAATGGACAGACCCAGTCCGCTGCCACCTGAATCTGTCTTTATTTGTGAATTGATTTGAGAAAAACGGATAAATAAAGAATCAAGCTTCTCTTTTGGAATGCCAATACCATTGTCTGTTACAGTAATTAAAATATACCTGCCGACTTTCTTTTTTAAGGTTGAGAAGTAGCGTGGTTTTTCCACTTCCTCTGCTATTATTGAGATATTTCCGCCTTCAGGTGTATAGCGTAGAGCATTTGAGATGATATTGTAAAGAATCTTATCCATTTTATCAGGATCAAAAAACAACTTGATTGTTTCCGGATTTGCTTTTAATGAAAGATTAATTTTTTGGGCTGAAATCTGATAATCAAAGAAATGTAACAAGGAGGTGAAGAATTCCACAATATCATATTCCACGACCCTGATTTCTGATTTATGTAGTTCGATACGACGAAGATCAACAACTTGTCCTATGATACGCAATAATCGATTTGTGTTTCTGAAAATTATCTTTACGAGATCAGGATTCAGCTCGATTTTACCGGCTTTGGTTTGTTTTTGATTTTCCAAAAGCTTTTTGATGGGGGCTGATATAAGAGTCAACGGTGTTTTTAATTCATGCGAAATATCAATAAAAAATTTCGTTTTCAGAACATTTATTAATTCATTTTGTCGTGCTTCAATTTTAATCTGTTGTCTTTCAACTGCAAATCTTCGAAGAAAGAAAATTATGAGACTGATAAAAAATATATACAGAAGAATTGCAAGCTTGGTTTTCCAGAATGCAGGCAGGACAGTAATTTTGATGCTGTCACCAGTGCCATTCAAAATACCTGCATTATCTGCTGCGCAGACCTCGAGTTTATACTCACCATGACTGAGATTGGTAAAGGTTACCATCTGACGGTTTTGTAAATCAACCCATTTATCATCAAATCCGGTTAACTTGTATACATAGTGAAATTTATCAGGATAATAATTGTATAGTGTTGAAAAATGTATTGTAATGACATTCTGATATTCCTCAAAAACAAGTTCTTTTTTAAACATGATATGTTTGTCGAGTCTGAATCCGTATTCTTTAAAAAAATCAGTATCATTACCCACAGGAACTTTTTTGCCAAATAGTTCAAGGGAGGAAAATAATATTTTCGGTTTGGTATATGAATCATCAATGCTATCGGGGTGAAATGCGACGAAACCACCGGAATTACCGAAAAGCAGTCTGCCATCATGTGTTTTGTATACAGCATTTCTTTGAAACTCACAATCAAAGATGCCATCATTTTCACTGTAGTTAACAATATTCAGGCTGTCAAATTCTCTGGCCAGGTATATTTTTGAGATACCTTTATTTGTTGCTGCCCAGATATTACCATTCTCATCCTCAATGATTGACTCAATGATATTATCTGCGAGTCCGTTTTTTTTAGTGATGGGATGGATTTTTTCTTTCTTATCTTCATAAACTCCAAGACCGGAATTTGTACAAAACCACATCCTGTTAAATTTGTCTTTTAATATACTGTGTATTGTGTTTTCCGGCAGAAAAATGTCGTTGACTGTGGTGTTTTGGATTATTTTATACTCATTGTTTTCAAAATCATAACGTATTGCACCGTTCGGATTCGCTGTCCATATGATATCATTTTCATCTGAGATAACATAAAATGGCCATATTTCTTTATATTTCCCGGGTAAATTTTTCCCTAAATCATTATTGAAATTGTAAAACAATTCCCTGTCAATATCATATTTTTCCAGTCCTGCGCCATGCAGAGCAAGCCAGAGATTATTCCGGCTGTCTTCAGCTATTGATCTGACATCAACATAACTGATTGAGTTATTTGAATTGTCAGGATAATATTGTGTAAATGATTTTTTTGCGGGATTGTATTTAATCAGGCCATTGATATATGTGCCAATCCAGATGTTGTTGTTATTATCCTGATGGAAATCAAATATTTCAAAGATTTCATTGTTTGGTTTAAGTCCTGAAATTCTTTTTATTGATTTTTTATGATTTTGGGTGCTGTCTAATATTTCAATACCTCCGTTATTGTAACCGAGCCAGATGTTTTTTTCATCATCCTCCAAAATTGCGCTAACTCTTTCATTATTGCGGAGTGCGCCGGTTTCCCATGATGTTGATTTAAAAGCTTTTGTATGATAAGCGATGTTAAGGCCAGATTCTGTTCCGACCCACAGATTGTTATGTTCATCAGTCATAACAGCAAAGACAGCATTTGAGTTGAGAGAATGTTGATTACTTATACTCTTCCGGTAAAAGGTATATTCATCTGTTGAGACATCCAGGAAAATCAGTCCTTCTGTTGTGCCGACCCAAATATTTCCGGACTGATCAAGATGCAGACAATTGGTGTTGGAATTCGGAAAGTCATATTTGTAGATAAATGTTTCGCCGGTTTTTATGTTATGTCGTAACAACCTGCTTTTTAAACCGGCAATATAGATAACAGAATCCATGATAAGAAGGTCCCATGGTTCGATGTCCCTGGTTTCCTCATTATCTGCCAGCTTGTAGTTTGATGTCACATTATTTTTAATGTTATATTTGTACAGGATATTGTTATCTGTAATCCATAGATTTCCTTTATTATCCTGTTTCATAGTCTTAGAGGCCTGTAATTCCAGGTTCAGGATATGTTCTATTTGATAATCATCAGAGATATAAAACAGATTGCCATTTTCTAGATGGAAAATTATACGTCCCTGATCATCTTCTGTGATTCCGTATACAATATTAATTGTATGATCCTCAATTCTGTGAGGGAATGGGATAAAATTTCTAAATGTTGAAGTTTCATAATTAAACAGGCTTAATCCGGCTAATGTGGCAACCCATAATCTGCCTTTGGAGTCAATAAAAATATTATTGACAAAATTGGCTGGTAAAGAGGTTGAATCTTCCGGAGTGTGCTGAAATACCTTAAACGAAGAACCATTAAATTTTGTCAGTCCGTTGTCCGAACCAAGCCAAATAAATCCGTAATTATCCTGGGCTATATTTCTTACCAGGGTTCCGGCCAGCCCGTCCTTTCTAACGTAATGCTTAAAATGTAGTTGTCTTGGAGCACTATTGAGTGTAACGGAATAAAAAAACAACCAAAAAGTTATACAAAATGTTATACTTTTTTTCAAATTCATTTTGTTTTTACCATCATATCCCTTACAAAAGTAAATAAAAATTTCGAATCGTCATACTTTCATGTAAGGTTGGTTAGTCTATATTAATTTGAATGATATCTAAAAATATATTCTAAGAGCTTGATATGGATATGTGGAATATAATTTTTTTCAGAGAAAAAGGAGATGGCTGCAACGTAAATTTTTAAATTTCCGAATACTCCATTTGCGCTATAACCGGAAAGTGATCTGATAAGAAGGAGTTTCCTGTGATAATACCGTATGTTATGTAATATACTGAATTGAAACCTATTGTGAAAATGTAGTCAATTCTCCTGTAATATTTATCTGTCACATTAAAACCATTGTAAGTTCCAACAGGACCGAGTTTTAATTCATTGTCAAAACTGTCTGCCAACCCCCCTTTTATAAATTCACTATATGGTGTTGTGTTGGGTTCGGTATTAAAATCCCCTGTAAGTATGACTCTTACGCCGGCGCTTTTAGCCTGAATACTATCTACAATAAGCTGAGCGCTGCGATACCTTGCTGTTACACCTACATGGCTAAAATGTGAATTATAGACATGTACAGCCTGACCTGTTTCCCTGTCTGTTAAAAACGCATATGTACAAATTCTTTTAATTTGGGCATCCCAGCCGATTGAGGGTTTTTCGGGTGTTTCAGACAACCAGAATGTTCCGGTAGAATTCAGCTTAAATCTTTCATTTTTGAACAATATCGGGGAAAATTCACCGGCCTCTTCACCATCATCCCTGCCAATTCCAACCCTGGAGTATTTGGGCAGTTCAGCTTCAATGTATTCTAACTGGTTGAGGAGCGCTTCCTGCATACCAATCAGATCCGGCTGTTCTATGTTCAGAAAAGTGACGACATGCTCTCTTCTGTTTTCCCAGCGATTGTAATCGTCTCCAGGGTTGTCAAATCTGATATTAAAAGAACAGACTTTCATTTTGTGGTTCTTTGGTGTGTTTTTTTCCTCACAGGAATGAGTTAAAAGCAAAAGAATACATAAACCTAAAAAGATACTGTGACATTTGTTGAGATTCATACCTGAAATTTTTGTTGAAAAATACAAATATAGTAATTATTTAAGAGCTCAATTTAATGAAAAGATTCCTCACTCGACATAATCGAGTTCGGAATGAGACTAGTCAATAATTGTTGTTGTTGGTGGGGGAAATGCGGCTTCGCCGCATTTCCCCCACCAACAACAACAATTATTCAACCTGTCATTCCGACTGCAGGGAGGAATCTCATGACACACTTCTAAAGAGTTACCAAATATAAGTAAATAGTTGATAGTTTTTTTTCAGTTTTTCACTTGTACCAATAAACTTCAGCTGTTTTTACCCGGGATGAATTAGTTCCAATCATGATTTCAAACTTTCCTGGTTCCCATTCATGGATGATTGTTTCATATCCGAATGCCGGATCGTACTTATGAAATTTCAACATTTTGGATGTGATTTTAAAAGATACCTGTTTTGATTCACCGGCAGGGATCATGATTTTCCGAAAAGCTTTTAATTTTTTATCCGGCCTGGTGTTCGTTGACACCAAATCATGTATGTACAATTGTACTATTTCTTTTCCGTCAACTAAACTTGTATTTTTAATTTCAACACTCGCCACAATTGTATCATTTGCAAAAGCCTCTGTTTTGCTTAAGGTTACGTCTCCATATTTAAACGTACTATAGCTGAGTCCATAACCAAAAACATACCGTGGTTCATTTGGTACATCCAGGTAATTTGACCTGAATTTTTGAAACCATTCACCTTCAAGCGGCCTTCCTGTAGATTTCATAGAATAATAAATCGGCACCTGACCGACATTTCTTGGAAATGTTGCTGTGAGTTTTCCTGATGGGTTGACCTCCCCAAATAAGACATCAGCAATGGCATTCCCTGCTTCTGTGCCACCAAACCAGACATTGATAATAGCCGGGACGTTTTCTGCTGTCCATTCCATAGCTAATGGTCTGCCAGTAAACAGAACGACGATAACCGGCTTACCTGTCTTAACAAGCGCTTTTAATAACTCCACCTGTACATCGGGTATTCCTATATCCGACCTGCTCGAACTTTCACCTGACATTTCAGCTGCCTCGCCTACTGCGGCTATTATCACATCACTTTGTGCTGCAACATTCAGGGCTTCGTTCAATAATTCTTCATCGGTTCTTTCATCGCGATACGTTGGTTTACCAAAAATACTCACCCTGGCTTCAAGTGCAGAATCCCGGTAAATATTTGAACCTTTGGCAAATAGTATATTTGCTTTATCTCCAACAACATTTTTCAATCCGTCAACTAAGGAAACACATTTTTTAAATTCGCCTGCCACACTCCATGTCCCTGCCATGTTTTCCCTGTTGTTTCCCAAAGGACCAATCACAGCAATATTTCCCTTCTTCTCTATTGGCAGGATATTATTTTCATTTTTGAGCAAAACATATGATTCAGCAGCTACTTTACGGGCAAATGCCCTGTTTTCAACAGTAAACACATCTGATTTTGAACGTTCCAAATCACCATATTGGTAAGGATTCTCAAACAAGCCCAACTTAAATTTAGCCATCAGAATCCTTTTGCATGCCCGGTTGATTTGTTCTTCGCTTATGATTCCTTCGTTTACTGATTTTTTTAAAGTTTTAAGAAAGCCTTCCCCAACCATATCCATATCAATACCCGCATCCAGGGCAATAGCTGAAACAGTTTGCAGGTCACCTAATCCATGGGCCATCATTTCATTGATGCCGGTAAAATCTGACACAACAAATCCATCAAATCCCCACTGGTTTCTCAGGACTTCAGTCATGAGCCATTTATTGCCGGTTGCAGGAATATTGTCAACATCATTAAAAGCAGCCATCACACTGCCAACATTCGTTTCAATGGCTGCTTTGAAGGGTGGAAAATAATCATTAAACATTCGTAGCCGGCTCATGTCAACGGTGTTGTAGTCTCTGCCGGCCTCCGGGGCTCCGTAAAGTGCAAAATGTTTCACACAGGCCATTAATGTCATTTTATCACTTAAGCTATTGCCCTGATACCCCTTAACCATTGCTTTGGCTATTTCAGAACCGAGGAAAGGGTCTTCCCCTGCGCCTTCTGCAATTCTGCCCCATCTTGGGTCCCTGCAAATGTCAACCATTGGTGAAAATGTCAATGATATTCCTTCGGCAGATGCTTCGCGGGCGGCCATTCGGGCTGTTTTTTGAATCATGTCCATATCCCAGGAAGCTGAGAGGCCTAATGGTATAGGGAACAGGGTTTTGTGGCCGTGAATCACATCCATGGCAAAAATCAGGGGAATACCCAACCTGCTCTCTTCAACGGCAATCCGTTGTGATTCATGAATTTTATCAATTCCTTTAATGTTAAGCAGAGCGCCTACTTTACCTGCTTTGATTTTGGGTACTATTCCGGTGTTGGTTGCCAGGCCGGTGGTAATGTCACCTGCACCCGGCATATTGAGCTGCCCGATTTTTTCCTGAAGGGTCATGAGTTGCAACAATGAGTCTGCTTTTGTTTCATTGACGTCAGTTCTTTCCCTGACCTGATTGATATTGGGATCACATGAAGTGTGTAAAAAA
>CAZVTW010000013.1:0-33318 GCA_964629805.1 uncultured Bacteroidales bacterium | reverse complement strand
GTATTGAATTTGAAATATTTATTGTCTCACATTAATTATAAATATGGCCTGAAATCGGTTGAAAGTATTTCGGGAGATTTTTTTTATGATAGTATTAACTTCTATAAATACTATAAATCTGTTTTGTTTCTATTAGTAATCTGTCTGTATTCCTACAATGGGTTCAACCAGTCAGCGATTGACAGTTTAAAATTGATGATTCAGAAAAAGCAGATTTCCGATATGGAATTATTCATAAAATTATCTTCTCATTATCTCGATATTGATTCAGATTCAGCATTTCATTATGCTCATTTTGTTCTGAATTCAGATCAATATAAAATAAGCGATAAACAAAAAGCAGAACTCTATTTTATTCTTGGGAAAGCCGAAAGAAAAAGAGAAAACCTGTATTCTGCCATAACGTATTTTGATGAATCACTGGATATTCTGGAAGAAATTGGCCGACAAAAACCAATCGCTGAGGTTCTTATTAACCTTGGAATTGTTTATGAATATCTGGATGAACACCCCGAGGCTCTTGGTAATTACCAAAAGGCTGCAGACATTTATGATCAGACAGATGATAGTCTTGGCATTGCGAAAGTGTTAAATAACATAGGTGGGATTTTTTATGTCTGGAATGAATACAATGAATCATTGAAATATTTTCATAAATCCCTCAAAATAAACCAGGCGTTAAATTATGAAAAAGGTATAGCTGCAGCCCTCAACAACATTGGTAATGTGTATTTTGATCTTGATGATTATGATAAAGCAATTCATCATTTTGAAAAATCACTGGATTTAAAGCAAAAGCTTCAGGATGAAAAGGCCATTTCAGCTACATTAAATAATATTGGTGATGTTTATTATGTTATGGAGGATTATGACAAAGCGCTACAATATTTTAAGCGATCGATAGAAATTGAAAAACGCATTGGTAACCTTCGGGGTGTGGCTATTTCACTTGATAACCTGGCAGGTTTATATCTTGAATTGGAAGCGTTTAATAAAGCGCTCGAAACGTGCAGGAAAAGTCTGGAAATAGCCATTGAAATTGATTATTCCTCACAGATAATAAGTTCAAAAAGAAGAATGTCTGAGATATATGAGCTTACAAATCAGCCTGTTAAAGCATTGAAGTATTATAAAGAATTTACCCGCTTAAAAGATTCATTATTCAATGTGGAAAAATATCAACAATTCACCGAAATAGAGAAAAAATTTCAGTCAGAACGTCAACAGCAAAGAATTCTTCTTTTATCAAAAGATAAAAAAATCCAGAATGAACAGTTAAAGAGGCAAAATATTATTATTATATCATTGATTTTTGGCGCTATTCTATTATTCTCCCTGGCATTTTTGTCATTTAAGCGCTATCAGTTAAAAAAGTCGGCCAACGAGTTGCTTTTGTCCCGAAATCACGAAATTAGCAGGCAAAAGAATGAGATAGAGGAGCAAAGAGATGAAATTCAATCACAGCGGGATTTGGCTACCAGACAATGGGATCAGATAAAGCAACAACAAGAAGAAATTATCGACAGTATTAATTATGCAAGTTACATCCAGGACGCTATCCTTCCTCCCTTAAATTGTCTTGACGGCGTCTTTTCTGATAATTTTATTTTTTATAAACCCAAGGATATCGTCAGTGGCGATTATTATTGGATGACAAAATTGGATCAGAAAATTGTTGTTGCTGCTGCTGATTGCACAGGTCACGGCGTGCCCGGGGGGTTTTTAAGTATGCTTGGTGTATCTTATCTCAATGATATCGTCAACAAAAAGTACTCTGAAGGAAAAGAAAATTTTTCTGCCGGAAACATTCTAAATAGTTTGCGAAATCAGTTCATTCAATCTTTGAATCAGGCAGGCCGAAAATTCCAGACTTCCGACGGGATGGACATATCATTGGTTATTTATGACAGACTGGCCGAAACATTAGAATATGCCGGAGCAAACAACTCAATATATTACCTGAAAAGTCGTACTGATGAAGGCAAAGAACCGGTAATACAGGAAGTTAAAGCTGACAGGATGCCAATAGGTATTCATGTGCATTCAGAAAGGTCTTTTTCCAATCATGTTTTGAAACTCAAAAAAAATGATACTTTATATTTATTTACAGATGGATATGCTGATCAGTTTGGAGGGCCAGAACAAAAAAAGTTCAAACCAAAGAAATTAAGAGAGTTATTTCAAAATATCAGTCAGGAATCTATGAACACGCAAAAAGGCATGATTGAACAGGAGTTTAACCGTTGGAAGAAAGATATACCACAGATAGATGATATATTAATTATTGGAGTACGGATATAAAAATTAAACAAATGAATTTATTATTACTCAGCAATTCAACAAATTACAAAAGCGATTTTTTAAGTCATGCAGACCAGGCGATTTCAGCTTTTCTGCCGCTAAACACCCAAAATATTGTGTTTATCCCATATGCAGCCGTCTCTTTTTCCTATGCGGATTATGAAAAAAAAGTGCAGAAAAAATTCAGGCTCCTTGGTTATGAATTATCTTCAATCCACAGAAGTGAAAAACTGGTGAGAGCCATTGAAGAATCAGGTTGTATTATGGTTGGCGGTGGCAATACCTGGCATCTGCGCAGGAAATTGTTTGATAATAAGCTGATAGACCCCATCCGGGAAAAGATTATGTCAGGGACACCCTATATTGGCTGGAGCGCCGGTACAAACCTGGCCTGCCCGACTATTATGACAACAAACGATATGCCGGTTATTGATCCCAAAGGTCTTGAAGGATTTAACCTGGTACCTTTTCAGGTCAATCCACATTATACTGATATCAACCCACCTGAGCATGCCGGAGAAACCAGGGCAGTAAGAATCAGGGAGTTTATTGAAATCAACCGTCATGTTCATGTCATTGGCCTTCGCGAGGGATCGATTTTAAAATTGGAAAATGAGGTCCTTAGCCTGTTAGGTAACAAAAACGCCCGGATTTTTAAATTTTCCAATGATGAGAAGGAGGTTGAGCCCGGAGAAGACATTTCATTTTTATTATCCGGTGAATGAGTTTTGTTATGTTACTTGTGACAGTTTAATTATCAACTAAATATAAATTTTAAAAATTGAAATTATTTAGTCGCTGTAATAACCTGACAGAATTTTCTAACAGCATTTTACTGTGACGCTTTTTTGCCCTGCCGGTTTATCTTGTGTGTGTTTTTTCTTTTTCTTTCATTTTTTTCCAGTTCAACAAGTTGTTTATCTTCTTCCGGATTGGCAATATTACCGGTTTTTCCCGGGGAAAAACACAAATATTTAATTTTTAATCCGTAATCCAGATAATTCATTTCATAAAAGGTTTTTATATCAGGAATAATATTTTGTTCAGAAGAAGCATACAGGTCATTCGTTTCATGCAAAAGTCTGAGTTGATTCAGTTGAATGATTTGTTTTGTAAATTTGAAAAGCAGGTTACTGTCTGTTTTTAAATGAATTTTGCCTTCCTGCCTTAAAAGATATTTATATGTATTGAGAAAAGAGGCTGAAGTCAGCCTTTTTTTCATTCTGTTTATTTGAGGATCAGGAAAGGTGAGCCATATTTCACTGATTTCATTTTCTGCAAACAGTGAATCTATAAATTCTACTCTTGTTCTGACAAATGCCACATTTTTAAGCTGCTGTTCATAAGATTCTTTTGCCCCTTTCCACATTCTTGCTCCTTTTATATCAATGCCAATATAATTTTTATCAGGTGTGGATCGAGCCATACCAACCGTGTATTCACCTTTTCCGCAGCCCAGTTCCAGAATGAGTGGATTCGCATTTTTAAAAAAGTTTTCAGACCACTTTCCTTTCAAAGGATAATCCTGCTGATAAATTTCGGAATAATCGGGTTGAAATACATGAGGAAAGGTTTTCATTTCCTCAAATCTTTGTCTTTTTCTTTTTGGCATAATGATTTTTTTTTCGGCTCGCAATAATAATAAAGTTTTAACATATTTCATGAATCATGGAAACTATTCAATTAGACAACTCAAGTTATACATGAAATAAATAGTCTCATATGTTAAGTAATAGTTAACGAAAACCATAATAATATTATTTATTGTCCTATTTTTGAAATTGAAATTGCTAAATAATCTGGTATTTATGATTTTAGTTCTTGGATAATCTTTTTTTAATTTATATAAAATGCTTAAAATGAATATGTTACTCAGGAACAGTTTAATTGGCTTTTTTGTTTTTACATGTTTCTCTTCTTTTTATGTTAAAGCTGATGAAGGGATGTGGTTGTTGAACCTTGTCGGACAATTGAATATGAATAAAATGAAGTCTATGGGTTGTACCTTGTCAGCAGAAGATATTTATACCGTAAATAATTCAAGTCTTAAAGATGCAATTGGTTCTCTTGATCATGGTTCGTGCACAGCTGAATTGATTTCGCCCAATGGGTTATTATTAACTAATCATCATTGTGGATATGATGAAATCCAAAGCCATAGCTCGGTTGAACATGATTATCTCACGGATGGTTTTTGGGCTTCCAACTATGAAGAAGAATTGCCTAACCCAGGCAAAACCATTTCTTTCCTGGTAAAAATAGTGGATGTTACGGAAATTATTAACAATCGTCTTGATACATCAATGTCTGAAAATGAACGGGATGTGAGGATTAAAGAACTGTCCGATTCACTCGTCAATAAACATATTGCCGGGACTCATTACGAAGCTGAAGTCAACTCATTTTTTGGCGGAAATGATTTTTATTTGTCTGTATATGAAACATTTATGGATGTTCGTTTTGTTGGCGCTCCTCCTTCCTCCATTGGTAAATTTGGCGGGGATACGGACAACTGGATGTGGCCACGACATACCGGTGATTTCAGCTTATTCCGTGTTTATGCCGGACCCGATGGCAAACCAGCTGAATATTCTGAAGATAATATACCTTATAAATCAAAACACTTTCTTCCCATTTCTTTAGATGGTTATAAGAAAGATGATTTTGCAATGGTATTTGGTTTTCCCGGCTCTACAGACCGATATTTAACATCCTGGGGTGTGAAACAAACAATGGATATTGTTAATGACACCCGGGTGATAGTCAGATCAAAGAAGCTTGAAATCCTGAAAAAATATATGGACAGCAAAGAAGAAATTAAAATTCAGTATGCTTCAAAATACTACCAGTCAAGCAATTACTGGAAATACTCAATTGGCCAAAATGAAGGACTCGAGGCATTAAATGTCGTTGATAAAAAAGAAGCTATTGAAGACAGGCTTAGATCATGGATAATTGAATCAGAAGAACGTAAGGGTAAGTATGATGTTTGCCTTCCTCTGATAGAAAACTCTTACCAGCAAATTGAACCCTATAAAATGGTTTATAATTACTGGACAGAAGCTATCTGGTTTGGTCCGGATTTGCCGCGTTTTATGAACACAGCGCGGATGTTAAAAAGAGCCCTGGAAGAAGGTGATGAAGCCTCAGTGAACGAAGTTGTCAATATTTTCAGGGAGAAATCCATAAAATTCTATAAAGATTATAATCCTGATGTTGAACAAGAACTGCTTGCAGCTATGCTCAAGGTCTTTTATAATAATGTAGACCCAAACTATCATCCGGCTATACTTAAAACCATTGAAAAAAAGTATAAAGGTGACTTTAGTAAATATACCAAAAAGCTGTTCAAAAAGTCCTTTTTTGTTGACAAACAGGAATTTAATGAATTTTTAAATGATCCTTCGCTTAAGGACCTTGAAAAAGATATGGGATTTGAACTTGTCGTTTCTTTGATTGACCTTTACGGCGAAATATTCTCACAGATGATGCCAATACAACAAAACCTTGACAAAGGACGGCGATTGTTTATTGCCGCACTGAGAAAAATGGATAAGGATAAAACCTTTTACCCGGACGCCAACTCTACACTAAGGATGACCTATGGTACGGTTGGAGATTATGAACCTGCCGATGCAGTCATTTATAAGCATTATACAACACTGAAAGGCGTTATGGAAAAGGAGGACCCGCAGTCAGATGAGTTTAAAGTACCCAAAGAACTCAAATCTCTCTATAGAAATAATGATTATGGGAAGTACGGTGTTAATGGAGAGATGCGTGTTTGTTTTACTACAAATAATGATATCACAGGAGGTAATTCAGGCAGTCCGGTCATCAATGGTAAAGGAGAACTGATAGGCCTGGCCTTTGATGGAAACTGGGAAGCCATGAGCGGTGATATTGCTTTTGAACCCGAACTCCAAAAATGTATAAATGTCGATATCAGGTACGTACTTTTTATTATTGATAAGTTTGCCGGAGCAACAAATTTGATAAATGAAATGAAAATTTTAAATTAAATGTCCAATATTTAAGAATTTGAAACGAAATAACCTTTACAGAATAACCTGTTCAGGTTATTTCGTTTCAAACTCTAAGGGTTCTTCTCAGGGTAGTATAACATCTAATCCTCATCCTCATCCTCATCTATGCCTTTACGTCTGTTCATTTCATCGCGAATAACAGAGGCCTGTTCGTAATTTTCCTCTTTTACGGCCTGGGCAAGCATTTCTTCAAGTTCCTTCAGGTCATAATCTGAAAAATCTTCGGAGGAAGAAGGTTGCTCTCTTTCTGGAGTGGGTACATCTGCAGTACGCGCTTTTTTCTTCCCTTCTTCGTCAAATTCAAGAATGATACCAGCTTTAGAAAGAATTTTTTCGGTAGTATAAATCGGACATCTGAACCTGAGAGCAAGAGCAACGGCATCAGAGGTTCTGGCATCAATTTTTGTTTTGGCCTTCCCATTATCACAAACTAATTCGGAATAAAAAATTCCCTCTTCAAGTTTGAAGATATTGACTTCGGTAATATATATATTAAAACTTGTGGCCATACTTACGAAAAGATCGTGTGTGAGTGGCCTCGGAGTTATCAGACCTTCCAATTGAATTGCTATTGATTGTGCTTCAGCCCCGCCGATAATGATCGGAAGTCTCCTTTTCCCGTTTTCTTCAGCCAGCACCAGGGCATAAGCGCCAGATTGTGTCTGGCTGTAAGAGAGTCCCAGTATATTCAATTTAATTTTTTTCATGTCTTAATTTTATATATTAAAAACAAAAGTAATAAAATTGTTTTCGAAGAAAGAAATTCAGGGATTTTTTATTGAATGATTATTTTTTGATAAAAATATTTCAGATAATCTTGTTATAATACTTAATATTTATTATTTTTGCCGTCCGAAATTTTATAAAGGGTATGGATATTGTATAAACGCATTTCTAACCCGGATTATGATACAATTTTTTTGATTCAAAACAAATATCATGTACGCAATAGTTAAAATTGGCGGTCATCAGTATAAGGTTGAAAAAGACGATAAAATTTATGTCAACAGATTAGAAAACCAGGAAGGTGACACAGTTGAATTCGATAATGTGATGCTTACTGATGATGACGGAAATGTCAAAGTCGGAGCACCTGTTGTTGAGGGTGCAAAAATATCGGCCAAAGTCCTGGAACATACACGGGCTGACAAAGTGATAATTTTCAAAAAGAAAAGACGGAAAGGATATCAGAAGCGTACTGGCCACCGGCAGGATATTACCCATTTGGTCATTGAAGATATCCAAATTTAATACTTTTAAGATATTGTTAACCAGTTTCGGCAAAAATTATTATTATGGCACATAAAAAAGGAGCAGGAAGTTCAAGAAACGGTCGTGAATCGGAAAGTAAACGGCTCGGGGTAAAAATATATGGCGGACAATTTGCAAAAGCAGGAAATATCATCGTCAGGCAACGGGGTACAAAACATTTTCCGGAACTTAATGTTGGAAGAGGTAAAGATGATACATTATTCGCCCTGTCTGATGGTATTGTAAAATTCAGGAAAAGGAGAAATAATAAATCATATGTTTCTGTCATTCCGGCTGAAAGTCAAAATTAAAATATAAAGTCTTCGTTAGTTATCTTTGTATTTTTTGTTATCTTTTTGGTTATGAGATACTGATGAAGTCTGCTACTAGCTTTTTCATTCGAAAAAATCTCCTATTTTCATTTTTCTGAATATAGGAGATTTTTTATTTTATGACTATTCATATATTCATTTAAAAATCTTATTATTGTTCATTGTAAAAATATACCATAAGTTATGCTGACATTAAAATATATCCGGGACAATAAAGATGAAGTTATAGAACGATTGAAAATCAAAAATTTCAATGCTGAATCCCATGTCGGGCAGATAATATCTCTTGATGATACCAGGCGACAAACACAGGTAGAGCTTGATAATGCTTTGTCGCGATCAAAAACACTGGCAAAAGAAATTGGTCAGTTATTCAAAAACGGGAAAGTTGAGGAAGCGAACAAGATCAAAGATGAAACAGGTAAACTCAAGGAAGACAGCAAAACCCTGCAAACCCGTTTAAACACAATAGAGAGCGATATTAACAAGCTTCTCGTTGAAATACCAAATCTTCCTCACAGTTCTGTTCCTGAAGGTAATAGTGAAGAAGACAATCTCGTTGTAAGAGAAGGTGGAAATACACCTGAACTAAAGAAAGGAAATCTCCCTCACTGGGAATTATCCAAAAAGCTTCAAATAATAGATTTTGAACTTGGGAACAAGTTAACAGGAGCCGGATTTCCGGTTTATAAAGGTAAAGGCGCAAAACTCCAACGGGCGCTTATTTCTTTTTTCCTTGACGAAGCAGAGAAAGCCGGTTTCGAAGAGGTTCTTCCTCCGTTTATGGTCAACGAAGATTCGGGATTTGGTACCGGCCAGCTACCTGATAAAGATGGTCAGATGTATCATGTACAGATTGATAATTTTTACCTGATACCAACTGCTGAAGTACCGGTTACGAATATGTACCGGGATGTGATTTTACAATCAGACCAGTTTCCTGTTAAGAATACTGCTTATACACCATGTTTCAGACGCGAGGCCGGCTCATATGGGAAAGACGTCAGGGGACTTAACAGATTACACCAGTTTGATAAAGTAGAAATTGTTGTCATTGAACATCCGGACAGGTCATATCAGATGCTTGAACAAATGGTGAAGCACGTTGAAATGCTCATCAACAAGCTGGGATTGAAATACCGTATCCTGAAATTGTGTGGCGGGGATATCAGCTTTACCTCGGCCCTCACCTATGATTTTGAAGTTTTTTCAGCAGCACAGGAAAAATGGCTGGAAGTTAGTTCTGTTTCAAACTTCGAATCTTTCCAGGCTAACAGGCTGAAATTGCGGTTTAAAGAAGAAGGTGACAAAAAAACCCAATTGGCCCATACATTGAACGGAAGCGCTTTGGCTTTACCGAGGATAGTCGCAGCCCTGATTGAAAACTACCAACAGGGTGAATCAGTCCGTGTTCCGGAGATTCTTATTCCATACACCGGCTTTGATGTTATTGACTAATTCAACAATACCGGATACATATCTATCGTTTTCATTATTTCCAACAGAAAAATAATGAAACAATTCTTTCTTCGTTCCTGTTTAAACATTTGAACATATAAATATTTTATTTGATGAGATTATTCTTGCAATACATAATTCCACTGATTTTTGGTATATCCGCTTTTTCGGTTGCTTCCGGCCAGGACAGGACAGATACACAATTGGCATCCAGTTACTTCAAAAACAAGGAATACGATAAAGCTGTTGACCTGTACGAGAAATTATATGATAAAACAAAGTCTAAAGTATATTTTAATTACTACCTCAAATGTCTGCTCGAGTTAGATGAACATAAAAAAGCAGAAAGAACAATAAAAAAGCAAATCAGAAAATATCCTGACGATCTTACATATTATGTTGAGCTCGGTGATCTGTATGAAACAATTGGAGAATATGAAAAGGCCAGCGAAACATATGATGATGCGATCAAGGAAATTGGTCGAAGCAGGTCCATGATAATCAGGTTATCAAATGAGTTTTTATCAAAGAGGAAGTATGAATACGCTGAAAAAACCTATCTCCAGGGCAGAAAGAAGATGAAAAATTATGATTTTCATTATGAACTGGCTACAGTGTATTCTTATCAAAGAAATTATGAAAAGATGATAGATGAATACCTCGATTTACTATTCATCAATGAGAAAAAAATAAATAATGTACAAGCCAGATTACAATATTATATTACAAACGACTTTAATAATAACCTTAGTAACCTATTAAAAACAAGTCTTTTAAAAAGGATTCAAGAATACCCTGAAAAATTAGTCTACAATGAAATGCTTGTATGGATGTTTATCCAGGAAAAAAATTTTGAACAGGCATTTTTACAAACCAAGGCCATTGACAGACGATTCAGGGAAGACGGAAAACGCGTAATTGAACTGGCTTTGTTGTCTGTTTCGAACGAAAAATATGACATTGCTATTCAAGCGTATCAATATGTTATTGATAAAGGTACAAAGGCGCCTTTTTATTCAAATGCCAGGATGGGTTTACTCAATGTATATTATAAAAAAGTTGTAAATGGCTATATCAAAGATAATTCGGAAATACAAAATATTGAGAATTATTACATAACAACTATTAATGATTTGGGCAAATCGCGTTTAACAATTAAAATAATGAAAGATTTGGCCCATCTGCAGGCTTATTATCTGAATAAACCTGAAGAAGCGCTGGATTTGATTAATTCAGCACTTGCTATTACCGGCATCCCACCAACCTTACGTTACGAATGTAAACTGGAAAAGGGTGATATACTGCTTATTTTGGATGACATTTGGGAAGCAACCCTTATTTATGCACAGGTTGAACAGGATAATAAACACAATCCGATTGGGCATGAGGCTAAATTTCGAAAAGCGAAACTTGCCTACTATACAGGGGATTTTCTCTGGGCACAGGCACAACTTGACATATTAAAAGCCAGTACTTCAAAACTCATTGCCAACGATGCCTTCGAACTTTCAATGCTTATTAAAGATAATCTTCAGGATGATTCTACCGGGACAGCATTGAGAATGTTTTCGGGAATTGACCTGCTTATTAAACAAAACAGGGATTCCATTGCACTTTTAACCCTGGATTCAATATTGGAAGGTTTCAGTAAACATTCTATAATAGACGAAGTGTATTATAAAAAAGCGCAGATTTTTGGCAACAATCGTCAATTTGAGAAACAACTTGGTTTTCTGCAATATATTGTTGATAATTATTCGTATGATTTACTGGCGGATAATGCACTTTTCACAATGGCAAAAATATATGATGAACAATATAATAATAAAAACAAAGCAATGGAGTATTACAAAAAACTCTTAACTGATCATCCCGGTTCTATTTATGTCATTGAAGCAAGGAAAAGATTCAGGGAATTACGCGGCGATTTTAAAGAAGAGCAGGAAATTCCCGAATATATAGACCAGCCTGGACTATAAATCATTTCGTTATGAAAATTAATAAAGCATATCTGTATGCTTTACTCAGTGTATTGTCCTGGTCAACAGTTGCCACAGCTTTTAAAATTTCTCTTGATTATCTGTCTTTTATCCAGCTTGTTTTTTATTCCTCATTGTTTTCATTCCTGATTTTGGGAATATTACTGTTAAGCAGGAAAACAATCAAAAGGCAGGAATTTTCACTCATTAAAAATTACAAATCTGTTTATCTGGGATTTATTAATCCGTTTTTATACTATTTTGTTTTGCTGAAAGCCTATTCCCTTTTACCTGCACAACTTGCCCAACCATTAAATTATACCTGGCCCCTGGCTCTTGTTTTTATGTCAGCATTTTTTTTAAAGCGTCATTTGACTTTTAAAAGCATCATTGCCCTTGTTATTAGTTTTATAGGCGTCGTTTTGGTTTCTTCCGAGGGTAACCTCTCCGGATTTCAAATCAACAAGCCTCTGGGAGTTGGCCTTGCAATCGGCAGCTCGGTAATTTGGGCCATGTATTGGATACTCAACATGAAAGATACACGCAAACCGGTTATCAAACTGTTCTTTAATTTTGGTTACGGTGTAATCTTTTCTTTTATTGCCTTGCTATTGGCAGGAGAATGGTCAATTCCGCCATTTAATGGTATACTTTGTTCGGCATATATCGGGTTGTTTGAACTTGCCATACCATTTATTTTTTGGCTCAAAGCATTGAACATGACAACAAAAACTGATAAAATTTCTAACCTGGTCTATATTTCACCCTTTCTCTCCCTTGTTTTTATTGCTTTTATCCTGCATGAAAATATTTATTATACCACAATTGTGGGTCTGGTTTTTATTATATTTGGTATATTTGTTCAATATCTGCATAAAGACCATTTCAGAAAAAATTTCATGAAAACTGTTTTTTTGTTTAAAAGGAATACGAAATAGCATGTCTCATCAAAAGAATATCATATTAGGCATAGACCCCGGCACACTTGTTACCGGCTATGGTATTCTTGAATGCAGCAGGAATGATATCCTGCTTATTTCATCCGGTATCCTTACCCTGAAAGGAATACAAAATCAATTTCAAAGACTGGAACGGATTTTTAACCGCATTGATCAACTTATACGGGAGTATCATCCAAAGGAACTTGCTGTAGAAGCACCGTTTTACGGAAAAAATGTCCAATCTATGCTCAAACTGGGCCGTGCTCAGGGAGTAGCCTTAGCAGCAGCGCTTTCGCATGCCCTCGCGGTTGAAGAATATTCACCGCGTAAGGTTAAACAGGCTATAACCGGAAATGGAAATGCCTCAAAAGAACAAATAGCCTCATTCCTGACAAAAATTATATCATTCAGCTCAATGCCTGAGGCCCTGGATGCCACAGACGCCATTGCAGTAGCTGTATGCCATCACTTCCAAAAAAAGCCGGTGGTACAAACAAAATCATACAATTCATGGAAAGACTTTATGAATAAAAATCCGGGGAGAATTCAATAAGGAGTAATCATAGACTTTGGGGTTTCATACATTTGTTTATAATATTTTGTAATTAGTGTCCATCCATAAAGTAAGTGTCTTGGCCAGAAAGTTCGGGGTCGAGGCGGATTAAAAATCATAAACCACAGTCCCGATAAAA
Source organism: uncultured Bacteroidales bacterium (assembly GCA_964629805.1). Lineage (GTDB taxonomy): Bacteria > Bacteroidota > Bacteroidia > Bacteroidales > CAZVTW01 > CAZVTW01. Next base: position 20,318 of record CAZVTW010000013.1, on the reverse strand, counting down.
TATCGGGATGAGGATTAAGGGTTTTTAATCCAACGAAGAGATCGGACTTTATGGACAGTCACTAATTAGGCGGAATAAATTAATTTTCTCCTATTGAATATAAATTTTTAAGTTTGTATCAGATGAACTGTTATTCTCATTCATAAGAAATAAACGAAGTGGAGTTTTTTTTAGCTCATTGATAGTTGATCGGTTTTACCGTTTTCCATGACATTTTTTTACATTTACTTACACCCTTTGACAAATACCTGACCGGTGGCAACATTCCAAGCGCTATTTTTGCCGGTAAATATAGTTTTAATACCAATTAAAAAAAGCAAAATCATGGAGAATAGAATTTTCAAAGTCAGAGGATTACTCGTATGGAAAATAATTATCTTATTATTAATTGTTTCATGTCACACTCATCTGTTTGCCCAACAAAATGCTCGTATTGAAGGCCGGCTGGTAGAATCAAAAGTTAAAGAGCCGGTGATGTTTGCATCTGTGGCTTTATATCAGCTACCTGACACTTCAATGGTCAAAGGGAATATAACAGATGAAGAAGGCGCATTTGCATTTAATGATGTCAAATATGGCAATTATTTGTTGGAAATATCCTGTATGGGATATGAGAACATTAAAAAGGGTGATATTTCTGTCAATGAAACAAATAGTGACATCAAACTTGGTGAAATTCCGATGTTTGAAACTGTTAACAAAATTGAAGAAGTTGTGGTTGAGGGTGAACGGTTAAAAGCTGTTGAAGAAGTAGACAAAACTGTGTATTATGTCAATGAAAAAGTTGTTCAGAGTTCTTCTTCCGGGTTGGATATGTTAAAACATATTCCGGCAGTTCAGGTTGATTTCCGGGAAAATATCAGTCTTGCCGGAAAGAGTAATATCCTGGTTTTGATTGATGGAAAAACGCGTGATAAAGAATACCTGGCACAGTTAGACCCGGCACGTATTGATAAAATTGAGGTTTCAACAAATCCGTCGGTAAAATATGATGCAAGTTTAGAAGGTGTTATAAATGTTGTTCTGAAAAAAGAAAAGAGACACGGACTAAGTGGTGGTTTTAAGGCTGAGATTCCGGGCGGATTAAAAATATTCAATGAACGGTTTAATCTTGAATACGGATACAACAAATTCCGCGCTTATGCACAGGGTCGTATGCACTATGAGTCCTTGTATATCAACAAGCAAAATACATACCGGCGAACTGTCAATAACGGAATTGCAACAGTTATTGATCAGAAAGGAGACGGTGACGGAACCTGGAAGTATGCTAATGTCAGTGGTGGTTTTGACTGGTTTATTGATGATCAGAACACACTGAGCTATTATGTAGATGTAAAGCCGGGCAGGGGAGGGAAACAATTTTTTGATTATGAACAAAATATACTTGTTGATGATGTCACAGAAAATATCAACAGATTTTCAATTGATAAAACTGATGAAAATACGGCCTGGTATCATTCACTCTATTACAAAAAAACCTTTGACAAACCCGGGCAGGAGTTAACAGCAGACTTGAATTTCTATGATTTTTACGGGTACAGGAACACCGATTACACTGAAGAATATTTTGAAGCTGATGGCATGACTTCATTATACGGTCAGGTAAACCGTCATGAATTCACAAAGAACTTTAAAAACAAGGTTGGTCTAAAAGTTGATTATGTCCACCCGGTCAATGAACAAATAACCCTGATGGGAGGTTTTGAAAACTATTCCCAATTTCTGAAAAACAATTATGATAATTCAAATGATGCCTCTTTAAATGACCTTAAATATACTGATATCAGGAATGCCGGTTATGGAAATATTTCAGGGAATTATGAAAAGTTCAGTTTTCAGGCAGGTTTGAGAGTGGAAGCAAACAATGTATTAATTGACAAGGAATCAGAAACCAACTACTTTTTTCTGTCTCCGAATATGAGTTTACAATATAAGCTGAACAAAAATCAATCTTTTAAAGTCAATTACAAGCGTTTTTTCCATCGTCCGGGTATCAATGATCTCAATCCCTTTGTCTATACCAATGATTCTACCAGCATTTCACATGGTGATCCCTACCTGAAACCTGCTAAAATGAGTAAATACACGCTTTCATTTAGTGCACAGGTTGGTAAGTCATATGTTTCGCCTGAACTTTACCTGACAACATTCAATGACGGAATAGACTGGATTACATTCATTAATAATGACGGGTTATCGGAAAATATTCCGGCTAATGTTGGCAAAGGTGGTGAACTTGGCGCCCAGTTTTCCGGATCAATAAAAATTACTGACTGGTGGCAACTCAATCCGTATGTTTGTGTATTTTATAAAAAACAAATTGGTGTAAAGGAACATGACATTCCGACAAAAGAAAAAGTGTCATTCAGAACCAGCATGTCGACGATGTTTTCATTGCCCAAAGACTTTGTGTTAGCATCTTATGTTTATTACGGAAGTCCATATATTATCACCCAGAAAACATTTTCAAGAGATGCCATTTATGTTATCAATGCAGGCAAAAAAATATTAAAAAGCGGTAAAATCGAATTAAGCTGGATTCTGCCTTTCAAAAATGATTTTCTTATACGTAAGGAAGTGAAAGAGTCCGGGGATTATTATGAAAGGAATGAAATGCAGCTTCGAGTCAAATATTTTGTGCAGGCTGGTTTTAGTTATAATTTCAGTCTGGGTTCTAAAATTAAAAAGTTACGCCGGAACACCAATGCTGAGAATGACGGAAATGGGGGCATGTTTTAATAAACCGCCTGAAAAACAAGATTTTAACTTTAGCATATAAAAAAAGTAAGCCGCCGGAAAACCGGGGGCTTGCTTTTTTGCACCTACCTGTGATTTGATTTTGTCCTGTAATTCAGTCAAATATTAATAATCTCTGATATTTACCATCCCGGGTTTTGTTCCAAAGACCCACCATTGATATCAATTTCCTCAATAGGAATTGGATAGAATTCATGTTTCCCTTCTACAAACGGGTTAACAGAGTTTGTTGCATCAATACCCCATTCTATTTCATCCCAGTTGATGCCCCATTCAGGGGAGAAGCTCCAACGCACCAGGTCAAACCATCTGTGACATTCAAAAGCCAGTTCAATATCCCGTTCATGGATGATAGCTTCTGGCGTAAGATTATCAATTCCTGGCATATCTACACGCTGTCTCACCTGGTTGAGAGCATCCAGTCCACTGCCGTCATCACCCAACAGGTACATCACTTCAGCATACATCAAAAGCACATCGGCAAACCTGATAATCCTTATATTAATCGGGTCATTAAACGGTGCCTGCAAACCGTCCCAATACACCGGGAAATGGGTCTTTTTTATTCCTAAACCATATCCGACCGGTACCGGGATTTTTCTTCCTGTGGCAACCCTCTTAACATTGATAAGACTCTTGAATTCTTTATAATAAGGAGATTCCGGGTTAAAATCCATCATATCGCCATCCATGTAGAATGTTGCTTTACATCTTGGATCACGTTCGAATGGTTCCGGAGCGCCTTCTGTTTCAAATTCATCATACAATGCAGGATGTGCTTCATGATTTTTATAACTTCTGGAATGCGGTGAAAAGTATTGCTCATTCAAAGCGCCACTGCTATAGTATCCATTGAGCCAGGGATTATTGTCTCTGGCTTTTGCGTCACTGAATTGCACTTCCCAGACCGATTCTTTATTATTTTCGGATACATAGACATTATTTTCCGATGGCAGGTCAATGAATGAAGTGTTGCACAGAATTGAATAGATATAATCGAGTTCTGTTTTAGGTTCCTGTGGTTGGATCAATTCATACTCACCGGAATTTATTATACCTTTTAAATTATCCCGGGCTTTTTCGAGATCAGCAATATCCTCAGCAGAACCGCCATTTCCAAATCTTTCATAGTAGTAATAGTGTTTGTAAAGCAGTGATTTAGCTAATTGGGCCATAGCACCGCCTTTGGAGACACGGCCTATTTCATCGGGATTTTGTTCGTTTCGCGACTTCAAATGTGGAATGGCCTCATCAAAATCTTTTTCAATTTGTTCCCAAAGGTCTTCGCGATCAGCATTTCCGTAATCTGCCAGGTAGTCTTCAGGAATGTTTGTTTCGTTATAGAGGATTGGCCTGTCGAAAAATATTGTCAGGTAGAAATAATATATCCCTCGCAATGCTTTTGACTGAGCAGCAATGTAATTAAAGTTTTCTTCTGTCATTTCTTCAATTCCGTCTACACCTTTATCATTTAAATTTTTGATGACCATGGATGTACGGTACACCCCGTGGTATAATGCCATCCAGGCTTCAAAGACATCATCGCTTGTAGGACTCAGAGTGGATATTCGGTCACGGGATGTTGTTTCAAACAAGGTCCTGTCTTCGAATGTTCCAACCGAAAGTTTTATTTTTAAAGCAAACATGCCCCTTTCCATCAATGGAATATAGGCTGAATTGAGCGCTGCCTGGAAGTCATCTGCTGTTTGATACCAATTGTCTACTGTTAATGAGCCTTTGTTTTTAACATCAATTAGGTCTTCGGAACAAGATAAAGTGACTATTGTAATTATGATGAATGTTATATATTTTTTCATGATATTAAAGTTTTAATAATTTCAACAATCTTATAAGTTAAGCTGAATACCTGTAGTCAGGGTTCTGGGGATAGGATAAACATTTCTGTCAACACCCGGAATGCGGGGATCGTCAGAATTCAGTGGCGATTCAGGATCATATCCCTTGTATGCAGTGAATGTATAAACGTTCATTCCGCTGATATACACCCGTGCTTTTTGTATTCCTATCCTGTTTGAGAGATGAGCAGGAATTGTATAACCAAGCTGAATATCCTTAATTCTTAAAAAAGCAGCCTCATCAACCCACCAGGAAGAAAATCTTGAGTTCCTGTTCACATCATTCGGGTCTGCCCTGACATATTCGGTTGATGGAATACCATCTTTGCCATAATAATTGGCTGCCCAGTCTGCCGATTTATTATGATCAAGGTCCTGGGTCTCGAAACATTCAATATCTTTTCTCATTGTATTGTATATTTTTGCATCACTAATTCCGTAAAGAAACAGTGAAAAATCAAAGGCTTTATAGAAGCATTCAAAACCAAATGAATAGGTAAAATCAGGGATAGCTTTCCCAATAATTTTCCTGTCATCATCATTGATTTTTTCATCCCCGTTGAGGTCTTTAAATTTCAGATCACCGGGCGCAGGTATGCCTTCTGCAGGTTCGGCATGCAGATAGTTTCCTTCTTCGTCAAAATCCGATTCCTGAATAATTCTCTCAGCTACAAAGCCATAAAGACTTCCTATCGGATGACCTTCAGTTGTTATATGATTTCCGGACAGTATAGATGATGGTACACTAATAACTTCATTTTTCACTGTTGAGAAATTTGCAAAGGCATTGTAAGTAAAAATGCCTTCCTGTTTACTGTAACGCAGGTCAAATTCAAATCCTTTATTTTCAATATCTGCTATATTTAATAAGGGATCGGCCGAAGCACCCCTGTTAATACCTTTCCCATGTATACGTGATATGGGGACTTCCATGATGAGGTCTGACTGTTTTTTGATATAATATTCTGCCGAAAACTGTATTTTGTTGCTAAAAGCGTTAAGGTCCAAACCAAAATTTGTCATTTCTGCAGCTTCCCATTTAATGAGTGGATTGCCTGAGGTCCAAAGTTCATTCGCAGCATAGGCTTCTTTTTGATCAATACCAAATACAGGCCTGAAAAATTCCGGGCTGGCTATTTGGGTTTGATATCGGAAACCGCCGATATCGGCATTACCTGTTTTGCCCCATCCAAACCTAATCTTAAGCATATTGATCTGTTCGACCTCCCGCAGGAAATCTTTGTCTATTTTCCAGGCAGCCGAGAAAGAAGGGAATGTACCCCAACGTCGTTTGGGGCCAAAGTTTGAACTGCCATCCCTTCTGACACTCGCATTTAATAAATATTTTGAATCATAATTATAGATTAATCTTCCGATGTAAGAAAGCTCTCCGCTGGTTCCTTCACCTCCTGTAACATCTCTTCCGTCAGGCAATGATTGGGACATGACATTCAGCTGTTCGTAGGGAAATCCGGCAGAAGTACCTCTGAGGTTACTGTAATATCCCTGTCTGGCATGATGTAAAGCAGTGGCATGAATATAATGAGCGCCAAAAGTACCCTCGTAGTCTATTTGATTTTTCACAGACAGGGTGTGTCCCTTATCTCTCTGCTGTTCTAATGATGCCGTTTTGACAGACCTGACACCTGATTCATAAGCGGGTTCCCAATTATGGGTATCATTAAAATATGCATTAACAGCTGGAGTGGATTTCAGGGTCAGGCCTTCAAAAGGTGTAAATTCAACATAAGCGTTGGCTAATACACCATCAGAAGTAAATTCATTATCAGGTATACTGAGAATAGCAACCGGATTAAATTTATCATTTCCGCCTGTATTTAAAACCGCAGTAGAGTCGCCTTCCTCTGTAACATAATCAAACGGAATTTGTGATCCTTCATACCCTTCTTTATTGTCCTCATTATAAATGTTCATGAGCGGACTTGACTCGATGGACATTCCCCAGGCCGATCCGCTGGAGTTTTGGTTCTCTCTTCTGGTGATACTTAAAGATTCGCCTACCCTGAAATATTTTCCAAGTTTAAAATCAGAATTTGCTCTTACATTTATTCTTCTGCTGGACGATTTCAGGAGTATTCCTTCTTCATCATTATAATTTACCGATAGGCTGTAATTGCTTTTTTGATTTCCGTGAGAAATGTTAAAATAGTAATCCTGGTTAATGTTATCCTGCAATATCTCCCTTTGCCAGTCAGTTCCTTCATGCCAGTTTCCATGATAGTAGAATTGACGAAACTCATCTGAATAGGCCAGTGGAGGGACTACATTATTCCTGGTATATACCGAATCATAAAATTCGGCATATTCATCAGCATTCATCAAATCGAAATACTTTGTTTTCCTGTTCGTCCCGAACCGTGTAGAAAAAGTCACCCGGGGTTTGACAGACTGTTTCCCTCTTTTGGTTGTCACGACAATGACACCATTAGCTCCGTTTGCTCCGTAAATGGCTGATGCGGAAGCATCCTTTAACACCGAAATCGATTCAATATCCTCAGGTGAAAAGGAATTGATATCAGCGCCAACAATGCCGTCAACCACAAATAAGGGATCAGGATCAAGCGTTATTGAGCCTATACCTCTCACCCTCATATTGACGCCGCCACCAGGTGAGCCATCCTGCAGGACCAAAACACCGGAGGCTTTTCCCTGTATCGCTTTACTTAAATTTGGGATAGGTGTACGATTGATTTCTTCATCAGTTACAACCGCCACTGAACTGGTAAGGTCTTCTTTTTTTACTGTCCCGTAACCAATGACAACAACATCGCTTAATTCTGTGACATCTTCCTCAAGGGTGATATTAAATTGTCGTTTTTCTCCGATTGTTATCTCTTTTGAAACCAATCCGACAAAGGAGACAACGATAACATCCTGTGGTGAACTGACCCGTAGTTCAAATTTGCCCTCAAGATCAGTTATCGTACCTTTTGATGTTCCTTTAATAACAACTGAAGCGCCGGCAAGTGGCATGTTGGTGGAACCGTCAATAACTGTGCCTCTTATCAGAATATCTTCCCGGGGTGTGATAACAACCAGATTATTCTCAAAGATTTCATATTCAAGTTTAAATTGTTTTAACAAACCTGGTAAGAAATTTTCAACATTTTCATCCTTAACAGCCAGATCAATGGTTCTGGAGGTACTCAGGAAATTGTCCCTGTAAATAAACCGGTAATCAGTTTGTTCCTCAATTTCCCCGATAATCTGCATAATAGTCAGATTCTTTCCGTTGATGGAAAATGATGTTTTTTGGGAAAACACACTGGCAGATACCTGCATCACATTGATTGTTAACAATAAAATTGCCATTTTCATCATGAGCCATGTTTTGCGATGGGATATAAACCACCCATACAGTTTTAAATTTGTAAACTTTTTCATACTTTTGATATTATTGGGTTAATATTCGGATTTCGCGTAAAACCTCAATTTTTACGTGTTTATGTCATTATTAATTCTTATTTCATGACCGGGGAATGCGGCAACATTTCCCGGCTTTTTTGTATATATGCAGACGTGATACATCTGAATGTTGATGAATTAATTGCTTCTTATTGTTTATTCATTTTTCAGGATCACGTGATTTTTTTCTATTTCATACACTATACCCGAGGCTTTACATAAGGCGCTGATGGCCTGTTCCGGTGTTTCGTTTTCAAAAGTACCGGTGCAGATAATGCTGTCAAGGTTTTTATCTGCCAGTTCTATGTCTATATTATACCATCGTTCCAGTTCAGGTAGCAGTTGCTCAAGCCTTTTGCTTTTAAATACCAGTTTGTTTTCTTTCCATGACGTATAAGGTGTTATATCCACATTCTTCAGGATTGCAGCTTTTTTAACCACCGGTTTTTGATGAGATAAATCAATTCTTTGTTCTTTTTTGTTTTCTTTTGCTGCAATGGCTTTTTTTTGCTTCTGTTCTTGATTCTTATATAATACAATGGTTTCTTTGGGTTCAAGTGTTATGTTTTGGCTCCTTGTCTTATTCGTATTTTTATTGTCGGATGAAATTTTTTCAATATTGATCAATCCATGTTCGAGAGTTGCTTCAATCGTAGGCGCATCCGGATAGGCTTTGACATTGAAGGCTGTTCCCAAAACATTGATTTTAAAGCCCGAAATATGTACATGGAATGGCTTTTTCTTATTTTTAGCAACTTCGAAATAGGCTTCTCCGCTCAAAAAAACATCACGCTTGCTTTTTGACTGAAATGAGGAAGGAAATTTTAATTCACTCTCAGAATTGAGCCAAATCTTTGTGCCGTCATTCAAAACCAGCTTTGTTTTAGAACCTTTTGGAACATAAATATGTTGGAAGGCTTGTTCTTGTTTTTCTGCCGGAAACATAAACCATATTGAACTGATGATGGCCAATGGAAACAATACAGCCGCAATCCGCAAAATTATTTTCCGGGTTTTATTGGTATTGTTTCTTTTCAATGTCAATGTGTCCTCATATTCAATTTTATCAAGCAGGTTTTGTGTATCATCTGACTGAGGGTTATTTTGTTCTTTCTTTTTAATTGTATCAAATACTTCACTCAGCCTTTTGGCATGTTGAATATCTTCGGCCCGGTATTTGGATGATTCTTTAATAGACAGGTTGATTCCTTCCTTTTCTAATGCTTTCCTGAAAAAGAAGCGATCAAGAATTTCCTGTATGTCACTTTTTATTTTTTCCATAGACATGCGTTCAACATAAAAGACGATATTTTTTTTAAAATATACTGGTGAAACAGAATTTTTTTTTACTGATTTTTGAGTCAACTCCGGAAGGCCGATGGAGCTTATTATTTACCAATTTTTATATATGCTGAGCGGGCATAACATGACTTTTTAGAACAAAATAAACTGCTTATTTGTAGTCGGTTATGGTTTTTAAAAAACGCAAGTTATGCCCAGTCGAAGTATATTAAGGCAATGAAAAAATAATTACCCCTAAATTGTTCACTTTATTTTTCATCAATGCCTATGGAGAATAATGAACACATATTTGAATTTTGGTTTCTTACTTAGGCCACTACTAAAAATTTTTTTCCTTCAGTTTACATAAACCCTCATGGACAAGGTTTCGTGCTGACTGTATATTGATGTTCATGATTTCAGCAACTTCTTTATATTTGGTTTCTTTTATGTAATGCAGGTAAATGGCTTCTTTTTGCCTGGCAGGTAGTTGTTCAAGCTCATAATATAACTTTCCTGTTAATTCATTCGCAGACTCATCCGGGTTGTATTGTGGTTCTGTCTTCAGTGAGAATAGTATATCTTCTGAGATTTCGCTGGTTTTGTACCTGTTTTTATATACTTTGATATAATCCAGGATGATTGTTCTGAGTCCCCGAAGCAGATATGCCCTGATGTTTTCGGGCTGCTTCAGATTGCCTTTGTTTTTCCATAGCTTATAAAATAAATCCTGTATACGGTCTTTTACTTCATCACTATTACCAATGATTTTTATACCGTAATGATAGAGGTCATTGTAAAATTCAGCATACATTTTCGAAAGAGCCCATTTTTTGCCCTCCGCAAATGCTTCCCACAGAACAAATTTCCGGTTTTTATGGCTATGTTTGCTATTACATTCCAAAATTAAAAAACAATCTATTTTTTTATCGAATAGGATTATTCACAAATATAAATAATATAAATTGTGAATTTGTCTTTCAATTTTGATTTTATATAGGATTTTATCAAATAATACCTACACATATACTTTTAATCAAAGTGGGGAAATACCGGAACAGGATTGATATAACTGAATTATTTTGATATTTAATCTATAAACCTGATACCTGTTCCAAGATTGATATTCAGATGGATTTCTTCCTTTTTTTGGACAGAAAACCGGAGTTCGCCATTTTCCGGATGTAAGGAGCCGGTATAGCCTCCGTTCCGGTATAATTTAGCTGATGTTCCTTTGCCGGTGTTGTTGCCAGGATTGTTCCCTGCATTTGTGCCGTCATAAATCTCCGCATACATATTTTTTGCAGTGTAACCACTACCAGAATCTATCATAATAATATAAACTATCCTGCTCTTAGGATCAACCACTGCTTTTCCCCTGGCCCCGGAGCCATGCCCGGGAATGACCGGGACAAATGTTATTTCAGGATTAAGTCCGTAACCTTGTCCGTTTGTTAGATTTTTATAATACCCTGAAGTATCGTGAAAAGAAACACCCTTTATCCTTCCATTTTTAACAACCGGGATACCAACCGCAGGATAAACTTCTCCCTTGTGCATTTTTATTTCGGGAGGCGTACAATATCCTTTCCCCGGGTTTTTTATTTCTATACCTGCTATCCTTCCGTCTATCAAAGTATATACTAATTCAGCCTCCTCAATAATTGAATCTTCAGGAGCAGGAATTATCTCAATGTCGAGAGAGTTACAGGCATCATATCCTATGCCCGGGTTTGTAACAAAAATTTTTTCAATTCGACAGGAGTCTTCTCCCTGGTTATTAGAGACAGTAACATTAATTTCACCAAATATTTGCGGATTACAGTTACTGCCCATATGCTCCGGATTGCTGATATCCACGTGAACAGGAGGTAAAACAGGAATGTCTGAGGCTTTACATTTAGGATCGTCTGATTGATCACTGTCAATAATATCGGAAGAAAAACGAACATGTACAGTGTCTAATCCATACATATCTTCATCATACGGTTTGTTTATGAGTAATACCTGTTTTGTCCTGATTACGGGTATTTCGATTTTCACGGGCAGACGGTTCAAATCGACAGGCAACTGAAAAGAGAAATTTCCTTCCTCGTCAGTTATTGTCTCCAGGTATGCGTATTTTCCTGTTATCGTATCAGATAGTTCATACAGAAAAACTTGCAGCTCTGATGAAAGGGGATAATCATTATTCTCAGAACAGGTTTCTTTTATTCCTTTATATGTGTCAAACAATGTATCCCCTGTATCAATATGAAGTATCACACCTACCTTCTCTGCCAATTCAGGTGTATCATTTGTTAAATCTTTTTCATATGTTAAGTGTCCGGTAACATGAAACTGATTTTCAGGATCAACAGGGACAACCGGGCAAACAAACGATGCTGATGTCCTGACACCGTAATATTCTTCATCAAGCCACATTTCATCATAAAAATCTTCTGAGCCGTCATAATATGGTGGATGGATGGAATATATAGCATGAAATGTTAGGTAGCCATTACATACGAATTCAATTGTCACCATTCCAATCCTGAGATCCTGGAATACGATAGTGTCAGTATTATGAAATACCTGATGATATATTTTTCCATGCTGGTTTATTTTGATACTCCCGGAAAAATCATTATTATTTGACAGAGGGCTGGTAATATCACTCATGATAACAGTTAATTGCACAATGCCGCCGAGTCTTTCTGTTGCATTTCTGACCTCTTCATATGTATCCGGCACTCTTCTTCTCGATATATAATTTGATGATATATCGCGTGGTTCACTGATTGAATGATACCTATCCGGTCTGTAATTATCCTTTTCACAGGCAATGAGGATTGCAGATATAATAGCAAAACAATAAATGGTAGATGGTCTAAAGGTTTTCATTTTTTAGTTAATTATAAAAAATTCTTTTCAAATTTCTTTCCTTCAACAATAGCATAATGGTAATTATCTTTCCATTCTCCCCGAATCGGGAGTATTTTTCTTCGTAATCCTTCTCTTGTCATGCCTGCTTTTTCAAGAACTCTTATTGATCTGTGGTTTTCTGTGGCGACTCCGGCTTCAACTTTATGCAGGTTAAATTTTTCATCATAATCATTGATGATGTTCATTTTGCCGTATCCAACAATTGATTTGTACGTTGTCGCCCAATTGCATGCTTTTTCGTGTTTGACAATTTCAGCCTCCTCTTCAATTTCAAAACACACCTTGCTGTTGTTTTTTATCAGATCAATTTTTTTCCCTTCCGCAGCAGAATGTATGTATATACAATTATCCCTGTATCCATAATTAAAAGGAAGGATGTAGGGCGCTTCCGCGTCATTCATTGCAATACGGCAGATATTGGATTGTGCCAGAATTCCTTCTTTAACCTTTGGGTCTGTTATTTCCTGGTTTGCTTTTCTCATTGATTTGCGGTTTGTGAAAAATCGTTTTTTTTTAGTTTTGATTTGTACCAATGTGATCATTTTTTTTTTAGGGTGAAATGACAATAAAGCGGGTAATGGTCTGACAATTTAATCTTTGGAGTGACAAAATTTGAAGGGATAAGTTGATCGGAATGCAGAATATAATCAATCCTGAAAGGTAAAAATTTGCCATAGTAAGTATTACCAAAACCATTGCCCGATTCAATGAAAGCATCATTTAAGGAGCGCCTGATTCTCCGGTAGGCATATGAAACAGGTGTATCATTAAAATCTCCGCACAAAACTACAGGGTATGGGCACTTGTCAATATGCAACTGGAGTTCTTCTGCCTGTGCTGACCGTTTTTGAAAGGCATTGTTCATTTTTCTGAAAATATCCAAAAGATCAGGGATGTATTTGTTGTCTATTTTATGGTCCAGGCTATCAATAAAGTTATGGTTGCGATGTCCCAAATGCAGAGACTCCAGGTGGGTATTGTAAACGCGAACAATTGTGTCCTGAATAGCAATATCAGAAAATATGCAGATATTATTGGTATTTCGAAATCTGATTTCTCCTGTCTTTATAATAGGATATTTGCTAAAAGTTGCTACTCCGGTTTTATAATCCGTAAATTTATTCCTGGCCAGACCAATATGTTGGTGAGTTAATGATACGTATTCCCGGATTTTTTCATTTGTTGAATATCCTGAGATAGTTTCGGAATAATACTCCTGGATGCATAATATATCAGGTTTTTCTTCTTTGAGGAAGTAGACAATTTTTTCTTTGGTCCCTTTTTTTTTGGTCCATTTGTAGAGGTCAAAGAGTCTGACATTGTATGAAAGAATTTTAAATGAATCCTCATGTTGAATGTTCTGCGTATTAAATGTCAGTTGAAAAAAGCCGGGGATTTTATTCCAGCCGATGAGGATAGCAACCAGTGATAAAAAGGCATATTTTTTTTTAAAAAACAGCCACATCAAAATAAAAAGAAGATTTATCAGCAGGAGAAAAGGAAATGCAAGTCCAAAAACAGCAATAAAACCGGCTTCAACCGGACTGACATATGATGCTGCAAAGGATAACAGTAAAAATACCACAAAGGCAATGTTGACATATAATAATATGTTCCTTAAAAGTTTTTTCATGGTTTATCACCCTGCCGGAACAGGAGTTCTTTCTCTGCTTTGGTAAGGCTTTTGTAACCCGACCTGGATATTTTATCAAGTATCCGGTCAATTTCCTTTTGGGTATCGGCCTGGCGTTTATTGTATTCAAAATCAGTTTCTGATTTCGCAGATTTCTTATTTTTTTTTGATTTATATGTCACTTTCATTTTTGGTTTAGGTTTGAACATCTCTTGTACATTGTCAAGAAATTTGCTTAGTCCTTTGGTCAGGTCTGTGCCATTTTTGTATTGTCTGATAAACAAATAGCCAAATAAAGCACCGCCAAGATGCGCAATATGTCCGCCTGCATTGCTTGATTGTATGCTCAGTATATCCAAACCAATAGCAAAAATAGCAATATAATACAGTTTTATCCTTCCGATGAACAAGAGGTTAATGGTGTAGTTGGGCATAAAAAATGAAATGGCTATAACAACAGCCATCACCGAAGCTGAAGCGCCAAGTGCTACCGAAACATCCTTTGAAGTGCTAAATACCGGGAATACGTTGTAAGCCAGTATATACAAGGCTGCTCCTGCAATACCTCCCAGAATATACACACTCAATAATTGCTTTTCACTCAGGAATTTCAAAAATATGATACCAAACCAATAGAGCCATAGCATGTTAAACAGAATGTGAAAAAAACCTGTATGCAGGAACATGTATGTTATTATAGTCCATGGTTTGTATAAAAGTTCAGTAAGGTTCGCCGGCACTGCCAGCCAGTCAATCAATGCAAAGTTTGTTACATTGTCAAATCCTGTCAGGAAAAAGATCAAACTGATGAGATTGACAAAAATAAAGACCCCTACATTGACAAAAATAAGTTTTATGAGTACCGATCCCCGCCTGTATGATTGTTTTATTTCATCTAATAAGTCCATCTGATTAACTTGTTAATGTCTTAAAAAAACTTATACGTAAAGATATCTGATCAGTTCCATCTGTCATGCGTGTGTTTGCCCCAGAGTTTAATGAGAATAAATCCGAATATCATCCCACCGAGATGGGCAAAATGTGCTATATTGTCACCGGGTTGATTGCTGACCCCGGCAAAAAGTTCAATCACGCCATAACCAATAACAAAATATTTTGCTTTAATAGGTATAGGCGGAAACAGGAGCATGAGTTGTGTGTTGGGAAACAGCATGCCAAAAGCAAGTAAAATTCCGAAAACAGCGCCCGAGGCTCCAACTGTTGGAATATTAACAATTAAATTTAACTGACCCATATACGGATTAGTATAATTCTTTCCCTGCCTGATAACATCAAAACCTTCAGAAAAAACAATATTAATTTGTTCCCGGGAAAGATTCTGTATGACAGATTGCATCTCAATCCAGTTGACAATAGTATGAACAAGAGCAGCGCCAATTCCTGTTACCATAAAAAAGATAAAAAAACGTTTTCCTCCCCAGACCTGTTCCAGGACTCTTCCAAACATCCAGACAGCAAACATGTTAAAAAATAAATGCATGATGCCTCCGTGCATAAAGATATAAGTCACATATTGATATGGATTGAAATTGACTGATTTGTAAAAATACAGACCTAAAATCTGAGTCAAATCTGTATTAAATGACATTTCAAATATGGCAGTAGCCAAAAGCATAATGACATTTATTAATAATATGTTTTTAACTACCGGTGGTATATTGCTGAAAAATCCTCCTCCTCTGAAATTTTGCATAAATTTTTTTTATTATTTAAACAGATTATCACCTCAGGAAGTTGAAAAATGCATCCTGATATTTGAACAAAGTTAGAATATTTTATTTAATTCTTCCAATGATAAAATATGAATTACCAATTTCCCGTCAGCAGTGTATTTTGGCTGGCCGGAACTAAACAGTCTGTCAATGATATTTCGCATCTCTTTTTCTGACAGATATTTACCATAATGAATGGACGCAGCTTTTGCAAGTGATAATGCAATACGTGCTTCATTATTTGACTTTATATCACCGGTTTCTTCCCGGTAATGTTCAATCATAGATTCAATAACAGATTTAATATCATCTGATTTCATATCAGCCGGCACACCGTTTACAACAAACGTATATTTTCCAAATTCGCCAATGTCAAAGCCTATGGATTTCAACTGTGGAATCATATCCATGAGGATTTCACTGTCTCCTGCATCGAGTTCAATATTCACCGGGAAAAGACTTTTTTGGGTTACTGCTTTTCTGTCAGATATGAGCGCAATAAAATGATCAAATAAAATTCTTTCGTGAGCCCTTTTTTGGTCTATAATCATAAGTCCGGATTTCACAGACGTCAGAATATACCTTTTTTTGATTTGTATAATGGCTGTGTTTTCAATCACATCATCATCCCCTGCTTTTGATAAAAATCGTTGTGAGTTACCCCCTTCCCCTGAAGAATTGCCTGATTTCGTAACATCTGATTTATGTATTGTTGCAATTCCTTCAAAATCATTGTAAAGTGTTTCCCAGTTTTTAAGATTTTCTTTATCTCTACTCGTCTTTCCTGATTTTTTCTCCTGGTCAAAAGGATTATAAAACGGATTTACCTCAACCCCGGGAATCTTTACCTCAGTGTCTTTTTTAAAAACGGGAATACCAGGGTCTCCTTTCCTGTCAAAATCAATTGAAGGTGTAACATTAAATTTGCCCAGAGCATTTCTGATTGTTGATCTCAGAATTTGGAAAATAGCAGGGGCATTTTCAAAATTAATTTCTGTTTTTGTCGGGTGTATATTAATGTCAATGGATTTTGGGTCTGTTTTAAAATAGATAAAATAAAATGGAATCATATCAGGCGGCAGAATATTCTCATAAGCTGACAGAATAGCTTTATGAAAATAGTAATGTTTCATAAACCGTTTATTCACAAAAAAGAACTGATCGCCGGTTGTTTTTTTGGCGCCTTCCGGCTTACAAACGTATCCTTTTATTGAAGCAATCGGTGTATCAGTTTCAACAGGAAGCAGGTTTTTTTGGTATTGCTTTCCGAAGAGTAAAATAATTCGTTTTCCGGCAGTGGATGCAGGTAGGGTATATACTTCTTCGTGATTATGATTAAATTTGAATTCAATCTCCGGGTAGGCCAGGGCTACCCGCTGAAATTCAGTAACGATGTGTTTAAACTCTGTTTTGTTTGTTTTGAGAAACTTTCGCCGGGCCGGGACATTAAAGAAAAGATTCCTGATGGAAAAACTACAGCCTGCCTGGGTCTGCACATGTTCCTGTGAAATAACTTTAGAAGCGCTTATGTATAATTCGGTGCCAATCTCCTCATCCTGTGTCCTGGTTCTGAGCTCCACCTGCGCAACAGCAGCAATTGATGCAAGTGCTTCTCCCCTGAATCCCATTGTTTTGATAGCGAATAAATCATCTGCCTGGCTTATTTTTGATGTTGCATGCCTCTCAAAAGCCATCCGGGCATCAGTGGCTGACATGCCTTTCCCATTGTCAATGACCTGAATGAGAGATTTACCTGCTTCTTTGACAATAAGTTGTATTTTTGTGCTTCCGGCATCAATTGAATTTT
Organism: uncultured Bacteroidales bacterium; assembly: GCA_964629805.1. Lineage (GTDB taxonomy): Bacteria > Bacteroidota > Bacteroidia > Bacteroidales > CAZVTW01 > CAZVTW01. Next base: position 2,897 of record CAZVTW010000013.1, on the reverse strand, counting down.
CAAGCAATTCCTTGACAACAGAAGCAGGACGCTGTATAACTTCTCCAGCAGCTATCTGGTTAGCAACAGAGTCTGGCAAAAGATGTATAATGTCTGACATAATGAATTGTACCCTGTATGAAATTTGTGGTAAATATTACCAAAAAAAATCAGGGTCAAAAATAGAAAAGATAATATGCAATCCCAATCAGTGCCAGAATTATTATGATTAACCGGATATTTGACTGCCTTTTAGCACGTCTTTTTGATGAACGGTTGAATTTGCGGCGTAGCTGCCCTTTCATGATCGACTGATGGTCTCCTTCTATTTTAATACCTGCATTCAGTTTTGCCTGTTTTATACGTTCTTCAAACTCTTCCTTCTCAGCGTCATAATACATTGGCCGGTATTCGAAGCTACGATTTTTGGGTACTCTTAACGGATTAAATATCATTGTTTTGCAAAATAAAATAAATAATCTTTTTATATTTACATAACGGATAAAAATCAATTTAATTTTAAGGTATATTTTATTTACCGGGTGTCACTTTTTTTCTTGAGCGTGTAAAAACTTTGTTTTTTTGAAAAAATGGCTGGATTATTGATTGTTTTTTATTTGCATGAAAAGATTTTATATTTTTACATGGGGTACAGTTTTCATATTTAAGATAGGATGAATTTATTTCAAAACATTATAATTCAGCTTTTTATTGAAACACGGTGAATATAAATGGCTCCAAATGTACAGCAAACTTGTACTCATTTTTTTGAGAAAAACACTAAACTGCAGTTATTAAAATGAATATCAGGACTAAAATTATTTTATATTTTTTAAGCCTTGCAACATTGCTTTTTCTTGTAACCACTGGTTATCTCATGTTTTCAACCAATAATGAATTTAAACAGATAGTACGGGATTATATTGAAGAAAAAGCAACATCACAGGCGCACGCTATCGAATCAGAAATGAATACATATATTGGTTTTTCCCGGTCGCTGGCCCAGACTATGCGCACCATGAAGCATTCACCTGATCAACAGGATTTTGATTATTTTACAAATATTATGAAGAATATTTTTATTGAGAACCAGGAATTTTTATCTATCTGGGCATCCTGGGAATATAACTTTATTAATAAAGATTATACTGATTCACATGGGAAAACACAAATTATTGTTCATGAATTCAGCGGACGTCTCATCGTCGAACAGGATACGCTGAACCTGGAAAGCGAAGATATTCAAACTCCTTATTATGAAGCTAAAATTTCACTCCAGGAGTATATTTCTCTTCCTTATTATTATACTTTTGACAGCAGGATAGATGAAGTCTTGATTACAAAAATATGCATTCCGGTTATTAAAGAAGGCAATTTTATCGGATTAACCGGTGTTGATTTAAAATTGGAGGTATTCAATGATATTTTTAACACGTATATTGATGATGATGTTTTTAATATCTATTTGTTGAGTAATGAGGGTGAATTTATCTATCATGCAGACGAAGAAAAAATTAACAGAAATATTTCAGAAATACGACCGAATTTTAGTGAAAAAAACGAGCTAACACGAAGGATTCATATAGGTGAGACCTTTTCCGCATCAACTTCGGAGCTGAATTCTGGTGGTTCTCATTATATTTCGTTTGTCCCGGTGAGTCTGGGAGAGGATAATAAATCATGGTCGCTGATGCTTGAAGCTGATACAGACCTGATTTATATTCAGCTCAGAAATAAATTTATTATTGCTTCCTTTCTTGCTTTGGGCAGTTTAATAGCATTTTTCATATTCACACTGCTCTTTGGAAGAGATGTCAGCAAGCCGATTTCAAAAATGACTCATTATCTCAAAAAGATCGCTGACGGGGATATCACATCAACTGTCACCATAAAAGAAGCAGCAAAGAAAAGCGAAATAGGTCAAATGAGCGCATCTGTTAACAAATTGCTGGCAAATTTTAAGAAAATGATAGACTTCTCGAATGAAATCGGGAAAGGTAATCTTGATGCCAAATATGAACTTGTTAGCCGGCATGATGCACTGGGACAGGCATTACTTGATATGAAACAAAATCTGCGGGAAGCAGATAAAGAGGAGAAAAAGCGGCAGGAAGAAGACCGCCGCAGAAACTGGATAACCAGGGGACTTGCTCAACTGGGCGATGTGTTGAGACAAAACAGAAGGGATATCACTGAATTTTCCAATAATATTATCAGTAATTTTACAAAATATGTCGGCGCTAACCAGGGAGGTCTTTTTATCATCAATGATGAGAATGAAAATGATGTTTTTATTGAACTTGTTGCAGCATATGCCTATGACAGGGAAAGGATTTTTTCGAAAAGGATTAACATGGGCCGGGGCCTTATCGGCCGTTGTATCCTGGAGAAAGATATTATTCATCTGAATGAAATACCGGAAGATTATTTACATATCACCTCAGGATTGGGAGAAGCACCCCCAAGACATCTGTTGCTGGTTCCGCTTATTTTTGATGATGTTGTATACGGGGTTATTGAGTTTGGGGCTTTTCAGCCTTTTGAGGAATACCAGATAGAATTTGTTGAGCGTTTCAGTGAAAATGTTGCTGCCGCTATTTCAAATATTAAAATAAATCAAAAGACAGAGCAACTACTTGAGGAATCAAAGACAAAATCAGAAGAACTGGCCGTTCAGGAAGCCGATCTGAGGCATAATATGCAGGAACTCCAGATTACACAGGAAGAATCAATCAAAAAAGAAATTGAAATTACCGGTATTATTAAAGCGCTGACCTCAACTGCCTCTATTGTTCATTTTGATATTGACGGCACAATAATAGAATTAAATCTGAGCGATAATTTGTCAAGTCGTTATTACACACCTGAAATGGTAGGTAAAAACCATCGTGAATTTGCTGTTGAGTCAGTCGAATCTC
>CAZVTW010000012.1:0-35525 GCA_964629805.1 uncultured Bacteroidales bacterium | reverse complement strand
AGAAAAATGTCCGATATAGCGATTGAAAATAGACTCGAAATCATCGAGAAAAAACAGGATCAAAAAGCCGCCAAGGCCGATATCGAAAAGCTTTATGTCGAGCTGGATAAAAAGGCCGACAAAGAATTGATTTTACCTCCCAACGATTATCGTCTTGATAATAAAGATGGATACACAAACTTTTTCCACAAAGTATTTCTGGATAGAAAAGACAACCTATTTGTGTCTTTTAGTATGACGGTAAACAATAAAGACTTTCCGGCGCCATATCAATGTGCATATACACAAAATAATGGATCGACATTTAAACGATTTAATTCCAATACTAAAATCTGAAATCCATACAAAACCAAAGAACAGAAAAAAAGTGCCTGAAATACATGAAAAAGTACTAGTCTATTCCCCCGATTCCGGCATGCGGAACATTAAAAAGGTTATCAACGAATTGATTCAAGATTTCGGCCAGGCCAACAGTCTGGGTTGGCGGCTGTTTCTGCGCGACCTGAGAGGCATGTACCGCAATTCCATTCTGGGCTATTTTTGGAGTCTGGCTCCGGCACTCACCACGGCGTTGATCTGGATATTTTTGCAGGGACAGCGTGTAGTGTCGTTCGGCGATACCGGGGTGCCCTATCCGGTCTATGTCCTCACCTCTATGATGCTATGGATGATGTTTCAGGAAAGCATCATGACCCCGATGCAGTCGACGCAAATGAGCCAGATGCTGCTTAACAAGCTCAACTTTCCACGGGAAAGCATCTTGTATTCAGCATTGTACATGACCTTTTTCAATAGTGCCTTGAAATTGTCCGTTATTGTACTGGTTTTTGTGGTTTTTCAATTAACTCCCACCTGGAATGTGTTGTTGGGTTTGATGGGAATGGTCATGTTTTTGCTCTTCGGGTTTACTGTGGGGATTTGGCTGGTTCCGCTATCCATACTCTATCGCGATGTGCAAAAAGGCATTCCCATTGGATTGCGGTTGTTCATGTATCTAACGCCGGTGATTTATGCCGTACCCAAACAAGGACTGATTGCAAAACTCATGGCTGTCAATCCATTGGTACCGATGCTGGAAACCACTCGTGATTGGCTGCTCAATACTCAGATAGAGTATTTGCAATCTTTTATTTTGGTTACGGTTATTATGGTTGTTTTTTTGTTACTGGGACTCTTTTTATATAAACTGGCCATGCCCATCGTGATCGAACGCCTGGGGGCCGGAAAATAGAGCTTTCAAAGCTAGTAATATATTACGGAAATAATATCACGCAAAGTCGTCAAGCCGCCAAGAAAAAATGAAAATTGAGGGTTGAATATTTTAAATTGATTGCATCAGACTGTTGTTGTTTTAATATTATGCAAAAAGTTTGTTTTTGCGTTTTCATAAATCAATTCATTTGTTTTTTTTAGCTTCTTTATGGATTTTTTCTTTGCGCCTTTGCGTGCGGCCTTGTTTAAATTTGAGTGATACCAAATGAGTGATGATACCCTGATCAAAGTCAACGGTTTGTCGAAAAAGTTCTGCCGCGATTTGAAAACCTCGCTGCGCTATGCGGTGGGAGATATGTTTGGTGAATTTCTGGGCCTCTCCTCCAAGCAAGAGATTCGCAACAAAGAATTTTGGGCACTGCAAGACGTGTCCTTTGAGGTCAAACGCGGTGAATGTCTGGGACTCATTGGCAAGAACGGGTGCGGCAAGACCACCCTGCTCAGTTTGCTGAACGGCATTATCAAACCCACTCGTGGTCGCATAGAAATGAAGGGGCGAGTCAATGCGTTGATTCAACTCGGGGCCGGGTTCAATCCTATCCTCACCGGGCGCGAAAATGTTTATGTCAATGGCCAGGTCTTGGGATTCAGCAAAAAAGAGATCGACCGAAAATTCGATGCCATTGTCGATTTTGCCGAAATCGAAGAGTTTATCGATACGCCGGTGCGGAATTATAGTTCCGGGATGAAGGTGCGACTGGGGTTTGCTGTTGCTTCTCAAATGGAACCGGATGTACTCCTGCTGGATGAAGTGTTGGCTGTGGGGGATATAGGATTCCTGCTCAAATGTTTTCGATTTATGGATAAATTGATGCAGGACACTGCAGTCATTCTCGTTTCTCATTCTATGCCACAAGTATCCAGAGTTTGTAACAAGCTTTTATTGCTGAACTATGGTAAAATTGAATATTATGGTGATGACGTATCAAAAGGAATCGATCTCTATTATTCACGATTTCAGAACAAGATACCCGATTTTGAAAAAAATGAATATGCTGAATTGCTTGAACTTTCATTTTCGGATAAATCTAAAAATGACGGTATCTATTCAATAAACCGACTTGATACGCTCGGAATGAATTTCAAGTTTAAGATACGTCATACAATAAATAAGCCAATGATTTCCTTGACCATTTATGATAAAGAACAACGACCGGTCGGTTTATGCTATGATGAAGACGGATTCGAGCAGCATAATGTTTATGATTCAGATAATGAATTCAGCTATTACCAAAAAAATGTAAAAATACCAAAAATCAATCTCTCCAAGGGAGTTTATTCTGTTACCATTGCATTGATGGAAGACTTTCGTTCCAAGCCCCTTTTGAGGTTACAGTCCATTAAAGAGTTTCAGGTTTTATCAAAACATGATATCTGGCCCCCCATTGAATTCGAATCAGTCTGGAAATAAGATCGAATATGACCAAAAAAAACGATAAAAAAATATTTGTCACTCAACCAGCCTTGCCTGATCTGGATGAATTTATTCCCTATCTTCAAGATATCTGGGAACGGAAATGGCTAACCAATAACGGCAAATATCATCAGCAGTTTGAAAAAGAGTTGGCCGAGTTTTTAGGGGTCAAGTATGTTTCGCTTTTCGCCAATGGCACACTTGCCTTGATCTCAGCATTGCAGGTTTTACGCATTCAGGGTGAGGTGATTACCACTCCATACAGCTTTGTCGCCACAGCACATGCATTGTGGTGGAACAATATCAAACCTGTGTTTGTCGATATCGAACCTCGGTTTTGCAATCTGGATCCTGAAAAAATTGAAGCTGCAATTACTCCAAAAACGACGGCAATTTTGCCGGTACACGTATACGGAAATCCTGTTGATGTGCATAAAATACAAGAAATCGCAGATGTCTATGGTTTGAAGGTTATCTACGATGCCGCACATGCCTTTGGTGTTAAGCTTGATGGACACTCGATTTGTAATTTCGGTGATTTGTCCGTGTTGAGTTTTCATGCGACCAAGATGTTTACAACCGTCGAAGGCGGTGCTATTATCAGTCATGATATAGCGATCAAAGAGCGTGTCGATTATTTGAAAAATTTTGGTTTTGCAAATGAAACCACTGTCGTGGCGCCGGGTATCAATGCAAAGATGAATGAATTACAGGCAGCTCTGGGTATTTTGCAGCTGAAAAGGTTTGACGAGTATGTTGAGAAACGACGCTTTTTATCAAATTTGTATAGAGAGTTGATCAAAAACATTCGAGGAATCAACTGTCTGCCGGAATTCCCCAAGCTCGAATACAATTATTCCTATTTTCCTGTTTTTATCGATGAAAACGAGTTTGGAGCCTCTCGGGATGATCTTTATCACTATTTGAAAAAAAATAACATTTTTGCACGGAGATATTTTTACCCTTTGATAACTTCATTTCCAAGTTACAGAGAGTTAAGTTCAATAAAAACAGAATTTTTTATATGTGCTCAAGAAATAGCCAATAAGGTATTATGTCTCCCTTTGTTTTCTGATCAAAAGCAAGAGACTGTTGAAATGATTGTCGACAAAATAAAAAATTTTAATACAACTATTGGAAATAAATCCAGGGATAAATGATGAAACAGTTTGGTATTGTGCTTTTAGTTTCAGAACGGTCCGGTAGTAATTTATTGCGGTCATTACTTGGCAACCACTCAACTATTGTAGCGCCGGTGGCTCCCCATTTCTTAGCTGAATTTTATCCTTTTAAACATTATTACAAGGATCTGACCCAAATATCTAATATAAGAAAATTGTTTGATGATATGGTTGCGCTTGCCAATCATCCCTATCACAATTGGAATTTGCAAATAGAATGGAATGAACAAGAAATTCAAACACACAATATCAATTCCGTTATTAAAATGATGGATTATATTTATAAAAAAAAGGCAGTAATTGAAGGTAAAACTAATTACTGTTCAAAAGGTATTCATTCATTTCAGTTTATTGACCAAATCAGAGCTGAACAACCGACTATGAAATTTATACATCTCGTGCGCGATCCCAGAGATCATGTTGCATCTTGGCTTAGACGACCTATTCATTTGTTCACTGCTTATGATGCAGTCCTAAAGTGGCAAGAAGAACAAAAAGTTTTTATAGATGCTGTTAGATTTAAAGGATTGGATTGTATTTCTATTTGCTATGAAGACCTCATTCAAAACCCTGAAAGTACTGTGGGTAATGTTTTGCAATTTTTGGAATTGCCAATCGAAGATGCTTGTTTTCAAACCGATTCTGGAAAAAATAAAGAAGCTGAATGGAATCCATATTGGCAAAACCTTAAAAAACCGATTATAAAGAATAATAAACAAAAATATAAAACAGAATTGAACAAAGAGGATATTTTAATAATTGAAACTATTTCACAAATTGAAATGAAATTTTTCAATTATTCTTTTGAAACCGATTGCGATTGGCGGCCTGACGAATCCTTTCACCTTACACTCGAGAGGCAAAGAAACGGGCGAAAAAATAATGACGACGAGTTTTTGAAGAAGTCAATGCCAAAATTGCAATCGAAACAAGAACTTGTCCAGTCAATCAGGAAGAAACGATTTAATGAATGGCATAAAAATGCACCAACAAAACAATTTATCATCAAACCAAAAAGGAAAAATGTTGATAACAGCAGATTGAAAAAAAACTTGCTGTATTTTGCATATGCACTATTCGGTGAATCAATAACAAATAGTCTAAAGTCTAAAGTTAAGAAGAATAAAATATTTAAGTGGTCTTAAATGAAACTTGGAATTATGCAACCCTATTTTTTCCCCTATATCGGTTATTTCCAGTTAATTAATGCTGTGGATACTTTTATTTTTTATGATGATGTGAATTATATAAAAAATGGCTGGATTAATAGAAATCGTTTTTTAATAAACAAAGAACCTCATTATATAACAATACCCTGTCCAAATGCGAGTTCATTTATACCTATTAATAAAGTTGAATATCGAGTAACAGAAAAACAAAAATTGAAAATGTTTAAAACTTTGGAACAAAATTACGCAAAGGCTCCTTTTAAAAATAAAGTACTAGATGTGTTTTTTAATGTATTGAATATAGATAGTAATTATGTTTCAGATTTGGCTATTCAAAGTATAGTTAAAGTGGCAAAATATCTGATGCTTACTACAAATTTTATTATTAGTAGTAATAAAGAATTTTACTCAAGAGATAAAAGTGTGCAAGATAATATTATTGATATTTGTAAAAATGAAAATGCTGATATTTATATAAATCTCATTGGTGGTTCAAAAATATATAGTAAAAATTATTTTAAAAGAAAAAATATTAGTCTTGAATTTTTAATTCCTGGTAGCGTTTATTATAAGCAATATGATAACAAGTTTGTTGATAGTTTATCGATTATTGATGTTATGATGTTTAATTCTCCGAATAGTATTCGTGATATGCTGGATAATTATGACCTCGTTTGATGCAATCGGAGGATATTTTGGTTTAGAACTAAAGTGTAATTTCGATCTATATCATCAAAACGCTTTGGCACTAAATAGTGGCCGGAATGCACTGGAATATATATTACGAACAAAGAAAATAAAAAGGATCGCTATCCCATATTATATATGTGATGTGATTCTGGAACCTTTGAATAAACTTGAAATAGACTATCAATTCTATCATATTGATCGACAAATGTTTCCTTTTCCAAACGTTTTTAATGATAATATATGCTTGCTTTATGTCAACTATTTTGGTGTTTTAAACCATAAAATACCGGCAATATCAGATAAATACAAAAATATGATTTTAGATAATTCGCAGGCTTTTTTTTCAAAGCCTTTAAAAGGCGTACCGACATTTTATTCTCCGAGAAAATTTTTTGGAGTCCCGGACGGTGGATTTGCCTTTTGTGATGGGTCATTAAAACAATCCTTGCAACAGGATATCTCCTATCAACGTTGTTCCCATTTATTGATTCGGGCTGATACAAATGCTAAAGATGGATATTCCGAGTTTCAAAAAAATGATGCGTCATTGAATAACCAACCCATGAAAAAAATGTCGCAATTAACCGATGGCTTGTTGCGGAACATTGACTATGAACAAGCAAGAATTGTGCGCAATAAAAATTTTGCCTGTCTGCATCAAAGGCTGAAAAGCGTCAATGAAGCGAGTAAGATACTTGTTCTCGACAAAATTGACGGCCCCATGGTGTATCCCTTTTTACGACGAGGCAATGCCAATCTGCGCAAGCGCTTGCAGGAGAACAAAGTGTACACCGCACAGTACTGGCCCAACCTTGCAGAATGGCTTGACGATAAGAGTTGTTTCGAATATTATCTATATGAAAATCTGATTCCGCTTCCCATCGATCAGAGGTATGGAATCTCTGAGATGAAACGAATTCTGGAAATCGTCACACGAAATGTATAGCTATTTTTCAATACTCATTGAGTAAGCAAACACGAAAATCCGAGTTTTTTCAAGACAATATCCAGTTGAACCAGTTGCTTGCAGAACTCAAAACTCTTTTGCATCCTGTACAATTAAAAGTGCAAAAAGAGTTCAAGCGCTTGCAATGGCCTGTTGGGTTTGTAATCGGTAATCCTCGCAGCGGAACAACGCTCTTTTTACAATGGATTGCAAGTCTGGGGTATTTTGCTTACCCATCCAATCTGTTAAATCGATTTGCGTATGCACCATATATTGGTGCGATGATACAAAAAATGCTTTTTGATCGAGATTATGATTTTGGTAATGAATTATCAGATATTCAGTCGAAATTCGAATTTGAATCTAATTTAGGTAAAAGCATGGGTGCACTGGCACCTTGTGAATTTTATCATTTTTTTCGAAATTTCATGCCAAATACAGACCCCGTTTATTTAAAGGATGAAGAGATTAAACAGGTGGATTTTACAGGAATCTCGCAGGGGCTGTGTTCGATCGAAAATGCTTTTCAAAAGCCGTTTTTTGTCAAAGGAATTATGTTACAGTACAACTTGACTGAACTGTATAAACAATGTTCAGACCTCATTTTTATCTATATCAAAAGAAAACCTTTGTACATAATGCAATCCCTTCTATTGGCTCGTGAAACGTATTTTAATGATCGATCTGTATGGTGGTCTGTCAAGCCTAAAGAATACAATTGGCTTAAGGATTTAAATGTTTTTCATCAAATAGCCGGGCAAGTTTATTTTACCAGAGAATCGATAGAATTATCCCTTTTAAACATTCCTCAGAAAAATAAAATTGTAATCGATTACGAGTATTTTTGTGAAAATCTTATACACATTTTTGACATAATTAGAGAAAAATATCAAGAACATGGATACATAATTGAAAAGGAATATACAGGCCCGGATTCTTTTCAGGTTAGAAACGAAACGAAAATACCTGATCACGAATTATTAAAATTTAGACAGGCTTATCAATCATTTGAGCGAGACGATGCAGATAGATCTTGATAAATATATCAAAAAAAATGTTGAGCATTTTCCGCATCAGATGCAAAATGTAAAGCCAGTGGTCTCGGTTTGTGTGCAAACTTACAATCACGGCGTTTATATAAAAGAGTGTCTTGATGGTATTATTAGGCAAAAGACAGATTTTCCTATTGAAATATTACTCGGCGAAGATGAATCTGATGATGGGACAAGAGATATTTGTGTTGAATACGCTGAGAAATATCCTGGTAAGATTAGATTGTTTTTGCATTCCCGGAAAAATGTAATGCATATTAACGGAAGACCAACAGGACGATTTAATCTGTTGTATAATCTACATAATGCTCGAGGTAAATACATTGCCCTCTGTGAAGGCGATGATTATTGGACTGATCCTTTTAAACTGCAAAAACAAGTGGATTTTTTAGAAGCGAACCCGGATTATGCTATTTGTTTTCACAATGTATTTATTGATGAAGGTAATGGCTCCAGTAAGCCCTTTTTCGCGAAATCACGAGAAAACCCTGAGAATGGCCCCCTTCCCCCCCGGCCTATTACTACCATTATGGATATGGCAATGGGAAATTATATCTATACGACATCTGCGGTACATAGAAATTACCATTTAAATGATGATCTAGTGTTACTTGAGAAAACTAAAGTTGGCGATTGGCCGCTGCACATGCTGAATGCCCGCAAAGGGAAGATTAGATACCTGCCGGATATTATGGCTGCCTATAGAAAGCACGGTGGTGGTGTTTGGTCCTCCCAAAACACAACCGATATAATAATAGGCGGTATCATCACATTAAAAGCAATGTTGGCATACAGAGGTTTTGATGATGATGTAAAGAGTGCTCTGCGTCAGTCTATCGGGAGGTATTTGGAAAAAGCCCTGTCCTTAAAAATGGATGAAAGCGAGCGGCAAAATTTGTTTCGGTTAATCAATCCTCTTCTTCAAAACGATGATCAAATTTTAAATATTGCACTTGAACACCTCTCCGACGCAATGGTAAAAAAACATAGTGAATTGATAAAGACTCAAAATGAGTTGTTTTGGACCAAGAAAAAGCTTTCGAGTCTCAAAGCTTCAAGTTCTTATCGTTTTGGACGAGTGGCATTTTTTCCTGCTCGACTTTTTCGCCATACTTTGAAAAAGATTTTTATGGTTTAGAGTTTTCAAATAGAAGCTATTTCTAGTTATCAAGTTTTTCAAACAATCGACCGGCGCATTTTTATAGACACTTTAAAATGGTTCATTCCTGCAGAAGATTGGTTAGCTCCTGCGCGAAAGTCACCTGAATCAGCAATGCCGGTAGGTCGGTAAAAATTTCCCCAACACCGCACACCATTTGTAATAATATGCCAGAAAAATTAATTATCTCTAAAGCGTTTTCTTGGTTAAATACTCAGAAAATCAAGAATGGTCAGTACCGATTTTCACCATTATGTAGACAGCCGAGTTTACAAGGAACAACTTGTACTGTGCTGGCGATGGAAACTTTGGGTGTGCTATTTGAATTAGATGATATTGAAAGAAATGCATGTTCGTCTTATATCAATTCTTTCCAACAAAAAGATGGGTGGTTTAAAGATCCCCAATTGATGTCAACTCATCATAAGCAGCAAACGCATTCTAAAGAGTACTGGTTGGGGCATTCTACATTTTTAGCCCAGATGGCGCTGGATGCATTGAATACGGCTCCCAGATATCAATTTCAGTTTTTGGACAAGTGGCGCGATGATGCTGCAGTACATGAATTTATTGATTCTTTGGATTGGACAAATCCCTGGCGCGAGAGTAATTGGGTGGAATGGCTGGGTGTATGGTTACTCTGGGATGCAGGTTTAAGACCACCTGGAACTATTCCAAAAAACAAATGGCCCCAAGGATTTGGCGGATTGATAAAGTGGCTTGTCGATAATCAGGATCCTGAAACTGGTTATTGGGGTAACCCTCCAGGTTCCCAACAATCAAAACGCTTTGCAATGATGGCGGGGGCATACCATCATTATCTGTTCTTTTATGCAACAGGAACAGAGATTCCATATGTTGATAGAATTATTGACAACACCTTATCCCTTCAGGAACCGGATGGTCTGTTTGGTAATGGTAAAGTCGGTGGCGGGCCGTGTGAAGACATGGATGCCATTGATATATTGGCAAATATGAGTCGTCTATCGGATCACCGACGGAAGGATGTGCAAAAAAGCCTTAAAAAAGCTTCTAAAGCAATTCTTTATAATCAAAGAAATAATGGCGCTTTTGTATGGCGTCGGCAACCGGAAAGGAAAATTCCTTTTCTGAAAAGATTACGGATTGCATTTGCACCAAGGAGTGAAAAGCCAATTGGTTATAGAATGAGTGCTTTGACAGGTAAACTTGTCTTAGAAACAAAAGAGTATACCAATTACTATGGAACATCCACCGAATTGATGTATAATGTGAGTAAAGGCGATGTTTTTTCTATGTGGTTTAGACCCGCGGCTTTGGCCATTGCTTCCACTGCATTGGGTAGACGACATGCGAAAATTTGGTGGGACTTTGGATTTCGTAATCAATTTACTCAAAATTGGTGGCCCGGCTAGTTTCGATTTTAGTAATGATAATTATTCTTTGTTGCATTGTAAAAGCTTTCATTTTTGTGCAAAATTTTCAAATCTATTATAGATATTTATGAAATCCCCTCAAATCAGTGTACTCATGAGTGCATATAATGATGAATTTTTTATCAAAGATGCTGTTCAGAGTATCCTCGATCAAACTTTTGAAGACTTTGAATTTATTATTATAAACGACGGGTCTACAGATGGAACGACAGAGTATTTAAATTCTTTGACTGATCCAAGGCTAAAGATTATTCATCAAGCCAACTGTGGATTGACACAGTCGCTGCAAAAAGGTCTCAAATTGGCAAAAGGCCAGTATATCGCTCGTTTAGATAGTGACGATATCGCCGAAGCCACTCGACTCCAAAAACAATATGAATACATGGAGATTAATAATAATGTAGGTTTTGTCGGATGTGGTTATCGACTATTTAATAAACCAGGTGTTCATGATAAAAAATACTTGCCTCCATATAACAATGAAGAATTGAAATGGACACTATTATTTAAAAATGTAATTCCTCATACCTGTGCATTTATGCGTTCACGTATTTTAGCTAAAATTGGGGGATATGATGTTACAGTTTCTTATGCACAAGATTATGAGCTCTATACCAGATTGTGCCGTGTAAGTAACGTTGCAAGTATTGATCGAGTACTTGTTGATGTCCGTTGGGATGATCGAGACGGAATTTCTGCTATTCAAAATAACCATCAGGCGGAATCAATTAGTAAATCCAGTTGTAAACATATCGAGTGGCTATTGGGTGTTAAAATACATACCCAGGATAGGAAAAACCTGATTGCTCTGGATACTGGGAGACCGATAGAAATTGCGAGGAATGAATTTTTTAGAACTGTTTTTCTTTATAAGCGATTAGCAAAATACTTTAACAGGCGGTTTTATGATGATGAGGTTAAACTGCTATATTATCGCAATACAAAAACAAGACAAGTTACAAGTCGTTTGATCCAAGTCGTATTTTCTAAACATCAGTTGCTTCCATTTCAGCGAACCCTCCTTTTTTTTGCCGCATATTATTTAAATTTTACTTCCAGTATCTCAAGCACTGGCAGAGAAATATACCACAGTATTTTCTCGGCAAATTCTCGCGCTTGGTTGAGGAAGAAAATTTGGATTTTTAAATTTTTTTCAAAGAACTTGAATTGATATATAAATGATCTCTCCGGCTCAAGATGATTCAATTCCTATGGTGAATATCTGCATACCACTTTATAATGGCAGCACGTACTTGTCGCAATGTCTTGATTCGATTTTGGCCCAAAGGTATAAAGAATTTAAAGTCATTATTATAGACGATAGGTCAAAAGATAATAGTCTTGAAATTGCACAAAGATATCAAAAAAAGGATACGCGAATTAAAATATACCAAAACCAAGAAAACTTGGGATTGGTACAAAATTGGAATAAATGTATACTTTTGAGTAGGGCAAAATGGATTAAATTTGTTTTTCAGGATGATATTTTGCTTCCTGACTGCCTAGAACTCTTTTTAGCTGCTGAAAAACATGATTGCCCGCTTATTGTGGGGAAAAGAGAATTTATTTTTGAAGAAGAGAATGATCCACATAATCACTTTTATAAAGATAAAATTGTCCAGCTCAATTCACTTTTTAAGCAACATACGTATATAGACGCTTCCGAATTTAGTCAGTATCTGTACGATTATATCATTGATAATTCAAAGAGCATGAATTTGCTCGGTGAGCCATCGAATATGTTAATACGAAGAGATATTGCTCATCAGGTGGGCTTGTTTAATCCTGAACTTATTCAATCATGCGACTATGAATATTGGGCGCGTATAGCGACAAATTATGGCGCTTATCTCGTTACGGATACGGTCTCAAAATTTCGAATTCATGCTGATTCTACAACAAATAAGAATAAAAATAATCGTTCTTTAGAGAAACAATTGGACCTGTTAAAAGTATTTTATGATTTTCTTTTTCATCCTGTTTATGCATCCTTTCGAAATTCCATCAGCAAGAGAAAAAAACAAAAGCTTTATCAGTATACACTCAAGTATTTAAACAAAATTAAGGATCAACTCTCTGGTGAAGAGCAGAAAATCTTTGATATGTTTCTAAAAGCCTATCCCATTTTTCAAAGTTACGTTTACCAGTCAAAAGTAGATTATACTATTAAAAAGTTCTCTTCTTATGTCCACCGAAAATTTATCTAAAAGATCTCATAATATCAATTTTTTTACAGTCATTACCACTATTCAGTCACCAACCAAATCAGTGACTGATCTGTTTGTAAAACTTTGTTCAAGTAATGGTCAACTTGTTATTGCCGGGGATCAAAAAGGACCAAGGGATTATGAGATCGCTTTATCAGCTGGTGACCATCGTATTCATTTTTTGAGTTTGGACGATCAACTCACATCACTCTTTGAGTTGGCACGTAAACTACCAGTCGGGCACTATTCCCGAAAAAACATCGGCTATCTGCATGCTATTGCTCAGGGGGCGGATGTGATTTATGAAACTGATGATGACAATGCGCCGAATGAAAACTGGCATATTCGGAGTGAATACATCAAAGATATTCGTATGATAGAAGCATTAGATTATTGTGATTCCCGCTGGATCAACGTGTACCGCTATTTCAGCGATGAAAATATCTGGCCGCGCGGTCTGCCCCTCGATGAAATACACCGGGCGGTTCCGTCAACCGTTTCAGTCAATAGTGGAAAAAGTGTCTGGTCACCCATTCAGCAAGGGCTAGTGAACGGGTCACCGGATGTGGATGCCATCTGGCGTCTGGTCTTGGATCGAACGTTTGATTTTCAAAATAATCAGAGTGTGTACTTGTCACCTGGCAACTGGTGTCCGTTTAATACACAAAGCACCTGGTGGTGGCCGGTGGTTTATCCACTGCTATACATTCCAAGTTATTGTTCCTTTCGCATGTGTGATATCTGGAAAAGTTTTGTTGCTCAACGCTGTTTATGGGAATTGGGAGCAGGAGTGACGTTTCATGCGCCGGAAGTGGTGCAGGACCGAAATGAACATGATATCATGCGGGACTTTTATGATGAAATCCCTGGTTACGAGCGTAACGCAGAATTAAAAGCGATATTATCCGGTTTACAACTTTTTCCAGGTAAAGAAAAGGTTTCGGGAAATTTGCATGCCTGCTACACCGAACTGATCAAACATGATTTTTTCCCCAAAGAGGAACTGGACCTTTTGAATGCCTGGCTTGCGGATTTGATAGCTATTAAGGAGTTTGAAAAAGCGTGAACAAGATGATCGACAATCCTTTGGTTTCAATTATCATTCCCAGCTATAATCAGGGAAAATTCCTCAAGGACACCATAGAATCGTGTTTGAACCAGGATTATCGTCCTCTGGAAATATTGGTTGTCGATGGCGCTTCAACCGATCAAACCCTTGATGTGCTTCATGAATATGACAAGGTACCTGAAATCAAGTGGGTCTCGGAGCCCGATAACGGGGTTGTCGATGCGGTCAATAAAGGGCTTTGTATGGCAAAAGGTGAAATTGCAGGGATACAGAGTTCTGATGATGGGTATTTGTCCGGGGCCATCGTTCAAGCTATCGAGGTTTTTAAAGAAAATTCTAAGCTCGGAATTGTCTATGCAGATTGTGTTTATATGGATGAGAACAGCAATGAGATAAGACGTAAAAAAACTGGCCCATATTCTCTTGAGAATTTTTTATGTAAAAATAGTATTATTCTGCAACCAGCTGTATTTTTTCGTCTCGATCTTGCCCGGCAAGTGGGCGGATGGGATCCGGATTATTTCATCGCAGATACTGAGATGTGGCTGCGTATGCTGTTTCAAGCGCCGGCAAAAAAGATCGACGCCTTTTGGGGGATTCGGAGATTACATCCGGAGCAGAGAAATACAATGTCCGCAAAAATTATCGACAGCCATAAAAAAACGGTAAAAGAATCTCCAGATTTACACAAAGCCTCAAATAGGTTGAAACGAGCAGCATGGGCAGGGCATCATTTCATGGCAGCCAGCTATAATTCAGAGAACAATCGGTTTAAACAAAGGCTTCATTATTGCAAAGCTGCCCTTTATTGGTCGCCCCTTTTTTACTCGCAAAAATTGTACTATAAGCTTTTTCCTTGGCTTGGAGCGGTAAACCGCATTGGAAAAAAAGTAAAACAAATATTGAGTCCTTTTAAGAGAATTTTGTTTGATAAATAAAGTGAATAAAACATTCAAAGTCTCTGTCATCATTCCTGTTTATAATGCTGAAAAATATGTGTCAAAAGCGATCGAGTCGGCGTTAAGCCAAGAAAAAGTCGGAGAAATCATTGTGGTGGATGATGGGTCAAGCGATAATTCTTTGACTATCTGCAAAAATTTTGAAAAACAATACAATAAAGTAAGAGTGTTACATCATAGTGATAAACAAAATCATGGTGCCGGTGCCTCGCGAAATTTGGGGATCAAAAATGGCCGATATAATTACATTGCTTTTTTAGATGCCGACGATTACTATTTGCCGCATCGATTTGAACGAGATGAGGAAATTTTAAGCGATGATGATATCGATGGAGTTTATCATGCTTTGGGCACAGAATACTATGGTCAACGGAGCACCAAATTGCCCTCTTTAAAAAATAATATTACCACTGTGACTAAATACATCTTGCCATCCGATTTATTTGAAAGTATGGCGCCAGTTGGGAACAAAGGGCACTTTAGCTGTGATACTTTGACAGTTAAAAGACGTGTTTTTGACAAAACGGGATTTTTTAACCATTTTAAAATCGGAGAAGATACTTTTTTTTGTGCAAAATTGGCGGCCTCTTGCCGACTCGTGGGGGGAAGGATTAAAGAACCTGTTGCCATTCGCGGAATCCATCAAACGAATATGATTAACAATGAGACAGAGCTTAACAAAGCCAGATACCAAGTGCTTCAGGCTTTATTACAGTGGGGAATCGATGAAAAATCTCTTTCCTCAGACAGAATTAATCTATTACTTTCCAAGTTGTATTATATTCATAAATCCGAAAGCAACGAATATATTAATGATAAAATTTTAAAATTAAGGGTATTGCTAAATTTGGCGTTAAAATACCCCAAACTTTTAAATTACAAGTGCTTTTATTCTCACTTACCAGGTATTGGTAGGATACTATTCTTATGAAATATGCTCCAATCGCATTGTTCGTCTATAATCGTCCCTGGCACACCGAACAGACCCTAAAAGCTTTAGCAGAAAATGATTTGGCGGATGAGTCTATTCTATACATTTTTTCTGATGGGCCGAAACACCTGGCCTTAGACAAAGATGTAGTCAAGATCGAACAGGTTCGCGAATTGATAAGAAGCAAAAAATGGTGTGAAAAAGTTGAAATCATCGAATCTGAGCACAATAAAGGTTTGGCAGATTCTATTGTAGATGGTATCACTGATGTAATAAACAAGTATGGCAATGTAATCGTATTAGAAGATGATTTAGTGACCCGAAAAGGGTTTTTACGTTTTATGAATGAAGCGTTAAAATTGTATGAATATGAAGAAAAAGTAATGCAAATAGCTGGGTATATCTATGGTACTCCTAAAAGATCAAGAAATCAAACGACACATTTTTTAAAAATTCTTGGATGTAATGGTTGGGGAACATGGAAGCGTTCCTGGGATCATTATGTTCACGATCCAGATGTGTTGCTATCACGTTTAAAAAAACAAAATATTATACCGAAAAAATTTGATATCGAAGGAGGGGCACATTTTTATAAACAGTTGAAGGCGAACCAAAAAGGTGACATATATACCTGGGCGGTTCGTTGGTATGCCTCATGGCTTACGGCTGGAGGGTATTCCTTGTTTCCTCATCGATCTCTATTGACGAATATTGGCCATGATGGAAGTGGTGTACATGGTTCAGCTGAATTTTATAATGGTGAAACCGTCGATTATATACCTGTAAAGCGACAAAAAATTAATGAAAATATAGCTCTTAGAAAAGAAATCGACCAAATATGGCGCAAGGGAAGAGGATTAACCCTAAAGAAAAAGTTGAGAACAATTATAGGCAGAATAAAAAAGAAAGTTTATGTTGCACCATTAATGGTGTTGATAAAACTGATAAGAAAAATTATTCAATTGGCCGTTCCAGAATTAAGAGACCTAACTCCCTCTATTGCCCAAAGAGTAGGATTACGCTCTACCGCACATAATTCAAATATATCAAAAAAAGCAAAAATATATGCCCCTTATCATATAAATAATTCTATGATTGGGGCCTATACCTATATTATGCCAAACAATTGGATTTCTATGGCGAACATTGGAAAATTTTGTTCGATTGGCCCTGGATTGACATGTGGAGGGGGAATTCATCCCACAACAGGGATCAGCACTTCCCCCATGTTTTATTCTACTAAAAAGCAAGTGGGGTTTACGTTTAGTCGTACCGATAAGATTGTTGAAAGGAAAACAGTTAAGATCGGGAATGATGTATTTATCGGTATGAACGTAACCATTTTGGATGGAGTTACGATCGGTGATGGAGCGGTGATTGGTGCTGGTGCTGTAGTTTCCAAAGATATCCCACCCTATGCTATTGCGGTTGGAAATCCAATTAAGGTGATTCGATATCGATTTAGCGATCAAGTTATTGAAAAATTACTTAAAATCAAGTGGTGGGATTTTGACGAGACGAAATTACAGGATGTCGAACGCTATTGTTTTGATGTTGAATCCTTTATTGCAAAGCATAAAAACTGGACGGATTAAAGCCATATGTTTCAATTCAAGAAATGGGCTAAAATAAAATTTTCCGATTTTTCACAACATCCTCCTTTACTGATTTTTACTCCCGGAAAGGTCGGATCTTCTACAGTATATCATTCATTGAAAAATCAAAAATCCGGAATCCCCTTATTCCATATACACTTTTTATCTCAGCGGGGTATTCGGTCGGCCAGGGAATTTTTTATAAAAAACAATGTTAAGATTCCCAAGCATTTGATCGTTTCAGAGTTGTTGAGGCGGAAAATAAAAAGCAACTTCTCGAAAGTGAATTGGAAGATCATTACTCTGGTGCGTGAACCTGTTGCTCATGAGATGTCTGCGGTTTTTCAATTGGCAGACCGCATAAATACAGATATCTTTTCTTCTTCAGATTCAATAGCTGTACAAAAGCAACTGGACCATTTTAAAAACCGATTCAACTCTGGTGAAAATAATAGTTTTATTGTAAACTGGTTTGATCGTGAATTTAAATCTGCATTCGGAATCGATGTGTTTGAATACCCGTTTGATCAAAAAAGGGGATACCAGATTATATCTCACAAGAATATTGATCTATTAATTATCCGTCTTGAGACTCTTGATGATTGTTTTTCGTACGCTATAAAACAATTTCTTGATATAGAATTAACCTCAAAAACCAATAGTAATTTATCTGAAAGCAAGTGGTATAACGAACAGTACCAATTTGTTAAAAACGGTCTGATGCTTTCAGCGGATGTTTGTTATAAATATTACTCGACACGATATATGCGTCACTTTTATAACAAAAATATGATCGAATCATTTATCAAAAAATGGACCAATTGACAATCTTTTTTCCCGGAAAGGACAATGATTTTATCCGAAAAACCATCTAAAGAGCAAGCCAAAGACACCGGCATGGCAATGGCATTTCTATGTTTGTTGGTATGGATATTTACTGGGCAGGCATTCTGGCCTAAACTGGCAGCCATTTTATTGATTGTTGATATGATTATACCATTGGTTTTTTACCCTCTTGCTATTGTCTGGTTTGGACTGGCTCATGTTTTAGGAACCGTGGTATCAAAGATTTTACTTTCAGTGATATTTTTTCTTGTCGTCCTGCCGGTGGCATTGATCAGAAGATCGATGGGATATGATTCTTTAAAATTAAGAGTTTAAAACACAAAGATCATCAGTGTTAACAGATCGAAATCATATAGATACAATTTGTAATATTGAAACCCCTTTATCCTTCCAATCTCGAAAAGAATGACTGTGCACCGTTTTCCACTGGTCATTTGAACAATTCGTGTCATGAAAAATACGTTCGTTTTATCCTGAAAAAATTACCTGAAAAACCAAATCCTCGATGAAAAATTATCCTCTGATCACAATTGTGACACCGGTTTATAATGCAGCGCGCTTTTTGGAACAGACCATTCAATCCGTTTTGAATCAAAACTACCCCAATCTCGAATATATTATTGTCGACGGCGGCAGTACGGATGGCAGTATGGATATTATTAAAAAATATCAACAACACCTGGCCTGGTGGACTAGTGAACCGGATAACGGGATGTATGATGCCATCAACAAAGGATTTCAGAGATCGAACGGTGAAATCATGGCCTGGTCGCCGGCAAATGATCTTTATGTCAAAGATGCATTTCAAATTGTAGCAGAGATCTTGAATTTGTTTGCCAATATTAATTGGTTGACCAGTTTATATAAACTCAAGATCGATGAATACGGAAGAGAGACACAATGCTACAAAGTCCCCGGTTTTAATAAACAGGCATTTTGCAAGGGATACAATCTTCTCGGGAAGATACCGTATGCCAGATATTGTATTCCGCAACAATCCACCTTTTGGCGACGATCCTTGTGGAAGCGGGCCGGTGCTTATGTAAACAGTAAATACAAGGCCGGCGGTGATTTTGAACTGTGGACTCGCTTTTATCGACACGCCGAGTTGTGTAGTGTGGACCATCCATTGGGAGTGTTTCGCGAACATGATGACCAGATCAGTCAAGCTGAGCAAGCGAATTATGAGGCGGAATGTTACAAGGCATTTATCAATGCCGGCGGAACAATCATGTCAAAATGGGAAACAATATTTCGGGAGAGGTTCGTTCGGCGTCTTGTTGCGCATTTTAAGAGTGTACAGGGGTTGTACTTTAAAAATCCGGTGGTCATCCGAGACAATGACACCGGTGAATGGGTTCTTGGTAAACAACTAATGATGTGATTTCAAGGGAGACGTTATGCGTATATTGGTCACCGGTTCGAGTGGCTTGATCGGTTCTGAAATGGTATCGCATTTTTCCGGGTTAGGGTGGCAGGTTCATGGTATTGACAACAATATGAGAGCCCGGTTTTTCGGACCTCAAGGTGATACCCGTTGGAATCAAAAGCGCCTGGCCGAGACATTTGATGCTTTCACTCACCATGAACTGGACATCCGCGATAGAAAAAAAGTGTTAGGATTGGTGAAAACCGTGCGACCGGAGGCTATTATTCATTCAGCCGCACAGCCTTCGCATGATCTGGCAGCCACCAGGGTGTTCGATGATTTTGATGTCAATGCCGGTGGAACGTTGAATCTGCTTGAAGCGGTACGTCTTTATTGCAAAGAATCCCCTTTTGTGCACTTGTCGACCAATAAAGTCTATGGAGACGCGCCCAATGAAATAGAACTGGTCGAGTTGGACAAACGCTACGATTATGCGGATCCGGCGTATAAGAATGGCATCGCGGAAGACTTTCGTATCGACCAATCCAAACATTCTTTATTTGGAGCATCAAAGCTCGCCGGCGATATATTGGTGCAGGAATATGGTCGATACTTTGATATGCCAACTTGTTGTCTGCGTGGTGGCTGTCTCACTGGTCCTTCCCATTCCGGCGTAGAGCTACACGGTTTTTTGAGTTATTTGATCAAAGTCAACGTAATGGAAGGCACATACAAGATTTTCGGGTACAAAGGAAAGCAGGTCCGGGATAATATCCATTCGGCTGATGTGGCCCGATTTGCCGAGTTTTTTATCAATAACCCTCGTATTGGCGAGGTCTATAACATCGGAGGTGGGAGAGAAAATTCTTGCTCGATTTGGGAAGCCTTTGAGATGATCGCACAAATGACCGGCAAAAAAATGGATTACGAATACATTGATAAAAATCGGGAAGGAGATCATATTTGCTACATTTCCGATTTGTCCAAAGCCAAAGCACATTATCCGGCATGGAATTTAAGTAAAAACCTTGAAACCATATTTGAGGAAATTGCTCAATCCTGGCAATCTCGCATTTAAAATTATAAAATCGACTTGACAAAGAAAAAGAAAATTATCATTTGCGGACAATCTGATGCAGGATATCCTCGCGATGAAACTCTCATGGCGGCAATTGTTCGAATTCCAAATCTTAGGATTTTTGATTTGCGTTTTATAAGACAGGATGGTTTTTTTTTAAAATACAATATCGTACAGCGAATAATAAAAAAGACTCTGATCTGGCGTATTTTTGGACTGATAAATGTTTTCAGGATAGACGCCATTTTTATTATGAAATTGAATCAGGGCTGGATAGATTTATTATATGGCCAGACAAACAGAAAAAATATTCCTATCATCTACGATTTGTGGGTGTCGCGTTATATCATGGCACAGCGCGATAACAAAGATATAGATTATTGGTTTCGAAAGGAAAAAGAAATCATTGAAAAATGTTCCTACTTGATATGTACTACAAAAGCCTATAAAACATATTATTCAGAAACATTTTCATGTCATCCGGACAAATTATTTGTGGTGCCGCTCGCCGTCGAACAGGAATGGCTTGATATTCCTTTGCCTAAAAAGACTGAGCGAAATACAATTAATATCGCCTATTGGGGAAATTTCCTAAAACAACATGGTGTGGATATCGCTTTACAAGCAGCGAAAATATTGCAAAATGAACATACGTTTCAATTTTTCTTTATGGGCAAGGTAAACAAGTCAGTGATAGATTTATCCGAGTATGAAAATTTGAAAAATATTCGATTTTTACCCTTTACGGGTAATCGCAAGGAGCTTGTCAATTTTATCGATCAAATGGATATAAGTTTTGGGCATTTAAAACCCATACACGATGCTCATTTGATGCTGCCGAATAAGGCTTTAGAGGGGATGGCAAGAGGAAAGTCAGTAATACATATTGATACTATACTGCTATGCGAGGAATATACCAACCTTGCCAACGAGAATCTTGCGGTTGTGTTTTTTACTGGCTCAGCTCAACATCTTGCACAAAAAATACTTGAATTGAAAGAAAAGACCTTGAGAAGTGAAATTTCGAAACAAGCAAAAAAGAAAATTAGGGAAATTCATTCTGTTGAAAATGTGACTAGTCAATTAGTTGAACTGCTTGATAAAATATGAGTTGCGTATGTGTGAAAAATCCTTGAGCGATATATCCAAATGCATGAAACAAACGGCCCCGGTTTTCATCATTGGGGAAGCAAGAAGTGGTACAAGCCTGTTAAATCGAACACTGGAATATCACTCCAGTTTTCGACCCCATAAAATCAGACATATCGAAGCAAAAGTATTTTTGTATACAAACGCATCGCACACAATTTCTCCGGATTATCACTGTAGTTTATTTAAATATATGCTGGCAGACAAAAATAATTTCGAACAATTTATAGCGAGCATTACAACTATTCAAACATTGCACAGGCGAATAGGCAGGTATCGTTATATTAAAGCACTATCTCAAAAAAGTATATCATTTTACAAGCTGTTCATGAATCATTTAATAGTCAGATCATTTTTTTATTTTGCTCAAAAAGCGCGTGCATGCAAACGTATTATTGAAAAAACACCTAATAACGCTCCTCATATTCATAAATTAAAAACCTCTTTTCCCAAAAGCAAATTTTTATATATTCATCGCCACCCTGTAGATGTCTTTTCTTCTTATAGAAAAGTGGCTAAAAGAGAGGGGCCGACTAGTTGGGCAAATCTAACATTAAATCAGTTTTGTGACAGGTATAGATATAGAACTCAAAAAGCACTAGGTTATAAAAATAGTTTTTCAGATGATTTGTTATTCATAGATTATCATGGATTCGTTCAAAATCCTCGAAAAACATTTGAAAAAATTTGTAATTTTATACAAGAACCATTTGAACTTGAACCTTTGGAGATTTCTGAACGAAAAAACATTAGAACAGATGAACAATACATCACTCAGAAAATAGCGCAGCGAACCAAGAACTGGCATGATTTTTTGTCAGTTCAGGAAGCGCGGATTCTCGAGCAAAATTTAGCAGACTTTATAGATCTCTTTGGCTATAAATGTTATACCTAAGACGTTTTGATGAAGCTGGCCATACTTACAGATAATTATCCACCCAAGGTCGGAGGGATTGCAACTCATGCATATTATATTTCAGAATACTTCCGTCCAAAGTATGATGTTCATGTCATAACTCTTAAAAAATTTAAAACAAAACCGTCTTGTAAAACTTGGTTTTTACTAAGTAAACGGTTTCCACGATTTGATAAATTGGTGTTATTTTTACTGCTAAAATTCATTAGACCTGATTGGATTCATATTTGCAATGCTGGACTGTGTTATTCATTTATTACAAACAATTATAAAACCATAAACAGGATTGTAGGTAACGATTTTTTGAATCCATGGATTGGTTATAAATTGCCGGGTCGTTTTTTGCTGAATCGAATTCCCGGGAAATCAATACGTCAGAGAATCGGGCGAATAGAAAAACTAAAAAGACAGCATCATATACGTTGTGGCTTGGAAAATAGTACGGTTATTATTGCCAATAGTGAATGGACTAAAAAAAAAATGATCGAGTTTGGAATTGTTCAGAAAAAAATTGTTGCTTTACCCGGAGGGGTTACTATTAAATCGTTATCATCAGCCCTAGATTTAAAAAAGTCGAGAGCACAGTGGAATATTCCTGCTGACGCTTTTGTGTTGTTGACGGTTGCCAATCTGCTTCCGCGTAAGGGGGTCGATACTGTAATCAAAGTGTTACCTTTGCTTAATCAAGTTTTTTCGAACATTGTATATTTAATCGTAGGCGATGGCGATTACAAAGAAACGCTTTGCAAACTAGCTGCGCGACTGGAACTTGGTGATTATGTCAGGTTTATCGGCAAGATAAACCATGACAAAGTATACAATTTTTATCAAATGGCAGACGTTTATATTCAAATGTCACGCGATACCCAGTTGTCTGATGGTTTCATTTCCAATGCGGAAACCATGGGTAGAACTTTTTTAGAAGCTTCTGCTGCTGCAAAACCTATAGTTGCATCCAACCTCGGCGGTATTCCCTCTGTGGTTAAAGATGGCTATAACGGTTTTTTGATTGATGATTCTCAAAATCTTGAATCAATTGCCAGCGCTCTTTTAAAGTTTGCAGATTTAAATGTAAAAAATGAAATGGGCAGGAACGGTTATAAACTCGTCAGTGAAAGATTTAGTTGGCAACAAATTGGAACGCATATGGAGCAGTTGATGAACGAGAACACAAATAAAGAGAGTAACTAGATGCTTCAGGCTTTGGTAAAAAAGGGCAAGGTGACCCCGGTATCCGTACCTTCACCTATCGTTACGTCGGGATCTGTATTGATCAAAGTCGTCAATTCCTGTATTTCAGCCGGTACCGAGTTGACTAGTGTTTCTTCCAGCAAAAAATCCTTGATCCGGCGGGCTATGGAACAACCGCAACAGGTTACTCGAGTCTATGCTATGGTCAGAGATGTGGGCATTGAGAAAACAATTTCTAAAATAAAGGAAAGAGTAAACACAGGATCACCCACCGGTTATTCCATATCCGGCGTTGTCCTTGGAGTCGGCGAAGGAGTCACAGATATTCAAATAGGTGATCGAGTGGCAGCAGCAGGCGCCGGCATCGCGAATCATGCTGAATTTGTGGATGTGCCGAGGAATTTGGTGATGAGAATTCCGGATACTCTGGATTTTGAGGCCGCATCGACAGTAACACTGGGGGGGATTGCCCTTCAGGGGGTTCGACGGGCTGATGTGAAATTGGGAGAGATAGTTGTTGTTCTGGGTGCAGGGATATTGGGTCAACTGGCCATCCAATTATTATCAGTGTCCGGTGCCCGGGTCATCGCTGTAGATATTGATGATAAAAGATTAGACACCGCCAGGCAAAGGGGAGCTCTGGAGTGTATCAATTCTTCAGAACAATATCCGGCTTCAATCGTCCGACACTTTAGCGATGGTTATGGAGCCGATGCCGTTTTATTTTGTGCCGCAACAGCTCAGGAACAGGTCTTATCCCAGGCATTTGCCATGACCCGCAAAAAGGGGAGGGTGGTGATGGTGGGTGTATATGGGGATGTTTTGCATCGTTCGGATATATATCGCAAAGAGATCGATTTCCTTATCTCGACCAGCTATGGTCCGGGACGATACGATCCACAGTATGAAGAAAAAGGACTGGATTATCCCTATGCCTATGTGCGCTGGACTGAAAATCGCAATATGGAAGTGTATTTACATTTGTTAGATGAGAAAAAGGTCACAGTCGATCCTTTGATCGATAAAATCTATCCTATTGCTAAAGTCGGGGAAGCATTTGAATCTTTAGGAGGTCCTGAAAAACCGTTGATGGTTTTACTGGATTATGGCATTGAATCGTCAAAAGCGATTGAACAGATCAAAAATCTCGATCATAAAATAACTATTCAAACAAAACCATTATCGAAAAAAAGAAATTTCATAACGGTAGGACTGATCGGTGCCGGAAATTTTGCCAAATCCACCCATCTTCCCAATTTATATGCTTTGCGAAACAAATATCAAATCAGAGCCATTTGTGATAAAAACGGCGCAAATGCTCAGGGATTGGCTCAGCACTATAAGGCAGCCTATTCAACCACAGATTATCACGAGCTATTGCAAGATCCTGATATAGATCTGGTGATGATTTGCACTCGTCACCATTTACACGGTCCAATGGTTCTAGAGTCTCTAAAAGTCAATAAACATACTTTTGTGGAAAAACCGCTTTGCACCCAACGTGAAGAGTTGGATGCCATCAAAGCATTTTATGATACTGATACCGACAAACAAAAACCCATTTTGACCGTAGGATTTAATCGGCGATTTTCAAAATATGCCCGGGAAATAAAAAAACATGTGGATAAACGGATCAATCCCTTGTTCATCCATTATCGCATGAATGCCGGCTATATCCCGCTGGACCATTGGGTGCATTCGGAAGAAGGAGGAGGACGGATCATTGGAGAAGCGTGTCATATCATCGATCTATTTTCTTATCTAATCAATAGTCCTGTGCAATCCATTTGTGCCGGCTCGCTTTTTCCCAATACAACCAGTATACAGGAACAGGATAATAAAAGCATTGTCCTCGAATACGCTGACGGCTCGGTCGCTCATTTGGACTATTTTGCGGTGGGATCAAAAGAGCTGGAAAAAGAATATTTGGAAGTGCATTTTGATGAAAAATCAATCGTGTTGAATAATTTTCAAGAATTAAAAGGGTATGGGATTAAGGTAAAACATATTCATGATAAATCTCCTGATAAAGGCAGCTTGTCCGAACTCGAAAGTCTTTATGATGTTTTGCGTACAAGAAAAGATCAATGGCCAATACCTCTTGAGCAAATTTTAGAAACAACAAAACTCACTTTTGAATTACAGAATTCCAATAGTAGAAATTGTTCCTGAATTTCTATAACATGGAATAGACGAATCCTCACGTAAAGTCGCCGAGGGGCAAAGAAAAGCATTGAGAACGACAAAAATTACTTTATTGATCTATTTTTTGAGGGTTTGGATCGATAAAAGTATTATATTCTTATATCATTCACTTAAAGATTAAATGCGCATTCTCTATTCGAAAACACATTACAAATTTGGGTACAAAGCTGGTGGTTCGGTTGCTCATATATCAGGTGTCTTAAATGCTTTAAAAAAACATGCGGACATTGAAATCATCAGCAATGAAAAATTTTCTTTTTTGAGTGGTTTTCCAACTACAGTTATCAAGCCTGTTAGCACATCATGGTATGGAGAATTTCTGTATAATCGGCGCTTTGCTAAAGCTCTATCTCAAAAGATCAGAGAATTTAAACCGGATTTTGTTTATCATAGATTCAGCGGTTTTTCATATGCAACCGTGAAAACTTGTAAAAAACTTGGTATTCCGATTATACTCGAGTTCAATAGTTCAGATAGATGGAAAAGTAAATATTGGGCAACAAAGAATTTGCGCGCCAACATAACTCGCCCTTTCAGACAATTTTTGTTATCCGTAATTGAACCCTGGACCATAAAAAATGCATCGCTTATTACAGTTGTATCAAATCCCCTTAAGGATAAATTAATAAAAATGGGGATATCCGAAGAAAAAATTTTGGTGAATCCAAATGGTGTGGATATTGAAAAGTTCGATCCAAATTTAAATTTGAATCAACATAAAATTCGAAACGAATTAGATATACCTGATACTAAAACTATTATTGGTTTTGTCGGCACATTTGGTCCCTGGCATGGTATTCCGGATTTAACCGAGGCGATTGTTGATATCAATCGAGACCCGGAATGGCGCAAAAAATTGACTTTTGTTTTATTTGGCGCCGGAGGCCCATTATATGATTATATTAAAAAAAGAGTACAAAAATACGAAAACGTAATTTTCACGGGAACGATTCCTTTTGAACAAATTCAAAATTATCTGTCTATTTGTCATATTCTTTTGTCTCCACATGGCAAGACAGCGGATAATAAAGAATTTTTTGGATCTCCAACAAAATTATTCGAATACATGGCGCTTGAAAAAGGCATTGTTGCCAGTGCATCGGGGCAAATTGCTAACATTTTGAAACAAAATGAAAACGCTATTTTATATGATCCTGGAGCTGTAAAAGGTTTGGTGGAAGGGATAAAAAAATTAGCTCATAATGAGAAATTTCGTAGAAAATTGGCGCAAAACGCCAGGCAAGATGTTGTTAATCATTATACCTGGGATCACAATGTGAACAGGCTCTTGTCTTTTTATGATAAATTTCAAAAAATGAAAACGTGCTGATCTTTGGTCTTTATAAATATTTTTTTAAACCTGTTCTTATTCTCTCTTATGTTCGTTATAGGCTTTTAAAAAAAATAAACAGGCATGATAGCAACAAAAGCTTTAATTTTGATCTACAAAATAACTGCAAACTTGAATCCTATATCAAAATATCAAATCTTCCTTTTTCAAAGAATAGTATTGCCCCTCAGTGGCTGAAGCTTTATCTGGATCATTATTTTAATATTTTAGGCAGCGGTTGGGTTCCTGTAAGCTATTTCAAAACATACATCGGTTTTAATGGATATCAATATAATAAAAGGGGGCAACATATTGAGGTGGATGAAAAAGGTGAGTGGTTAAAAGACATCGTTCATAAATCGTCTTTCACTCAATGTCAAAACACATGGAGGCAGATTTCTTCGCTACAACAGTTTTATAAAACAGCATTATATGCTCCAATCGACTGGCAACTTGATTTTAAATCAGGATATCGCTGGTCGGCAAAACAGCGACAGCGAACCATAACTCATAATAAAAATTTTGGTGCTGACATCAAAGTCCCCAGAGAATTGGCCCGAATGCAGCATCTTGTTCAATTGGCAGCTTGTTATAACATTTCCCGTTCTGAAAAAGAATGCAACGAAATTTTGTCAGAATTTTGCAGTCAGATTTTTGACTTTATCTCTGCCAATCCACTCGGATTCGGCGTGAATTGGCAGTGCAGCATGGATGTGGGTATTCGGGCCGTAAATTGGTTGGTCGCCTATGATCTTTTAAAAGCAAAGGATGCCGAGTTTCCCCAAATATTTGAATCGGGTTTTATACACAGCCTTTTTGAACATGGTTACCACATTATTAACAATTTGGAATGGCATCCTCTTTATCTTCACAATCATTATTTAGCTGATATTGTTGGACTTTTGTTTATTGCCTCTTATTTGCCTCGGACCCCATTAACCGATGCCTGGCTTGCTTTTTCTGTACAAGAATTCATTAAAGAAGTACAGCATCAATTTTATCAAGAAGGAACCAACTTTGAGGGTTCTACCTGTTATCATTGTCTGTCTGCAGAAATGGTCGTTTATGGAGTTGCCTTGATTTTGGGGCTTTCTGAGAGAAAAATAGAGGCATTGAAAAAATATGATCATAAACTGGTCAGGGGGCAGCCACGACTCGAAAAATCCCCTATTAAATTTTATCCCCTTCTAACCGGTGACAGGCCGCACAAATCTATACCCAAATATTCTCCCATACCTCCAGAGGTTTTCGTTCGTCTGGAAAAAATGGCCGAATTTATTATTCATATAACCAAACCAAACAACAAAGTGGTCCAGATAGGGGATAATGACAGCGGTCGATTGATTAAAGTCATGCCTGTGTTCGAGTCCATGACGGTTCAGGAGGCAAAAAAACGCTATAAAAATTTGGCCGGCTATAATGAATTATCCGATCAAGCCCTTTATTATGATGAAAAGGTACTCGATTATCGGTCTGTCGTAGCTGCGATCAATGGGTTGTTTGATCGACAGGATTTTACCGAGTTTTCAGGAGAATTTGATCTACCCAAAAAGCTCGTTCAAGCATTATGCAAAGGGACAGTCATACAATCTTTTGCCTCTGCTTCCAGGTACAAAACGGTCGGTAACTCTCGATCCAGACAAACGGTTCTTGGAAAATACAAGACTCACCCTCAAAACGTAAAAACAGTTGAGATTCAGTTGCCTCGCAAACTCGATCTGAAACACTTGGCTTTTTATCCATATAAACAATTCGGCTTGTTCATCTATCGATCAAACAATTTTTTTCTGTCGATTCGCTGTGGACCCATTGGGCGCGACGGCAAAGGTGGACATGCTCATAATGATCAATTGTCTATAGAACTGTATATCGATGGCAAAAATTGGATTATGGATCCGGGAACCTATGTCTATACCGCTGATCCGCAAAAACGAAACCAGTATCGCTCGATAAAAGCTCATTTTGCACCACAATATGACGACAAAGAGCCTGAGGATCTGGACATCGGCTTGTTTACGATGAGCAACAGAGCAAAAGCCAATGTCTGTTATGCTGATAAGAAATCGTTTATCGGAGTACATAAAGGCTTTGGATTTCCTGTCTACCGTTGGATAGAGTTGTTTGAACAATATATTCAAATTAAGGATTTTTATAAATCAAAACGAGTCAAATTCAATCCACAAAATAATAGAACGACGATCGATGCGCCTCTCTCTTGGATAGATTTTTCTCCGGGATATGGTATTATTGAAAATTCTGAATATGAAAACAAATAGAATAGGTGTTGAAAATAAACGTCTTGATATCTTATTTATTATCAAAACCATTGGACTCGAATTTGATGACCGTGTCAGAAAAGAGTGCCTGTCTCTTTTGCAATTGGGTAAAAAGCTCGAAATATTGGTATTAGATGAATCAAATAAAAAGCAATCTGGAATGACGAGTTATAAGGTGCCTTATCAATCAATCCGACTGATTTCAAGGTTTTTTTATCCTCAAGCTCACGGTCTTTTTATAAAAACTTTGGAAATGTATTTTCATAGCATAATTTATATTTTGAAAAAACGACCTATAACAATATGGATTCACAATATTGAAACAATGGGTCTTGTGCCATTTATTACAATATTAAAAAAAGTTGGTTTTATTAAAAGATTTGTTTGGGATCAACATGAATTGCCACCCGCAATAATGTTCTCCAAGTGGTATAAAAAGCTTTTAATAAAGACAATTAAAGCCAGTGATACAATCATAGTTGCAAATAATGAAAGAAAGGAATACTTGTTAGCGCAATTAGAAATAAAAGAAAAAAACAAAATTAAAGTCCTTGCAAATTTCCCCGACAGAACATTTGTCTCAATACCTAAATCGGAACTACCAAAAGATATTCTTAAATGGTTAGATGGATATCAATATATTTTGGCACAGGGCGGTGCCAATCCGGATAGATATACTGAAAAAGTTATTGAAGCTATTATCCTTTTAAAAAAAATAAAATTAATCATTGTTGGTCCTTTTCTTACCTCACTTAAAAAATCCCTTGAAAACAAATATGGGGTTTCTTTTTACGAGTTCATCCTATTTGCAGGTATGTATCCTCAAATGGAACTTGGTACTTTTATTGATCATGCACTTGCAAGTTTGGTTTTATATAATTCCGGCAATCCCAATTCGTTACTTTGCGCATCCAACCGTATGTATCAGGCCGCTGTTCGAGGAACCCCGGTGCTGGTCGGATCAAATCCCCCAATGGCAAATTTTGTCAGGAAAAATAGAGTCGGTATTGTATTAAAATCTGATGGCAGATATACAAACGATATTATTCAAGGAATAAAAAGTATGACCAATAAAAACGATTTAGTCGATTTTGATAATTTCAATAAAAATAGTTTTTTGTGGGAAAATCAAGAGCATGTTATTCAGAAGATATTGAGCATCTAATATGGACCGGTATTTACTAATCTTTTTTCTGGGTTTTATTCTATTAGCACCGCACATTATTTTAATTCCCCAGGTCCCTGCTCTGCGTCCCGAGGATTTGATACTTGGAATATTTTTATTAAAGGAGGCATTAGGATATATCAGTAAAAGAAACTCGTTTTTTCTATCTAGCCACCATATTAAACCTCTGTTTTTCATAGGGATCGCTGCAGTTTTTTCGGTTTTACTTCAAGAACTGGTTTTTCTACGAATGATAAGCTTTAATGATACAATGATATTACCTATGATAATAAAATATATTCTTATTTATAGTCTTTCCTATAAAGTTTTTTCTCAAGGTTATATTCATTCGATAGTTTATTTATTTCTTGTATTCGGCGTTGTGTCAGCAATAATTGGGATCCTGCAATACCATAATATATTGAATGTGAATTCTTGGCTAACTCCCTTATACCAACCAGATGAAACACAGATAAGAGGTCTGTTATGGCAAACGATATGGGCCAGAAGTATTGGTACTATTGGTTCACCGCAAAAGTTTGGCTATTTATTGATCATATGTACTTGTTTTTGTCTATCTCACCTCATTTTCGGTGTTAAAAAATTAATATTTATACCTGCAATTTGCATATTCATAATTGCTCTGATATATACATTGTCGCGTACTGCAACACTTGTATTATTGATTAATATAGTAGTAATATTTTTTATTTATTTCTCTACATTAAAAAATAATTTAAAATTCATTCAATATAGTATTATAACATTGATTTTGGGGATATTTGTCACAAATTTTTTTCTGACATCAGGTTATAAAATGCGAGTTTTAGATAGTGACAGCAGTTCTTATAGATATTCACAACATGCAAGGGTACGTGATTTTAAACGCCCATTTATAGAAATTGAAAAAAATCCACTATATTTATTTTTTGGCAAAGGTCCATCCAAAAACTATATCAAAACATCTTTGCACAATGATTATAGTTGGATGTTGGAACGTTATGGAATTATTGCGTTAATCTCGTATTTAGCTTTAATCATAAAAGCAATGCAATATAGCTATAAAAAATATAAGATTACGTTTATTCAATCAGAAAAAATTCTTTTACTTGGTATTTTCTCTGTTTTTTTAACCTTCTTTTTCTATGCTATGGCAGAAGATGTTTTTAAGGGAATTAAAATAATGCCTGTGAATATGCTTTTTTTGGGCCTACTGGCAGCAATAAATAAAAACAATTTATTTGATCAATAATACTTGGTGATTATTAGTTATATTCCATGCGTATTTCAATCATTTGCCTTTATCATAATCCTCATATAAACTCGGTATTTTATGAATTATCGAACAATGATAATTTCGATATAAAATTTCTTGCTTATACTCAATTGCCAGAGAATAGAAAAAAACTGGGGTGGCAAGAAATCGAGGATAAATCTCATATTCTATTCAGAAAACATCCGATAAAATGGTTAAAATATTTTTTTTGCGCGGAATGTGTTTTTATTGCAGGGTTGATTGCTCCTTTTCCATGGATGATTGTAAATACAATTTTATCAATTGGCATGAGAAAAAAAATTTTTCTAATAAGTGAGGGGTTTAAAAATAAAAGAAAAAGAGTTTTTATGAATTTTATAAAAATTCTAGATGTCTCTTATCTTAACTGTTTATGCATAGGATATAAATCGGTCGATGACTTTAAATCGCTAGGTATAAAAAAATGGAAGTTTTATAAATATGGATTTTTTGAAAACTATTCATTTTTAGTGAAAAAAGATGTTAGTAATCCTCAAATCGTCGAAATTTTAACTGCAGGAAGTCTTATACCCAGAAAAAATTTCAGCCAGATTATTGATACATTGAAAAGATATACAGGCAACAAAAATATTGTATTTAGGATAGCTGGTGATGGCCCTCTCTTAAATAAATTAAGAAAGCAATTAAAAGATTTACCTTCTAATGTTCAGGTAAGATTTGAGGGAGTATGTGACAAACAAAAACTTTTTAGACTTTTCGCTCAAGCGGACATTTTTGTTCTTTCTTCATTATATGATGGTTGGGGAGTCGTTGTCAATCAAGCGATTGCTTGTTCAGTACCTCCGATAGTCTCAATCAATGTTCGAAGTGGAAGAGAACACCTTATCGAGTCTGGTTATAATGGTTTTATTTACGATGGCAAAAACCAGCTTGAAAAGCAACTTTTTACATTAATCGATGATGATGAATTAAGAGAATATATGTCTATGAATTGTAAAAAAGTATACACCATTTGGAATATTGAAACCGTTGCGAAACGTCTGAATAAATTTCTTAAAGATGACCAGGCTCATTTTCAACAAGGTCCTTTGGCCCAATTATAAATAAGCAATTAATTACCTTGTGTCTAAACCAGCAGGTTCCCGGATCATTTTATTCATTTACCGATATTTTAAGTAATCAGCAAATTAATTTTTTTGTATAATTTTGAATCTTTATGCCATTTTTGAAAATTGAAAATCTTTCCAGAACAATAAGCACGCTGTATCATCATTCCAAATCCCATCTATCCTTCTGGTATGGAACGTCAGCAGTTAATCCATCTTTTCAAAGAAATAAATTGGCTGGGTATTATTTAACTCTGGAAGGTAAAGCAAAATACCAAGGTCCTTTCGACAGTTGTGGAATACCTCTCTTGGATTACCGGGGCACTGTTGGTTGTTGTTATAATCCAGCAGCAATTTCGCAATATGGATTGGGTAATTATAATCTATACAAGCAAACGCATGAAGATAAATACCTAAAGTGTTTTCTTAAAGCAGTGGATTGGTTAATAACCAATCTTGAAAAGAACAAATTTGGAGTTTATAACTGGTGTTATCATTTTGACTGGGAATATGGTGGCACTACATTAAAGTCCCCCTGGATCTCTTGTCTTGCACAGGGTGAGGGCATTTCTGCACTGGTGAGGGCATATACTTTAACCAACAAGCTCGAATACCTCGAATGTGCAAAACAAGCCTATCTATCATTTGAAACATCAATCAAAGAGGGGGGAGTATTGTAT
The DNA here is from genome assembly GCA_964629805.1 of uncultured Bacteroidales bacterium. Taxonomy (GTDB): domain Bacteria; phylum Bacteroidota; class Bacteroidia; order Bacteroidales; family CAZVTW01; genus CAZVTW01. Next base: position 1,900 of record CAZVTW010000012.1, on the reverse strand, counting down.
GTTGATCAGAATGGATATGTTTGGCTTGAAGAAGCAATTGTTTCCCCTCCTACCAATATTCTGAATGGTTTTATTTCTGCCATTTGGGGCATATATGATTTGTACTTGTGCACAAAAGAGCAAATTTACTTGAAATCCTTTCATCGATTTATTGATACGCTCAAAGTGCACTTGGCGGATTATGATTGCTTTTTTTGGTCATTGTACGAACGCCCTCGAGGACGCTTGAAAATGGTAGCCAGTCCCTCTTATCATGCCTTGCATGTAAAACAATTAGACGTGTTATATCGCTTGACTGGGGAATCCATTTTTCAAGAATTTCATAAAAAATGGAATATTTATCAACAATCTCGTTTTAACAGATCCCTGGCTGTAACACTTCGCACATTTCACAAAATAATCAAATACTAACTCTAGTTGTTAATGAAAATTTTGTACTTGCATCAATATTTCAATACCCCTAAAAACATGGGGGGAAGTAGAAGCTATTATTTTGCCCGACATCTGGTGCGCAAGGGTCATCATGTCACAATTATTACGAGTTCACAGAATTATATGACAGATACGAATGGTCAATACTCATCAAAAAAAATGAGCAAAGTGATTTATGAAAATATTGAAATCATTTATCTTTCCAATCCTTTTTCGTATAAAAAAAATTTTATCTCCAGATTGTTCGGTTTTTTCTATTTTTCCATAGCATCAATACTCGCTGGCTTAAAATCGGGAAAAAATGATCTTGTATTTGCCACCTCAACCCCACTGACTATTGGGATACCAGGAGTATTTCTGAGTCGTTTTTACCGGGTTCCGTTTGTTTTTGAAGTTCGCGATCTTTGGCCAGAAACACTGGTCGCAATGGGATTGATCAAGAACAAAATGGTTATTCGATTGTTGGAATCTTTTGAGCACTTTATTTATTCCCGTGCGTCTCAAATTGTTGGCGTGACGCATGGTATTTGTAATAAATTAATCAAAAATCGAGTTGACGCAAATAAAGTGACCTATATTCCTCACTCTAGTGATATCGAGAATTTTGATCCTCAGAATGGAAATGGCGATTTTAGAAAAAGATTCCAGTTGGAAAACAAATTTATTTTGGTTTTTTCGGGTGCTCATGGTATGGCAAATGGGCTGGATTTTGTTTTGCATGTTGCCAAAAATTTAACTTTTGATCCTGATTATATCTTTTTGTTGATTGGTGATGGTAAAGAAAAGGCTAGTTTAATTACTAAAGCGAAAAAAATGGAATTGGCGAACGTCCGGTTTATATCTCCGATCCCCAAGTCAGAAATGGGATCTGTTCTGGCAGATGCCAATCTCGGGTTAATGATTTTGCAGGATTTACCCTTATTTCATCAAACAGCTTGTCCCAATAAACTTTTCGATTATCTGGCAAGTGGATTACCTGTTTTGGTGAATTTTGAAGGAGAGACACGAGCTCTTGTAGAAAGAAATCATGCCGGTATTTTTGTCTCTCCTCAAGAGCCTTCTCTGGCAGCAAAGAAAATTATAGAACTAAAAACAAATCCTGCCTTATTAAAAACAATGAGCCGAAATGCCCGAAAAATTGCAACTGAACAATTTGCTGTAGACATAAACTCCAGAAAATTTGAAGACGTACTTTTGGGCAAAGCATTTGCAAAAAATTAAACTTGTTTCAAGTGTATTTGCTTTACTAATTCTGGCAGTGTGCGATCAATATCGAATAGTTAATTATTATATTTCCCCAAGCGGAAAGAATTATTGGTCTGGCTCTATTAGCGAACCAAACCATCATGGAACTGACGGTCCTCTTCAGTCTCTAGACTCTGCCCTAAATAAAATAAAAAACAACATACCTCATTTGCAAAAGAAAACTCATTTTGTTGTTCATGTTCGTCAAGGAAATTATTTTTTC
>CAZVTW010000011.1:0-35931 GCA_964629805.1 uncultured Bacteroidales bacterium | reverse complement strand
AATATTATTCGACTCACCATGTTTTAAAATAAAATGATAAGACGAACGCCGAACAGTGGCTAGCCGACAATACTCCGTTTCACTCCGTACTGCGGCTAGCCGGGCCGTTGGCGTTCATTGTAATGAAAAAATACTGCATAAGTTAAAGTAAAAAGTCTGAATTAAAATAATCAATGATGAGCACGTGCGAAATACTCATACACCAAAGCAAACAGGGCAACATTAAAATTGATGTCTTGTTGGAAAACGAAACCGTGTGGCTCACACAAGAGCAAAATGCAACCCTAATGAATTGAAACCTTCCTTAGCATTTCACCCTTGCTTGTAAGAATTCGCAGTAAATATATGCCAGGTAATGGCTCTTCTTTTAATTCTATTCTGGTTTCACCAACATGTGTATTTTCAGTTATTTTTACCCTTTTTCCACTCATATCGTAAAGCATTATGCGGTTTATAGTAATGGTTGGATGGCTGATAACAATAAAATCGGAAGAAACCGGATTAGGTCTTATTTTCAGCAAATCACCGATTTGTTTTTTCGTACTGCCTGTCATGATATCATTTTCTATTCGAAGCAGGAGCGCCGAGGGACTTTGTATGTTTTCAACCGGTATTTCTATTTGTGCTGCTCCTTTTATTGTATTTTCAAATTGTGTAAATACTTCTCCTGCTTTTACAATATTTCGGGTTATTTTAATATTATGGGAATCCTTCCATGGCAAATTATCGATTGTAATGGTAGCATCAGATACATCACTTTCATAATTTGAGATAATAATGTACAAGTTATTTTCATCGATGGATTTGGCTGCCAAAACCATAAAATTGGTTGTATCGCTTTGCCAGAAACCATCGATGACTTCATTTCCGGTTGATGAAACCTCTATTGGTGTATTGTCTCTAATTAGGTTAAACATTTTCAATGCATATCCGCTATGTATGTAATCCGGTTTATTGTTTTTATCAGGATTAAAAAAGCCGGGACCTTGATACCAGAATATTTTATCGACCGGAGCTTCCTGGGCTGTCAGCATATTCGACATATAATAGGCCGTACCTTTAGGGCTTTCGTTTAATTCCGCGAGTCCTTCGCCCAATTCATCGTTTATTTCGCTAATGTGATTTTCAGCCTCTGTAAATCCGTAATGGTCAAGGAGGTTTCGCATAGTATCTGCCCACATCTTTAAACCATAGGGATTTTTTGCCGCATAAAGATGCCAGGAATAAAAATCAAGTTTACCCTTGTGTTCGGAGAGGAAAGCTAACAAGTCTTCGCGGTATTCTTTATCTATCCCAAAGGTAGTTGTTGGAACAGCGCCCGGAGTACCTATTTTAATTTCCGGATTGGCTGCTTTCATTGAATCATAAACCTGTAAATACATGTTATAAAATTGCTCCGGAGAGCCCTTCCAGAAAGCCCCGCCTGGTTCGTTCCAAATTTCCCAATAATTGATGCCATAATTCTTACCGTTTGCCCAATCACTTGTACAATGCATGACAGTCCGTTTACAAATTTCGGCAAAGGTATCGAATCCAGGTCCATCACTATTCACAGGAGCCGACAAGGGAGGAGTTCTGTATTTGGGATTGTCGGGATAACTGACTCCGATTCTGAAATATGCCTGCATGTTATTGTCATACATGGCTTTTAGCGCTTCGTCCGTCGAAGTCCAATCGTAATGATCGGCATTAGTCGGATCAAAATCTTTGTTATGCGAATAGGATTCTTCGGTTTCATCATAGTTCCAGAAAGTTGTATAATATTCATAATCAAAGGCATCATGATAATCATGTGTTCGGATCAATTGAATACCTGCATCTTTGTATGCAGCTACCATATTATCAGGGCCTTTATTTACACAACTCACTTTTTTTATTGTTCCGGTTTGCTTACTAAAATCAACCGTGATTTTTTTTTGAGCGAAAAGACTAAAACTAACAAATAAACAGATAATTGTAAAACTTTTTCTTGGCATAACATGCATTTTTTTAAAATTCAAAATTTCTAATTTACAAATTAAATAGATTCAAGTCAAATTTTTAACAGAAAAAAATAGAGCATTTGAGCAAGTATATTCATGTTTTCATTTCCCCTCCTTTAAGATTGATTAAAAATCCGGAATAAACAAATACCGGGGGTTTCATCAAATCTCATGAAAAGGGATGGGATTGGGACAAAAATAAATTTAATAGCTTTTATAGGCCGTTACGTGTATATAGACCGGAAGGTATTCCTTTTGGAAGTATTAATTGTCAATACTTTAACAGACTTCCTCTCTTTTTTTATTCCAACTCACTATCTGTTTTACCCATAATCTCCCTGAGCTTTTCAATGTTCTGCTGATCGGTTTGCCAGTATCCGCGATGATGTGTTTCCATCATCAATTCTTCAATTTTATGGGTAGCATGTTTGTTATTTTCTTTGAGTTTGTTATGCATTTCCTCGTCAAATACCAGGCTGTTGGCAATATCTTCAAACACCCAGTCTTTTACTTTGCCGGTTGTAGCCGCCAGGGCCATCATGTATTCCACGCGGTCCTTTATTTTTGAGGCGCCATGATACTCGTGGCTGAGCATGCCCTCTATCCATTTCGGATTGAGCAGGCGGGTACGTGTAGCCCTTTCAATGTTTTCAGAGGCATCTTCTACCAGTATTTCATCATCCGTTGAATCTACCAGCAGGATTTCAGGGTTTTCTCCGCGTTTTTCCTTTACGCTCCTTGCCAAGCCGCCAAAAAATTCATAATAATGGTCCAGGTCGGTTACCTCGTATTCATGGTTGTCCCTTTCCTGGGAAACAAGCTCTACGGTGGAAGCCACTTTACTGAAAGCATCCGGTGAACGGGTAATCCTGCCCTTGTAATAAGCATAATTCATACTGTTGTCGTAACTGTCAACCAGCTGTTTTTCTTCTTCCCAGTTACTGGTTTCAATTAACGAGCGCATTGATGTACCATATTCAGAAGGCGAGGGGCCAAAAATCCTGGCCATGGCCATCTCATCATTACTTTCTGCAGCTTTTTGACGGTGTTTTTTTATAAAATTCATTTCCTCGGGTTCATCCAAAGAAGCCACCAGGTCAAATGCACGGTTGATCAATTCCACGTGTGTTCCCAAGGTATCCCTGAAAATCCCGCAAATAGTGACCATCACGTCAATCCTGGGACGGTTGAGTTCTGAAAGCGGAATTACCTCAAATTCCCTGAACCAGACATTTTTTTTGTGCTTCAATCTCAGTCCCAGCAGGTGAAATATGGTTGAAATGGTATCTCCTCCTGTTTTCATGGTTTCAAAAGCCCACAAAACAATGCCTACAGACCCGGGATAATGGCCCTTTGCCTGCAGAAATTGATTAACCAGTTGATTCGCTGCATTTTTTCCCCTTTCAGAAGCCACAACGGTAGGTATCTTGGTGGGATTAAACGCGTTCATAGGACGGCCCGTAGGATATACATCAGGATCCCTTACAGGATCACCTCCACAGGCAGGCTGAAGGTAATCTCCTTCAAGCACCCTGAACAATGAAAGGCTTTCATTTTTAAAAGCAATCCGTTGAACAAGCGATTCAACATATTGCCTGTATGAATCGTCAATATAATCGCTCTTTTCGCCGTTTAAAAGGCGCTCAACCGTTTCGCGCGACAATTTCTCAACCTGTTCACCTTTTCCGGTATGTTTGATTTTTTCCCATTCAAGATGTTGATGTTGCGAAATAATTTTATTTAAAGAAGGAAATCCCCTGTCAATGCGCAGCACACCAGTCAGGTAATCTGCTTTTTCGGCCACGGACCACTCCTTATCCATCACATGCAAACCATGAGGGATCATTTTCCGTTTCATCCTGAAAAGTTCCCTGGAGAGTTGCACCGGATCGTCAGGTAAGTGAAGCTCTTCTGCTATTTCAACAATCATTGTAAGGGTGGCTTCATCTTTTGACTGTTCATATTGCTGAAGCAAATCTTCCAAAACAATATATTTTTCATACAATCCTGATGTTTGCATAGCAGGAGAAGCATGTGAAAGACAAATGGCATACGACCTTCTTTTTGCTATGGTTGATTCGGAGGTATTGCCCACCCAGTAATAATAAATGTGTGGCATAGCGCCAATCAGTATATCCGGGAAACAGTTTTTTGACAGGGCCACTTCCTTTCCTTTTGTAAATTCAAGCGAACCATGCGTGCCAAAATGGATGACTGCATTGGCGCCAAATTGCTTTTGTAAATACCGGTAAAAAGCCAGGTATTGGTGGTGTGGCGGTAACTCCTTATCATGATAGGCGTGTTCCTCATCCTCATGCACGCCTCTTGAAGGCTGGACACCCAGGAAAAGGTTGCCAAGCAAAATTCCCGGCAAAATAAAATCATCCCCTTCGGTCATTATCTCTCCTGGTGGTTCTCCCCAATGCTTTATCACATTTTTCCGTACCTTTTCCGGCAGGGTTTCAAACCATTCGGTGTATTCTTTTACAGGCGCTTTTATCCCTCTTTTTCCAGAATAAGCCGGTGAATTAAAAAATCCTTCATCAAGCATTAATTCACGAATATGTTTTGCCGGAAGGTCAATTTTGTAGCCCTTTTCGTGCATCTGTTTCACAAAATAGTCCATGCTTTCCAGCACATCCAGGTATCCGGCATTGGCCAGGTTATCTTCGCCGGGTGGATAATTGTAAATAAGCAAAGCAATTTTCTTGTTTTCATTGGGCTTTTTTTTCAGGGCCATCCAGTTGGATATTCTTTTCACCATCCTGTCCATGCGATCGTCCAGTATTTTGGTTTGCCTGACTTCGCCAAGGGCATCGTCTTTCATGTTTTCCATCACCCCTATCAGCAGTGGTTCAAAAGCGCCGTCAAGTTCAGGCAGTACTACACCCAAAATCAGTTCCAGCGGATTGATTCCCGTGTCTTCTTTCTGCCATTTTTCATCAGTGGTTTCATATGATCTCAAGCCAAGAAAAAGAGGCGCATTTAACTTTTTGAGGTAATTATACGTTTTTTCAGGCGGTCCGCCAAAGGGGCCGCCATGAATCCTGAAAAACTGGAAATTAATAATGACATCTGCCTTTGGAAGGTACTTTTCAAGGGCAAGGATGTTATATTCCGCTTTAGAAAAAATACAAACCACATTGCATTGTCCCATAAATCTCTTATAAATCGCATCAGCCAGGGGGGCGGTATCATAAAAATGCATGCCGCCATAAATCAGGATACCAACAACAGGTTTTTTGGGGTTCATCCCTGCTTTTTTATCATATTCATTCCTGTCGGTTAACAGTTCTCCGGTTTCCGGCAGGTATAAACCAAAATCAGGCTGAGAAACAGGTCCCGGGACATGTTTTTGTAATTTTGTACCGAGGTATTTTTCTGACAAAAACAGTAACATGTTTTTCAGGTTTTCGCTGTCTCCATTGGCATAATACTCCTGTGCCAGCACCCAGTTCCGCATATCTTTTACAGAACTTACGGGCAGGAATTTCCCGAGTTTTTTTGTAAGCTCAGCGTATTTCTTTGATTTCAGGTAATCGTCAACATTAAAGTCTTTTTCAGGTTTTCCGGGTTTAAACAATTTTTCCCCGCTGAATTTCCCCATCCTGGTAAGCGCCATGATATCAGGGGATGTTCCCAGCAGCACCACCACAGTGGCAGAAGATTTTCTTACCACAGGAAATAACTCCCTGCTGGCCCTGTGGTCGCCACGCACATCAATCATTATGAGGTCGGCTTTTTTGGCATATTCTTTCAACGGATCAAGCGGAACATCAGGATCTTCATAATCGCTGAAAAACACCTTGTTTAATTCAATAACCGGGCCATGCTCATGCAATATATCATTCATGGCTGTTTTAAGCGGAACTGTATTGTTGACTGTTGTTAATGCAAGTACTTTTTTCGGCATACATTCTTAAATTAAATCATCAAGATAAATATGTTCTGACGCAAGATATTCTGATAGCTTTTCCATTTGCCCTGTGCTTTTAAATTTTTCTGAGGCATTTATCAAAAGCAAATCTGTATTGGACAAGTCAGCAACAACTTCTTCAAGGTCCTCATGTATATTCTGATTTTTAAAGACATTGCCTTTCCCATCAGAAATAATAATGAGCTGATTTTTACTGTTTTTATTTTTTGATATTATTTCAACGGCCTGGAAAAGCGCCGGTGTCAAAGGTGTTTTCCCGCCCGACTTCATCATTTCCAGTTTCTCATCTACGACAGCCATATCTTTCGTTGGTTCAACCAAAGTTACCGGCGTATTGTTTTCAAAAGCAATCAGGCAAACTTCATTCCGGTTTTCGTATGATTGTTTCAAAAGCTGCCAGGTGATGGTTTTTGCCATCCTGATTTTTTTATCCATTCTCATGGAAGATGAATTATCAAGAATAATGATGTTCAGGCACTGAGAACGGGCCATTCGGACCTTTTCCATTAAATGCGAATCACTAATCATGGTGGTTCCGGTTTCACGAACAGCCTTCCTTACAGTAGCATCAAAAGCTATTGTCCGGGGATTCTCAGAAGTTTTTGATTTAATGTAACGCCCTCTGTTAGTATTCTCAACGGGATGGTTATTCCCCAACATCGCATTTAATACATGATGTCTGCGGTTTTTTTTTTTAAATCTCCTTTTCGTTCAAATGGTTCATCTTGTTCACCCGGTTCTTCGGGTTGTTCAAAAATTTCCTTTATGGCTTCAAGGGGAGCTTTGTTTTTCTTGTCAAAAGGATTTTGTTTAATACGATGCTGTAAAACCAGTTCAGCTGCTTCCTGTATATCTGTTGCAGAAACCATTTCACGCTTGTTGAGCGCCGCGATAGCCTTTGACACTTTTTCCATCATAATGTCGGCCCTGTGTGTTTTTATTCCCAAGGATGTACTAAGGTGAACGATGAGTTCGAGCATATCATCCGTGAGTTGAACACCTGAAGCATCTTTCTGGCAGTTGGCCAGGTGCTTCTTAAGGGTTTCCTGGTCTGCTTCAAAAGACTCACTAAACGTATAAGGGTCACTGTCAAATAATTGTTTCCTGCGTACAATCTCAATCCTTTCCTTTTTATCCATGATGGCATTTACCTCAACGCACATACCAAACCTGTCAAGAATTTGAGGGCGAAGGTCGCCTTCTTCAGGGTTCATGGTGCCAATTAAAATAAATTTTGCCGGGTGATGTACTGAAATACCTTCACGCTCAACAACATTGGTTCCCATGGCAGCAGCATCAAGTAAAACATTCACGATATGGTTATCAAGTAAATTAACTTCGTCAATGTACAAAATATTTCTGTTGGCACGGGCAAGAATTCCGGGTTCCAGGGCCTTTTCGCCCTCTTTTATGGCGCGTTTAATATCCAGGCTGCCGACTACCATGTCTTCAGTAGCAGAAACAGGCAATTCTACAATTTCCATCTTTCTTTCTTCCCAGGGCAACTTTCCATGTTCTTTATACCTGTCCTGGCAGGAATGGCACATCATGCGAAGGTTCTCCGGGTGACAGTGAAAAGGACAATCCGAAACCACTTTCTGATATGGCAATACTTCGGTTAATGACCGAACTAAGGTGCTCTTTCCTGTACCTTTATCTCCTTTAATCAGCACGCCGCTAATGCTTGTATCAATAGCATTTGCAAGCAAAGCTTTTTTCATCAACTCCTGTCCTACAATGGCGCTAAAGGGAAATATTTTGTGTAAATGATGCATATTTTTTTTGGCAAAGGTAACACTTTTTTAAAAATGATAACACATTTCTAAAAATATTATTATTTTTGTAGTGTTACTAAATTACAAAAGGTGCTACTATTAAAGTTAACATATTCAGCCTTTTTTCTCTTGTCATTGCATGCAGTCGCTGTATCACAAACATGTGTTTTAAGTGGCTTTGTTTCAGATGAAAGCGGAAAACCTGTTCAGGGGGCACATGTCGTTTTAAAAAAACATAACAAGAACGCTGTCACTAATAACGAGGGATATTTTGAATTTTCCAATCTTTTTGTGGGCTATTATCATATTAATATAAGCGCAATTGGTTTTGATAATTACAACAAAGAAATATTTTTAGAATCCAACAAAAAAACAGAACTACGGGTTAACCTTAAACCATCAGCAGAAAAGCTTGATGAAGTAGTTATAACACGTTCTTCCAAAGCAACCGCCATTGGCGAGAGCGGATATGCTGCGAAAGGCATAAAAATCAATGAATTGCAATCATCTTCATTTGAAGCGGATAAGCTGCTAACCAGGTCTTCTGGTGTCAACATAAGACAATCAGGAGGCATAGGCAGCAGCATGGATATTTCTATAAACGGGTTGTCCGGCAAGATGGTGAAGTATTTTTATGATGGAATACCCATAAACGCTGATTATCTTTCCCCGCTTTATACCGTTCCTTTCAATACGCTTGATTATATAGAGGTTTACAAGGGTGTTGTACCGTCGCATTTGGTATCTGATGCCCTGGGGGGCGCGATTAACATGATTTCTTATCCCCCACAGAAAAACTACATAGATGTAAACCTGGAAATTGGCAGCTATGGATTAATGAGAACTTTTGCCGGAGTGCAAAAACAGTTCAAGAGTGGATTCTTTACCGGGGGATATATCAGTTATTTAAAGTCAAATAATAACTATCCGGTTGATGTTGAAGTAAGCGATCCGGTTACAGGTAGAGTAAAAACTGATGAAGTGGAAAGGTTTCACGACAGGTTCACTGTCTTTTCGGGAAAAGCAAAAATTGGATGGCAAAACAAGAAAAAGAATGACCTGTTTTATTCAACATTTCAGGTAAATATGACAGATAAAGAGATACAGCACGGCATACTCATGAACAATCCGGCCGGGGAGGCGTTTGTGCATGCAAATTCATTTGAAAACAGGATCGTTTACCAAAAAGACAGCTTATTGAGTGGCCGTTTGTTTCTTGATATTACAAACTCTTTTATGATCAACAAAATACAATACACTGACACGACACGGAATATCTATAACTGGTATGGAGAAATTACCGGGCAAAGAATAACCGGAAATGAAATATACCATTACGACGTGCCCCATAACAGCTTAGTAAAACCCATGAACAATCATTTTAAAATAGCAGGAAAATACTTGATTAACAAAGATTTTGTGTTTAAGCACACCCTGATGTATTCTTTTTATCAACGTACAGGTTCAGATCCGCCGGCTGCTGCGGAAAATGGAACTGACCCTTACAGTGCCGTACCAACAGCACATAAAATTGCCGCGGCCTTCTCGTTGAAAAAAAATGTCTTTTCAAAACTTGAAAGTGTAACGGGAATAAAAATGCATTATTATCATGCCTCACAATCCAAAACACAATTAGACAACAATAAAATTGAAGCTTCCGGATTTTACCCGGGTATTTGGCAAATGCTTCAACTCGAATTATTGCCCTGGTTTCATGTGTTTTCTTCATATGAATATGCCTACAGGTTGCCTGATGAGAATGAATTATTCGGCAATGTAGTAACCACTTCTCCCAACACCTCTTTAAAACCCGAAAAAAGCCATAATTTTAACACAGGATTCAACCTTTCGCTTTCCCCGGGAGATTTACATGTTCACCTGAATGGAAATGTTTTTTTTCGTGAAATCAAAGACATTATCTTTCTTGGTTTTCCCGTGCACGGCGCACATTACAGCAATGTTTTCAGCACCAGGTCATACGGCACGGAGTTCGACATGAAAATCAGGTTCAAACATATCAGTTTCACCGGAAATATGACCTGGCAGGAACTCCGGAACATGAGTTATTACAACTACGACGGCACCCCTTCTGCAAATTATTACAATACCCGCTTGCCCAATATTCCCTGGTTGTTTTCAAGGGCTCGTTTTCAATGGCAAAAAAATGGACTTGTATGTAAAAATATCACGACAAAAATATTTGCAGATTATTACTACACACACAGCTACTACTTAAGGCCCGAAGCGGATGGAGGGGGAAGCAGCAAATACACCATTCCTGACCAGTCAATTTTGAACGCAGGCATTACAGAATTTTTTGATAAACTAAACTGTTCAGCCGGATTTGAAGTGCATAATGTCTTTGATGTGAAAGCCTATGATCATTTTAAAGTGCAAAAACCTGGCAGGACTTATCATTTGATAATTAGATATTTAATAAAATAAATTATGAAAAAGATACTGATTATATTATTTATAGCACCTATTTTTTTGTTCAGTTGCGAAGAAGATGAGATGCCCGTTATCAGTGGAACTGGTAAAGGCTATGTACTTGTTACCATGCCATCTTTTGTGGCCCCTACAAGTTACATGCAGGTGGTTGAGTCGCTTGACACAGCATCTATCGACAATTCAAATGCCAGGGAATACATGTCGGCAGGCTTATTTAAACATAACAACATGTATTTCAGCGCCAACTATTCTGATAATTTTATCGTGCGTTTTCGTGTAAATGATAATGGTAGCCTGCAGGAGGATTTAAAGATGAATTTAGGCGGCAAACCCGGCAGGATATGGTTTAAAAATGAAAATACAGCTTATACCTACGAAAACACCTCGTTTAAAGTAAAAATATTTGACCCAACTGAAATGTTCATAAAAGAAACGATTGACCTGTCGATGGTTAAAAGAGATGATGTGCCTTTTATGGAATTGTACGACATTATTGAACGGGATGGCAAATTATTTATCCCGTTAAATTTGTCATTACAATGGCACAGCACGGCACTTGATTCAGTGCATATTGCCGTGGTTGACCTGCAAACAAAACAGTTTGAGAAAATTATTAAAAGCGGCAAAAGCCAGACTGCCGGTGCCGGTATTCTTACACGAACCTGCATGGCCATTGACGAAAACAATGATCTGTATTTCACTGCCCATTTATCAACCGGAGGGGGAGGAAGCTTAAAACCTTCTGCTTTGATGCGGATAAAATCAGGAAGTACCGAATTTGATTCAACTTATTTTTGGAACCTGACTGAAGCAACCGGGGGCAAAAGAGCGGAGGCCTTTCATTACATGGGCAATGGCAAAGCATTTATTACCGTTGGATACGCTGAGTTAATTGACAATGACAATGCTATGTCCTCCATCCTTGACCCTGTTTACAAATGGTGGTATATGGATATGAACAACAAAACGGTAAAAGAATTACCCCTGCCCGTAACAAAAGGATTTAACACCAACTGGGTGCAGACCTACAACGGAAACTACCTGCTGCCCATAGGCAACAATGATGAAACAGGCATTTACGAATATTCACTTTCTGAAAATAAGGTAATTAACAAGATATCGACCAATGGTTTACCCATTTGTTTACATGAAATAGACTAAACATGAAAAAATTATCAACAAAAGAACTGGTTTTTGCAAGCATTATTTTGGTAACTGACATCATACTGACAGGGCCATTGCTGGCTACACTCGGGATGGTCTTTATGTCTGTTGGTTTGCAGGTTGGTATTGCCTCGGCCCTGGTAACAGCGATATTGTACAGCATTTTGCTGAGACGGGTACCTGTCCCTGGAATACTTAGTACAGTAAGCATTATCAGGGGCATTATTTCCGGATTTGTGGTTCCCGGGTTTTGGCCGCTGTTTCCGGTGGTTGCCCTCACAGGTATTATTCCTGACCTGATAATGCTTGCCGGAAAACTGAATCCTGCAAAAAAAAATGTCAATATCCTGCTCATCACTATAAACAGGGCGCTTACTACCCCACTTATGGTTCCGTTGCTGCTTCTTACAGGTTTGCTGGACCTCGCGAAATCACCTAAAATGCCTGTTATTGGTGACTACTCACTGTTGACTATCTACATCGGGTTGGCCGTGATTTCGATGATTGCCGAAGCATTGCTTGGGTTTATTGGCGCTATTGCAGGAAACAAAATAACGGATAAACTTGTAAAATCAGGGGTGTAATAAATGCAAATCAATTATCAAATACCGGATTCTTTTCTCGAAAAGTTACATCCAATAACGAAATTATTGTTTTTGCTGTTTATCATCTTTGCTACAATTGTATTTAGTGAACTTATTCTTGTCATTTGTATTGGTGGTTTAGTTGTGCTATGGATGCTCATGGGCAATCAATTGAAAAAATTGTCAATATTATTGCTTTTTTTTGTAGCCATTGCTTTGTCTGTAATTACAATACTTTACTTTCTCACAGGTGGGGGGACCAATACAGAACTGAGCATTATTTCATTCATCAAAATGTTTTCTCATATTTTTTGTGGATTATCAATAGCTTTAAGCACATCGCCCAGAAAAATTGCATCATTAATGCAGGCATTAAAAGTGCCAAAGCATTTTCTTTTTGTTTTTATCGTTACATTACGTTTTTTACCTGTTATGATAGCAGAATACAGCTCCATAAGGAATGCTTTGAAATTGAGGGGACAAAAAACTGTGAAATTGTTATTCCTTCGTCCGGGGCTAATCGTGTTTCCGATTATTGTAAGGGCTGTAAAACTCTCGGATGAACTTGCCTTATCTGCTGAAACAAGGGGTTTTAGCATTTACAACCTCAGGTTTCCTGTTGAGCCTGCCAGGTTCTCATTCAGGGACATACTTGTATATTCAGGAATGTTGATATCATTAATAGCATTGTTTTTACAAAAACAAGGAATGTTGATATGATTATTTTTGATTCATACAGTTTCAGGTATAACACACGCGGGGAATGGGCATTAAAAAAAATTGACCTGAAAATAGAACCTGGTACTTTTACGGTAATCGCCGGTAAAAGTGGCAGTGGAAAATCAACATTGCTAAAAGCCATTGTTGGAATAATACCAAACTACACGAAAGGAATTATCGAAGGATACAATCACACGTCAGGCCTGAATGTAGCGAAAAATTCATTAAACACCCTGGCACAAGAGGTTGGAATACTTTTTCAAAACGCTGATTCACAATTCTTTAATCTTTCCGTGGAAGATGAAATATGTTTTGGTATGTTAAACAGGGGGTGGGACAAGAAAAAAACAGCTAAACGGTTAGAGGAAATGCTGCATTTTTTTCATTTACACAAGGTCAGACACCTTCCCTGCCAGGCTTTGAGCGAAGGTCAGAAACAAAAAACCATACTGGCTTCAATCATGGCCGTGAACCCTTCGCTATTGTTACTGGATGAGCCTTTTGCCCATTTAGACAGCCAGCAGGTGAATGATTTGATTCATGAACTGGACAAACTAAAAAAGCAAGGGATAACCATAATCGTTGCAGAACACAGGCTCGACAAATTATCAAAAATCGCTGACCGTGTTTTGGTTTTAACAAACGGTGAAGTTCAGGCTGATGCACCTGCTGAATGGCTGAATTGCAATGAAAAAAGAAAAAAATATGGCCTGCGGGAAAAAACAACCGCTCTATGGCAAAACCAGGTTTATGTCCCTCCGGCAACCAATATTTTAACCGGGATAAAAAATGGTTTGATTAAATACAACAGCGGATTTGAACGAGAAGTGAAAAATTTTCTCGCAACCCAGGGTAGCAAAATCATCATCAAAGGCCCCAACGGTTCAGGTAAAACGAGCATCTTAAAAATATTATCAGGCCTCCGGAAATTGGCATCAGGACATACAATTCCCGGGAAAATAAAAACCGGGGAATTTTCATCAATGGCACTTCAACAAACAGACAATCAATTATTTATGGATACTGTTGAAAATGAAATTTTGGCTTTTTCAAAAGACCAGGATTTTGCTGATACCATGCTCACGAAATTTGGGCTTGATGAATACCGCGAAGTAAACCCGTTTTGCCTGAGTGAAGGGCAAAAACAGCGCGTTGTCCTGGCTACGATGTTCTGCCGGAAAACCCCGGTCATCCTGCTTGATGAGCCCACCACCGGCATGGATGGCGAACAACTGGGACTCTTTACCAACATGCTCAACAATGTAGCTTCTGATGAACAGGCCTGTATTATAGCCACACACGATGAAGCACTGATGCAGGAATTAGATTTTAACATGTATAACATAAATTAAATACTAACCATAACAATTAAGAATTATGAAAAACAATTTTTTTACACTTCTAATCGCGATGTCTTTTTTTTCAATTTCCAATGCACAAACCATCAGCAACGGAGGGTTTGAACACTGGACCAACGACAGCATTGATGACTGGGATTGCAGCAATGCTGATATGTCGTTCTTTGGCATGACAAACGTTAGTATCGTAGAATCAGGCACACCTGAAGGCACAAAAGCGCTCATGGCCGAATCAAAAGCCACTGCATTTTTCACCATGTCGGGAATCGTGTGCAATGGAGTTTATGAGGCGCCAAACCCCTCGAACGGGAATATTGAAACAATTAAAGGCGTACCCTTCTCTGACCAACCGGATAATTTTTATCTCTGGTACAAATGCGAGCCTATGCCAGACGACAGCGCGCTTATTAAAATCAGCTTTTTTAAAGATGGAGCTGAAATTGCTTCCGGCTCCAAAGTAGAGACAAATACAGTTTCTGACTGGACACAACTGAGCATCCCAATTACATGGGAGCAACAAACAACTCCTGACACCATGCTCATTTTGCTTAAATCATCTTACGGCACAACAGATTCAGAAGGAGGCGCGGTGGCAGGAAGCACATTGTATGCTGACGGACTATCCTTCTCTGAATCTGCCGCCATTAACCGTCAACAAATTAATGATGTTAAGGTATTCCCTGTTCCTTTTGATGACATGTTGCATGTTCAACTTGAAAAGCCTGAGAAAATTTCTTACCGGATCATTTCTGTAACAGGAGAAACATTGCTGAGCAAAAATACAAACACAGCAAATTTCAGCATCTCAACAGGAAATCTGGCAAAAGGCTGCTATATCTTACAAATAAAGCATACAGGAAAAAAGTATGAAAGAATAATTCTAAAATAAAACATTCTGCAAGGCAATTATAAAAATACAATGAATAAGCAATGAAATTCGTTATGTAAGCCATATATTCGCATAAATAATGATTTTTATGAACAGGATAAGGCTTCTTTTTTTGTGTTTCCCTTTTTTCTTTTTCCTCACGGCTACTATATTTGCCCACTCAGGAAAACCGAAATACCATGTCATTATTGATACCGACGGGGCAATAGATGATATGCGTGCTGTTTCAATGTTTTTATCGGGTAATGAAATAAGGGTCCTGGCTATCACCTGTTCCCGGGGAAGTCTGGCTCCAAAGTCTGTTTGCAACAAAGTGCAGTCATTGCTTATTGATTTACATCACGAGGGAATACCGGTTGGAAAAGGTGCGGAAGTAAACTCCAAATTGCCCGCCTGGTCAGGTTTTGCAGAAAAAATCAGATGGGGAAAGGCAAGCGGCCAAATTGAAAAACAATTCGACAACAGCACAAAGGTCATCACAACAACAATTGAAAATTATCCTGAAAAAGTGACACTTATTGCTTTGGGTTCATTAAAAACTTATGCTGACCTGTTTTCTAAACACCCGGGGCTAATCAACAAAATTGACCGGATTATCTGGTATGGTGGACATAACATTAAAAATAGCTTCAATTATAAGGTATCACCTGAAAGCTATCAGATAATTAAAGAATCAGGCCTTCAACTCGAAATCATTGACAACAACACTGATAATTTCAAGGTAGACAGTAATTACTTATCCTTTATTGCAAAAACAAGCTCCCAATATGCCGCACAAATCTCTTATGTACATTCACAACCTGTTGCAGAAGACCGGATACATCAACAGCATTTACATTTATGGGATGATTTTGTGCCATTTTACCTTGCTGTGCCTTTACTATTTAATTACCAGGAAAAAGAAAACATAAAATTTGTTACTTTTGAAAAAAATACGCCCAACACATTTGTTTACAACACCATATCAAAATTGCTGGCATCTGCAAACAAATCCGACAACAGGGTTTTTCAAAGATTTCCGGTCGATTCAACTTTATACAAACTTGCTTATCGGAAAATCATTACTGAAACTGTGAAAAAGTACGGAGAAATTGAATGGAAAGCTATTTGCATGACCAATGAAATTCATGGCCACACCGGCATTTATTCAATTATTGGCGCAAAAATGGGCATCAGGGCCATGGATTATTTTAACGTCGGGGTAAATAATTTAAATGTAAAATCATTTGCCGGAAATAAACCACCTCTAAGCTGCTTTAACGACGGCATACAAATTAGTACCGGAGCCACCATCGGTCAGGGATTAATCACAATTTCAGACACCGTAAAAACCATTCCTGAAGCAATTTTTGAGTTCAACAACAAAAAAATCAGTATCAAAGTAAAAAACGATATTGCAAACCGAATGAAGCAGGATATCAAAACAGGCATTGAAAAACACGGTTTATTGACTTCAACATACTGGACTTATATTGAAAACCTTGCTATCCAATACTGGAAAGATTACAACCGGAATGAAATATTCGAATTATCAAGCCCGGATGAAAAGGATTAAGACTTTTTTAACTTTTGAATTTGTGCTTTAATTTATGGGTGTCTGAAAAATCATTTATAAATCAACAGAACCAGACCTGTGCAATATTTTTATACTCAACCCTTTTTGTGCCGACCAGCCTTCTTTATCAGTCAGACTGATGAAAAAATGATAGTCTCCTTCGTCATAATCCCCGTTTTCATTGCCGGAAGGAATTGAAATGGATAAATTGGTTTCATATTCTTTCACCCCTTCAGGGATATCAAAATCTTCTATAAAAAGAAAAGGATTGACCGGATTTTTTTTCGGGTCAAGCTTACATTCTATAACTTCTGTACTGTGAGAATGATGGTCGAAATTGTTATGGATGTCGATACTAAATGCACTGGTTGAGCCTAACTCTGCATTATCGGAAAATAAAGCCTTAAACACAAACGATTCTCCAAAATATAGGGTATCACAATTCACCGGGAAAGCATCCTGAATGCTTAAATCAATGACAGGCTTAACTTTATCAATTTCGTCTTCTTTTTCACAGGAACTGAATAATGCCAGCAAAAAAAACGGGATAATGATTGTTATGTATGTTTTCATGTTAAAAATGATTGTGGGCAGGCTTTCAAAAAAACCTGCCCGAATTAAAATCAATAATTAATAACGATTGGATAATGCCCTGAAAAAGTCCAGTTGCCGCCAAAGGCATCTTTACATTTTACCAGGATGTAATAATCAGCAGATTGCCAGCCAATATCACCGGTAATATCTTTAGGTGTAATATTATTGTCCTGTGCTGCTCCAACATCAATGCTTGCAGAAAAATTGTGTGCCGCATGACTGTCAAATTCATGAGTGTGCAAAAGGGTAATCGTGTTAGTTGCATTCACCTCAGCATCGGTTAAATCCTGGTCTGTGCGTACCAAACCAATGTACATGCCTCCCAATGCTTTATCATCGCTCACAGAGCCGGAAATACTGATTGTTTCACCATTACTAAATTCCTGGTTGCTTTCAGGTGCATCATTAATTGTAATTTCAGGAGCAACTGCATCATCTGGTTGTTGTATTTCAAGTTCTTCTTCCGCTGTTGTTTGTTGACCTTCCATATCAGTAACTATAAAATGGAAATGATAATGTCCCGCCTCTGTGTGCACAGGTATATCAATATGCTTATGAAAAGTTGTGTTTTTTAAACCTGAAAACCCGGTGAAAGTTGTGTCAACTTCCCATTCACCTTCATGTTTATGTTCCCTTTTATGTTCGTACTCACCCTCATGTTCGCCTTCCGGGTGTATCTCAATAGTCACCTTATCAATTTTACCTTCGGCAATTATTTCTGCTTCAATATGTAAATCGGAGCCTGCATATCCAATTTTGCTGTTTTCATACCCCAGTTCGGTTAAATCCACAACCGGTTTGGGGGGCGTTTCATCTTCTTTCTCACATGAGATAAAAAATGAGCCTGCTGTTAAAACAATGGCAATAAATAATATATTTTTGTTCATAATTTTTAAATTTAAAAGTTTACACTTCATTATTCTGTTTGATTTTTCCTGAAAAAGGGATTGAAATATTGATAATAAAATTTCTGCCCGCTTCAGGAACGTTTATCAGCCTGTAAAAGCTGGTGTGATTAAAATACTTGGTGTTAAACAGGTTTTGTACCTGCATAGAAATATTCATTCGTTGATTTTTAAATACAATGTTACCTCCCATTCCTAAATTGACAAACTGATATCCGGCGGTTGTTTCTTCCGGTGGAACTATATTATTTTGGGAGGCTGTAACCCTGTAATCAACAGATAAATATGCATTTTCAATACACCTTATTTTTTTCTTCTGATATTTTATATTGAAAATCCCCGCTGGTGGTGGTGAAAAGGGTAGCGTATAGCCTTTCTTTTCGCCCGACATTTGTTCGGAATAGACATATTCACCAATAATGCCCAGTTGCAGGGATTTTAAAAGTTCATAATGCGCGTGTACCTCGGCGCCATATCTTAAAACTTGACTTTGAGTATAGTAAAACACTTGGTTACCATTACCATATAGCCTGTCATGTTCCGAAGTCGGGTTCAGATAGCTGTAATTTGAAAAGTAATTCAGGAATGGCGTTGTTCCAATTGCAAACTTTTTTGAACTATACTCTATCCCGGTATCAAACTGATAGGATATTTCAGGAGATAAACCGGAATCACCTGTTTCGTAACTAAAACGATGATAGTTTACACCATTTGCAGACAATTCTTTTGCAATAGGCATTCGGAAGCTTTTACCAATATTGACTTTATATGACCATTTTCCGGGATTGTAGTTATACCCTGCTGACCAGGTTACATTTGAAAAACTCCGGTTTAAATTTTCAGACCGTTGTAAAAAATTCTTTGATGTAACCCCATTTTCAACAACAGGCGTAGGAAACCAATCATAGTATTCTGAGGTAGAAATATGGCCGTAATCATATCGAACACCTGCCTGTACAAGGCTTTTTTCAGATATATTGTATTTAGCAAATATGAAACTACCCATATTGAACTTCCTGTATGCAGGAATAATAAAACCGCGGCCATTAATATGATTGTCCCCGAATTCACTGGATAGCCCTAAATTGAATTGGGTTTTATCAGATAATTGATAAAAAATCTTTACATTTCCTGAATATACATACTTTTCAAATTGCCGTTCAAGGTCAGAATTGAAATCCAATGTATCAGGAAACATCGCAGGCATATATCCATGTTCTACATATTGGCTCCATTCCTGCCTGAAATTGCGCTGAAAACCCAAATCATATTCAATCTTTAGTTTTTTCCATTGATAAAAACTCCTGTTAATAACTTTCATATGATTAACTGTTTGGTACGGGTAGTGAATATCCCTGTTTGATTCGTCATGCAAACCAGTATCCACATTGCGGGGTTCCAAACCATGTGCATTGGCAAAAAAACCGCTATTACTGTTCACGTTACTCACAAAAAATTTGCTTTGAAATTGTTCCCGGATTATTCCAAACGACAGATGCAGGTTTTGTTCCCTGCCCGCGGTATTCCGTAAATGGTTTTTATATAAAGCAGCGCGGTAGGAGTAAATATCAACACTGTCGGCCGGGATTTTGTAAACGCCATAATCAAGCCATGTTGCCCTGACATTGGCAAAAAACCATTTTTTTCTGCCAAACAACGAAACTGAGGCGCCCAAAAAATCGTTATTTGTTTTACCTGACAAGTCTAATGTTCCGCCAAAACCGTTTTCAGCAGGGATTTTTCTGTTTTTCATGTCTATTATTCCGCCTATGGCATCGGAACCATACATGAGTGATGAAGGGCCTTTTATGACTTCGATATTGTCCACAGCATACTGGTCAATTTCAAGTCCGTGGTCAGCGCCCCACTGCTGGGCTTCATGTTTGATGCCATTTTCAACCACCACCACACGGTTGAAACCAAGGCCGCGGATAACCGGCTTCGACTGGCCGGAGCCAATATCAATGGTGGTTACCCCGGGCAACCTTTCAAGGGAATTCATCAGACTGCCACCCAAATTTTGTTTCAGGTAATCATCATTCACAATTTCAATATTGAGCGATTCTTCTTTTTTTCGTGTTTCGGCATAGTTATCCGTAACGACAACTTCCTGCAAACTAAGCGCTTTAACATCTAATTGAAACTTATGTGTTTTATTTCCGACAAGAGAAATGGTATCAATAAGCGTTTCATAGCCAACAAAGGCTATTTCTACCTCGTATGTGCCTTTTGATAAATTATCAATAACAAAATCACCATCAGCGCCGGTTATGGTTCCTTTTTTTACAGGATACAAATACACTGACGCACCTGTTAAGGGTTTATTGTTTTCGTCAACAACAGAACCATGAAGGTCGTAATGTGTTTGAGCACACGAAAAACCATACAAAATGACCATGCCGAATAAAAGCATGAAAAATTTGCTCATATTGAAATAATTGAGATTTAACCACCTAAAAGTTAGTAAAGATATATTTTAAGCAAGTTGAACCGGCGGCGCTCTTGGAGATTGATCTGAAAAAACTTCCTTGTATTGCTGCTGAGTAACTCCCTCATTATAAATGCGGGTAGTTATTGGTATTTTCGAATTAAAAAAGTATATTTTAGGTAAAGCATTGATGGAAAATTGATATTCACCTATTGGGCATAACTTTATTTCTTTCGATATGTTTTCCCTGTTTCTGTGGGAGCTTTTGTCAAAAAATATCTGTTTTCCCTTATAGCCATGTGAATGATGCCAAACGATGTGAATGGATTGAAATGTAATTGGAAAAAAGTAAATTACAAACAAAAAGTAAGCAATATGTTTTCTGAGTCTTGTCAATTGTTTTCCTGATTTTGACAATTTGTACATGTCCCTTTTATTAAAACTTCTGTTTCAACATCAGAATACCCTTCCGGAAGCTGATATTTTTGTACCGGAATATCGTCCATACATTTTACAATATGACATTCATTGCAGTAAAAATGAGCATGTTCATCTTTATGGGTTATCTTACTATCAAGGGCATATTTGACTAATTGATTATCGACAACAATTTTATGGATGATTTTATGCTCTTCAAGTGTTTTGAAAGAACGGTAAAAAGTAGTGCGGTCGTAATTTCCTGCCAGTCGTTCCCTGATCTCATGTTCAGAAAGGGCCTCATTTGCAGTCATTACAACATCAATAATCCCTTCGCGGCAACGTGTTCTTTTAAGATTATTTTTATTTAAAATGTCTGTTGTCTTCATACATGTAAAAACAAATTAATTGCAACAATGTTGCAAATGTAAAAGATTTAATGATACCTTACAAAATGAATGCTTGTTATTTTACCTTGATTATTGCTTTTATTTCAGTTATTTTTGTATTATAATGTTTTCCTCAATAATAGAAATATTCTTCAGGTCGACTTCAAACCCAAACAAATTATTCAGGAATTTTTGGCGGATGGATAATTCGTCATTTTTACCTAAGTTGAGCGGTTTGAACGAAGTGAAAAAGCGCTTTACTTAGGTATAACCCCGACTTAGAAATTGTTGGTTTTCACCGAATAGGTGAAGGTGAAAACCTTACAATTTGTTTGTCCCCGACACTTCGTGCACGGGGCAGGCAGTGAGCGAAAATAGCTCAATTTGGGTTTTAATAAAAAACGATGAGAATTCTTTCGGAACAGTTTATTTTATATCTTTGGAAGAAAACCTCAGTTTGTCGTAATCATATATATTCACAAAAATAAAAAAATAATGATATGAGAGAATCAGATAATAAAAAGTACAATCTCGTTAGACTTTTTCAAATTATAGTTATCTTTTAGTTTATCCTGTTTTATTGCCAGATTACCCTTCAGGATTCATATATTATTTGCAATTTGATAGAAATTTCGTTGTATTATATTTCCCTCACTTGCTTTTCTTTTTATATTTTTGGGTAATTATAATTTGTTAATCAATAAAAATCAGGAAAAAGCTCATAAAATTTGTACAGATTTGATAATAAAAAAAATGAATTCACCACGAAACAAACAAGCGGTCATAGCAATAGATGGTCATTCGTCCTGTGGGAAAAGCACCCTGGCTAAGGATATTGCCAAAGAACTCAGGTACACGTATATTGACACCGGAGCTATGTACCGGTGTGTTACCTTATTTGTCCTCAGTAACGAAATGATTGAGGATGGAGTTATTGATGAAAATAAATTGGAAAAAGAAATGACTAACATCAATATTACTTTCAGGCTTGATGCAGAGAAGCAAAAATATTACACCCTGATGAACGGTGAAGAAGTAGAAGAAGAAATACGAGGTATGGATGTTTCAAATTTTGTCAGTCCGGTCAGTAAGATTAAATTTGTACGTCAAAGGCTGGTTGAATTACAGCGTGAAATGGGTAAAAAAGGCGGTATTGTTATGGACGGGCGTGATATTGGAACCGTGGTTTTTCCTGATGCAGATGTTAAAATCTTTTTAACTGCTGACATTCGAACCAGGAGTCAACGACGCTACCTGGAATTGAAGGAAAAAGGGATAGATATTTCCATACAGGAAGTACAAAAAAATATTTCAGAGCGTGATCATATCGATTCAACACGGAAGGAAAGTCCGCTCAGACAGGCAAAAGATGCTGTTCTTTTGGATAATAGCCATTTAAGTCGTGAAGAACAAAAAGAATCAGCATTAATGATTATACGTGAAAAATTGAAAATCAGTACACAAGAAGGTATAAAAAGGTGATAGTAGACATTGATGAACATTCGGGATTTTGTTTTGGTGTAGTGAAAGCCATCAATATGGCAGAAAAAATTATTGAGAAAGAAGAACATTTATACTGCCTTGGAGATATAGTTCACAACTGGAAAGAAGTGGACCGCTTAAACAAAAAAGGGCTCATCGGAATAGACCACGACAAATTTAACACCCTGAGCAATGAAAAAGTTTTGTTAAGGGCTCATGGTGAACCTCCTGAAACATATACAACTGCCAAAAAGAATAACATTGAATTGTTTGATGCAACCTGTCCTGTCGTTATAAAGCTCCAGAAAAAAATTAAAAATGCCTGGGAACAATATTCGCCTGAAGGCGGACAAATTGTCATCTATGGTAAAAAAGGACATGCAGAGGTCAACGGACTTGTTGGTCAGACCGCCGGAAATGCCATTGTTGTTGAAAAAACAGATGACCTTCAACAATTAAATTTTCACTATCCTATAATCTTGTTTTCACAAACAACTAAAACCATAGCCGGATATAATGATATCATCAAAACCATACAAAAACGAATTGCTGACAGAAAACTGTTTATTTATTATGATACAATTTGCCGGCAGGTAGCTAACCGTTTGCCAAAACTTAAATTATTTATCTCCAATTATGAACTCGTTATATTTGTCTCCGGCAAAAAAAGCAGTAACGGTAAAATGCTTTTTGAGTTTTGCAGCAGGGAACATCAAAATGCACATAAAATATCATCAAAGGAAGAAGTAGACAAGGCCTGGTTTTCAGGCATTGAATCAGTTGGTATTTGTGGCGCTACATCCACACCGCAATGGCTCATGGAAGAAATAGCAGATTATATACAGCAAAAATTTACTAACACCACATAATAAGTTCTTAATTCCTTTTTATTTCGGAAAATTTTGGGTAAATTTACAAGTAAGATCAAAACGACCCAAAAATTTTATTATCTATGAGTAAAATAAAGAAATCTAAAGGAGTTATAGCGATTCTGACCGGTGGAGGTGATGTTCCCGGTCTGAACCCTGCTATCAGGGCTATTACAGTACGTGCCATTCGCGAAGGATACGAAGTTATTGGTATACGCCGCGGCTGGGCCGGCCTTGTGAACATCATCAGGGACAAGGATGCTGACAACAGCAACAATTTTATGGTGTTGACTGAAAACCTTGTAAACAAAGTTGGTCGTACGGGCGGTACATTCCTTCACAGTACACGAACCAGACCAAGCCATTTACCAAAAGCCAATGTCCCAAAACATCTCGAGGAACAGTATGATAAAGAAATCAATGATCTCACCCCTGAGGTGATTAAAAACCTGGAATGGCTGGGCATTGATTACCTGGTACCTATTGGCGGCGACGACACCCTGAGTTATGCTGTGAACCTTTACAGTGAAGGTATAAAAGTAGTTGCAATCCCAAAAACCATGGACAATGACGTTCCCGGAACTGATTATTGTATCGGATTCAGCACCTGTGTCACCCGGACAATCATGCTTACAAACACCCTGCGAACCACAGCCGGATCGCACGAGCGTATATTGGTGGTAGAAGTATTCGGGCGTTATGCCGGATATACTGCTATGATACCAACCATGGCAGGAGCTGCAAACAGGTGTGTCATTCCTGAGCACAAATTTGACATTGAACAACTGACGGACTTGTTGGTTCGGGACAGAAGAAATGACCCAAGTAAGTATTCTGTGGTCCTGGTTTCTGAAGGCGCTATGTTCAAAGGAGCGGAAAAAATACTTGACTACATGGAAAAAGACCAATATGGTGTGGCTAAAGTTGGAGGTATAGGCGATCTGGTGTCAGCCAAAATTAAAGAACTTTCTTCAAAAATGAACAATGGTAAGCCAATCAACACAATATGTCAGAAACTTGGCTACATGGTCAGGGGAGGCGATCCAGATGCTATGGATTCCATTGTGCCTATGGCTTTTGGCAACCTGGCCCTCGACCTCATCCTGGAAGGCATACACGGAAGGCTTGTAGTCCTTAAAAACGGACGATATGACAATGTTCCCCTCAATGTCATTACGAGCACCAATAAAATTGTCAATGTTAAGCAATATTACAATGTAGAAAGGCTACGACCTCATTACAAAAGTTTTGAAATGAAACCTCTGTTTATTATGACCGGGGATTTTTAATCATAAGAATTATTATCAATTTTTATGGTAAAGGATTCAAAGAAGTATCATTTATAGACCTGCTTCCGGAGAATTCTATGTCGTTTTTAAAGTTTAATTCATTTTTTGTTTCATTTTGCCAGGTGGATAGGACTACTTTTATTTCTTCTTTACCTCGACAAATTTAACATTTTCAATGATTGAAAAAATAAAAAGAAATTCATTTTATACCCAAATTGAGCGATTTTCGCTCACTGCCTGCCCCGTGCACGAAGTGTCGGGGACAAACAAATTGTAAGGTTTTCACCTTCACCTATTCGGTGAAAACCAACAATTTCTAAGTCGGGGTTAAACCTAAGTAAAGCGCTTTTTCACTTCGTTCAAACCGCTCAACTTAGGTTATACTTAATCGAAGTATAATAATTTTTCTTAATAAGCTTTTTTTTGAGGATTCTCTTAATCTTCAGAGGCGATCAACAGCGCGAATATCAGGTATATCTTACCTGTAAATTATTTATGGATTTATAATCTGCAGAAATAGATATGAGTTAATTCAAATCAAATCAACAAATATGAAGCTTATGTTAAAAACACAAGACAAATTCCGTTTTAAAGTATTTTTAATCATTTTATTTCTTACTTCAAAAATTATTGCTCAAAACACTGAGCATATTGTCCGGATAACTGAAAACACAGGAAAAGACACAATAGTTCAGCCGTTGCTCGGTGTTATTTCCGGACCTGACCCCGGTTATGAATCAAAAGCTCCTGATTTAACTCCACATTTACATGATATAGGGATCACTTCGATTCGTAATAATGATTACTGGGACGATCGCCTGGACCTGGAACTGATATTTTCCTGTCCCGATACATCAACTTATCCATCATGGGACTGCGATCCCAATAATGAAAATCATTACAACTGGACAAAAAGCGATCAGCAGTTTCAAAGTTATATTGATGGTGGATTTGAGCCCTTCTTTCGTGTTGGAGGCGAAATTCAATGTGGAGCAAGGTTACATGATTATAAAGGACCACGCAAAGATGAAGAAGATAATTGGATTCAGGCAGCCGTAAAGGTGGTTGACAGGTACAATAACTGGCAGGGAAAAAATAATGTATTGAATTACCTGGATATTTTTACTGAATTTCCGAATGAAAAATTTTGGGATAGGCCCGATAATGAGTTTTATCCATTCTGGGCAAAAACATACCAGGAATTGAAAAAGAATTTTCCTGATTTAAAAATGGGAGGCCCTGGTTTTACGCCTTCAGGTTTCATAGCCAAAGGTGAGATGGATAATAAAGCAAGCCAAACCGTTGTTAAATTTTTGGAATACCTCTACGAGAATGAAGTATGTCCTGATTGGATAGGCTGGCATTTATTTGATTTCTGGCCGGAAAAATTTTATAATGCCGCGATGAATTACCGAAAACTATTAAAGGGGGAAGAACCTTTTTCAGATGTCAAATGGGCAGGCACCGGATTTTTTGAGGAGACAGAATTAATCATTGATGCATATAATCTTTGTACTGGTGGTGTAGGAACAACAGAATCCGGAGAACCATATACTCTTTCTGAATTTGAAATGGATACTTTATATAATACGAAAAAAGGATCATCTTTACTAACTGCTGTCTGGATAACCCTTCAGTTTACAGAAGTTAAAAAAGCTTTTTATTATCGATGTGGAGACTCAAAATCATCACCTGAAGCAAACCCCGGAGAAAAAAAAGGGGCAATCGGCGGCGAAGGGTTATTTTATGGTGATCCTAAAGGAACCTACAAACCAATGGCTCATGTTATAAGGTTCTGGTCAGAAATAGCAAACAATTTTCCGGTGATGTTAACCACTGATTATCCGCTTTATAATCAGGATAGTCTGAAACTTTATGCT
The DNA here is from genome assembly GCA_964629805.1 of uncultured Bacteroidales bacterium. Lineage (GTDB taxonomy): Bacteria > Bacteroidota > Bacteroidia > Bacteroidales > CAZVTW01 > CAZVTW01. Next base: position 9,263 of record CAZVTW010000011.1, on the reverse strand, counting down.
CTTGCAGCAAAAAGCAGAAAAAAAGAGGACTATGCATTACTGATTGCAAACACTGAAAAAACAAAACAGGCTTTTTCTGTTAATATTTTCAATAAAGATATCAGTCTCACTGATTATCAAATTGAATATGCAATTGTTAATGATGAAAAAACGGGTGAAAATTTTACTGTTTCAAATAACAGCCGGCTTATCATACAACCGGAAAACGTTATGCTGGTCAAAATTTCAAAAATAAAGGAAAATGTTTCAGGTGTTTCTCCAGACCAACATAGCGGTAATAAAACTGTTCAAATGAGTATATATCCGAATCCAGGCAAGGAGTTTTCAAAGGTGTCGTTTTATTTACCTTTTGCAACGGATATTAATTTATCACTTTATAATATTTCTGGCAGGCATTGTAAACAGATATTTAAGGGTCAAAAACAAAAAGGTACCCACACAATAAAATTTTCTCATTCTCATTTGCCGGCAGGGGTATATTTTATAAGATTAAAGACTTCAGAATTAATGCATACCACAAAAATGACAGTTTTTTAAGACTATGGGTTTGAAGCGAAATAACCTGAACAGTTTATTTCGCATCAAACCCTATGCCGGATCAACATCAATGGAATAATCAACAGACCTATAATCCGTGTGATTTTTGAGCTGAATCAATGCATCGAGAATATAGGATTTAGCCTTTTTCCCGATCTTGTCACGCTCTATTTTAATGATTATCTGCTGAAGATATTTCATCTGAATACGCGGAATTAAAGGCTCCTGCGGACCTAATACCCTGCTTTTAAAGGTTTTTTTCAGTTCTTTGGCCAGGTATTTAGCTCCGAGCATGGCTTGTTTTGGGTCTTTATGTTTAATGGTCACTCTGATGAGCCTGTAAAACGGCGGATATTTAAACATCTGCCGTTCTGCAATTTCCCTTTGGTATAACGAAAAATAGTTGTTGTGGATCACATCAGTTATGACCTTATGATTTGGCTGCATTGTCTGAATGATGACCTTTCCGGTTTTATTTTTCCTGCCGGCCCGGCCACTCACCTGTGCCATCAATTGGTAGCTTCGTTCCGAAGCCCTGAAATCAGGGAAATTAAGCAGGCTGTCGGCATTGATTATCCCAACAACGGATACATTGTCAAAATCAAGACCTTTTGAGACCATTTGCGTGCCAATGAGAATATCTGTTTTTCCGGTTTCAAAATCCTCAAAAATTGTTTCATAGGCCTTTTTTGACCGTGTTGAATCCAGATCAAGCCGTGCGATTGTTGTATCAGGAAAAAAGACAGGCAATTCTTCTTCTATCTTTTCCGTGCCAAATCCTTTTGTCTGCAGGTTAGGACTTCCGCATGCCTGGCATACGGCAGGGACAACAACAAAATACCCACAGTAATGGCATGTCAGGTGTCCGAGTCGTTTATGATAAGTCAGTTTCACGTCACAATGTTTGCACCCGGGAATCCATCCACATTTCTGGCACTCGAGATAGTATGAAAAACCACGCCTGTTCTGGAATAAAATCACCTGTTCCTTGTTTTTAAGGGCCTGGTCAATATTTTCAAGCAACAGGCTTGTAAAATGGGATTTCATTTTATGTTTGCGCTGCGCATCCCTGACATCTGCAATGACAATTCCCGGCAAACTCATGTCACTGTATCTTTTTTTGAGTTCAACAAGCCCGTATTTGCCTGATTTGGCATTGAAGTAACTTTCAATGGAAGGGGTGGCTGTCCCCATAAGAACTTTTGCCTTGTGAAACGAGGCGAGATAGATAGCTGTATCCCTGGCATGATAGCGCGGGGCCGGATCAAACTGTTTGTAGGTATTTTCATGTTCCTCATCAATGATAATAAGCCCTAAATTGCTAAACGGCAAATAAACAGATGATCTCACGCCAAGAATAATCTGGTATGAATCGTCATCACCGGTGTTTTCAACAGATTTCCATATCTCTACACGCTCGCTGTCATTGAATTTTGAATGATAAACGCCTGTCTTACGACCAAAAACACTTTTCAGGCGATTGATAATCTGGCTGGTAAGGGCAATTTCTGGAAGCAAATACAATACCTGCTTTCTTTTTTCCAGCTCTTTTTGTATCAGATGAATGTATATTTCAGTTTTTCCGCTGGATGTAACGCCGTGCAAAAGAACAACCTGTTTTTGTGTGAAATATTTCTCAATCTTCTCCAAACCAGATGATTGTTCTTCATTGAGTTTTTTGATGCCTATGAGTCCGTCCTCTGTCCTGTCAAGACGTCCAATCTCCTGTTCTGTAGTGACAAAAATTCCTTTTTTAATCAGGGTGTTTAATGTCTGGGACGAAACATTTGTTTGCTCCAGGAGTTCTTTCTTTCTGATTGGCAAAGTAGACCCACGTTTTGTATGATATGCAAATAATCCGGTGATCTTTACATAATGCATCAATAATTCCAGTTGTTTAGGCGCTCTTGATAGTTGGTCAAATAACGCTTTTAAACGGGTTTCATCAAAATAGTCTTTATGCAGAGACAATAAGGTCTCAAATTTTGGTTTGTAAGCTTGTTTCAATTGTTCGAAAACAGAAATAATCCCTTTATCGAGCAAGGATTTGATAATCCTGAGTGAATCTTTGACTTCCAAAACCTTATTCACTTCACTTATCGTAAGCATTTCATTGTCCAGGAGGATATTGACGAGGAGGTCTTCATTGTCTGAAAACTGAAAACTTTCAAGTTCTTCTGCATTTCTGGCCAGGACAATCTTCGTTTCACTTTCAAGTTTCAAACCTGCCGGCAGGGCTGCTTTGTAGACTTCTCCTACAGTACACATGTAATAATCGGCTACCCATTCCCAAAATTTCATTTGCAGTTCACTCACAATGGGTTTATCATCCAGCAGGCCTAAAATATCTTTTGTGTCATACCCTTCAGGCTTTATATGGTGAATATGCCTGATGACAGCGCTGTATATTTTCCGCCTGCCAAACTGGACAATAACCCGTGATCCTGACCTGGCTGCATGCAAGTATTCTACAGGGACACTGTATGTATACAATTTTGGAAGCGCCAGAGGTAAAATCACCTCAGCAAATGTACCATCCTGGTTCATAAAACGAATTTATTGAAAATCTCAAAAATACAAAAAATGAATTGGAAGTTTGAGGTTCTGGTAGTATCAATTTCAGGGAGGGTTTGAAAACATATAGATTCGGAACTCAGTAATTTTCAAAATCTCGTTGTTGCAAGGCATAGTTTAACTCCTCATCCCGACATGAAATATGTCGGGACTCCGGGAATAAACGATGCCTTGTGCCTTTGTCTTTTGAATTTACTGAGTTCAGAGATTATATGATTAACAATTATTTAATCTTTTATTATCCTGAATTTTTTTCCATCCTGGTTTAAATCCCTTAAACTTACCATAACAATCATAAAACCTAAATCCCATGAAAAGAAGAGAATTAGTAAAACTTATGTTTTCAGCGCCTTTGGTAAGTTCATTACCATTATCAACACGCGCAAATCAGGTTAATCTAAACAAACATCGAACACTTGTGGAAGCCCACAGGGGTAATTCAATTTCAGCTCCTGAAAACACAATGGAAGCCTTTGAACAGGCCATTGAAATCGGTGTTGATCGTGTAGAGCTTGATCTTCGCCTTTCAAAAGATAACAAACTGGTTGTTATTCATGATGATACGGTTGACAGGACAACCAATGGCTCAGGAGTAGTCAGCCAGATGAATTTCAAAACCATTGCTTCATTAGATGCAGGAAGCTGGAAGGATGAAAAATACAAAGGGGCAAAAGTACCATTATTACATGAAGTGTTTGAATTGTGCAAACACAAAACAATCGTTAATATCGATTTAAAATCAGCCAAGGCTGTGCCATATATGGTAAAAGCCATTTTGGATATGAACATGGAAGATCATGTAGTGATAACCGGCAAAATCCCGCAATGTACAGAAGCCATAAGAAATGAAGGGGGTTTTATAACCATGTTTTATGAAAATTCTCCCGCGTTTAAAAAACAGTTGCATGCACAAAATAATATACAGGCAATTCATACTGCGGTAAAAGAAGCACGTGAAAAATTTCTGCCCGGGTTTTTGTTTAAAGCGGCCTGGATAACACCTGAAATCGTACGAATTGCTCATCTGCATGGTCTGGCAGTCAATGTTTGGGATGTTAACAATAAAGAAACATTGACCAAAATGACACAAGCCAATGTAGATAGCATTATGACAGATGATCCGGCTTTAATGAATGATTTATTAAAATCAATTTAACCAAAATATAATACAAAATAACACAACATAAACCTTAGATGCCCTATATATGCTGTGCCAAATATTTTTAAAATTAATGTCACTTAACATAAATTATACATTAAAATAAATGTTACGAAACAACTTTTCCTGATTGCAACCTTAGCTTTGCAGAAAAAAACATGAAAACAATCCTTGTTACGCTGAGTTTTTTTCTGTTTCATATCTGTTATGTTACAGGTCAGGAAATGACATACAATCCACATCTGAAGGAAGGTAATGCCTGTATATCCGAATCAGATTGTTTTGTATTTGAAGCCCCTGCATATGCAATAAATTTGTATGATGACATCCAGGCTGTTGATAAATCACTCTACAGAAACCATTACCTTGGAGATGAAGTTGCGAAAAGGCTGTATCTTTTTGAAAAACAGTATGTCCATCATACGGAACCTCCCCCCGGGGCATTCTCAGGAAAAAAAATCGTGCAAAAGCCCCTCATTTATAACAGTATCTATCAACTTGAAAAATACTATAAAAAACAGGTCAGAAAAAACAGGATGAATAAAGAGGAAGCTGTTATCAGCTTATGTCATTACCTTGAAATATCACTTCTCCTTTTTTATAGAAAGACTGATGAATTTGAACTTGTCCTTGAAAAATCAGCAAAGGAAGAAGACATCATTGCTGTGTTCGATAAAGTCAAAATTAAATAAGATTTAGAATAATGAAAAGATAATATAACAAGTAGTTCTGCAGAATACTATTACATATTTGGAATCCTGAATTCTTATTCATCAAACCAGTTTTTATTAATCTAAATAATCCTAAAAAAACATGAACTTATGAAAAATTATCTTGTATTTTTTTGTCTGATGCTCCTGAGTTCAATGGTATTTGGCCAGGAGGTTACAGTGACCGGGCAAGTGACAAACACAGACGGAACATCTCTGCCCGGTGTGAACATTATTGAAAAAGGTACATCGAATGGTACTATAACCGACTTTGAAGGCTCATTCAGTCTTGAAACTGAGAAAGGCAAAACCCTGGTATTCTCATTTATCGGCTTCGAATCGGTTGAACAGGTTGTTGATGGTAATGGCCCTATCAATTTACAAATGCAGGAGGCAAGTGTTCAGCTTGAGGAAGCAGTTGTAACAGCGCTGGGTATCAGCCAGTCTAAAAAATCTGTTGGGTATGCTACACAGGAAGTTAAACCTGAAAAATTACAGAGTGGCAGACCAAAAAACATTGCAAACATGTTGACCGGACGGGTAGCCGGACTCAATGTGAGTAATCCGACCGGATTGTTTCAGGGCGCTGAGTACAATCTGAGGGGAAAAAATCCTTTGATTGTCGTGGATAATGTTCCGGTAACTTCTGAAATGTGGGAACTGAATCCTGAGGATATTGACCAGATAAACGTGCTCAAAGGAACAACAGCTTCTGCATTGTATGGTTCTAACGGAAGAAACGGCGCTATTTTGATTACAACAAAGAATGCCACAAAGGAAGGACTGGAAATTGAGGTGTCAACTAATACAATGGTGACCGCCGGTTATGTCACATTCCCTGATGTCCAGGAAGAATATGGGAACGGTAGCCAGGGAAAATACGAATTCTGGGACGGCGCTGAAGGTGGCATTTCAGACGGAGACATGATTTGGGGGCCAAAATTTTCAACAACCGACAAAATTGCACAGTGGAACAGTCCGCTGAGAGACAATGAAACCGGAGAGGAAATTCCCTGGTACGGGGATGTGACAGGCACCAAATATGATGACAAATCCCGTTACTCCAGGGTGCCGATTGCCTGGGAGCACCACGATTTCCTGAAAGAATTTCTTGAACCGGGTTATGTCACCTCTAACAGTTTTGCCATTAATTACAAGGGTCAAAGGTCTGCAATCAGGTTTTCAGGGAATTATGCCTATCAGAAAGGTCGTGTTCCGAATACATCATTACAAACCGGTGGTGTAAAACTGAATGCTAATTTTAAACTGACGCCGACCTTAACACTTGATGGTAGATTTGCATATGACAAAATTTATTCACCAAACTACCCACGGTATGGTTACGGACCGAAAAACCATATTTATACCATTTTGATATGGATGGGCTGGGATGTCGACCCCAAAGATTTAAGAGACCATTTGTGGGTTCCCGGCCAGGAAGGGTATCGTCAGGCCAATTGGAACTATGCCTGGTACAACAATCCTTACTTTGCAGCTAATAAACTCAACCAGGAGTTTGACGAAAATGTGTATAAGGGAAATGTAACGCTTAACTGGGACCTTACAAGAGACTTGAGCCTGACCGGCAGAATATCTGCTATTGGTCAGGGACGTTTTGAAGACCGTGAAAGCCCAAAATCATACCTGAATTATGGCGACCCGAGGGAGGGTGACTACAAAACCTGGAACAGGGACTGGCTGACAATGGATAATGATATTCACGCAACCTATAAAAAACAGTTGAATACCAATTTAAATTTGACAGTGAACGCCGGGGCAGCGGCATTTTTGCACCGGTACGAACATTATTATGCTGCCACTGATGGTCTTGTAGTTCCTGAGGTATATAGTCTGAATAACACGCAGAATAATGTTAAAGCTGAAACATATTTCCAGCAAAAGGCTATCCGAAGTGTCTATGGTACGATGGATATTGACATAATGGATGCATTTTTCCTGACATTTGCAGCACGTAACGACTGGTCATCAGCTCTACCCGCTTCAAACGATTCATATTTTTATCCTTCAGCTTCTTTGAGTACAATGGTTTCAAATCTGATCGACTTACCCGATGTATTTGACTATTTTAAAGTGTATGGTTCATGGGCTGAAGTATCTGCTGATTTGGCTCCCCGTTCTGAAGGGAATCCTTCAAAAGTTGAAAGTGAATGGAGTACAGCAGATATGGCAGGGTATGGTAATCCTTACCAAATATCATCATATTATAACAATATTGGGACATTTAACGGAATGATTATGCTTTCATACCCGGGAAGTATCATCAATCCAAATATCAAACCTGAAAAATCAACTTCATATGAACTTGGTCTTTCTACATCCTTCAAAAAGAGAAGAATAGGATTTGAATTCACATATTTTAATGTTGTTGACGAAAATCAAATTTTATATCTGCCCCTTGCTTCATCCACGGGATTTGACAGCAGGCTGGTCAATGGCAATGAATATACAACAAAAGGACTGGAATTTGCCGTAACAGCAAGACCTGTTCATAATAGCAATTTTAAGTGGGAAATTGCTGCCAATGCTTCACATATGGTTAAAGAAATTACAGGCATATATGGAGGAGAGAAAAAATATGGCACTCTTTCACTCAACGAACGTGTGGATAATATTTACGGAACAGGCTGGATGAAAAGTCCCGACGGTGAGGTTATACTCGACGAAGAATCAGGTATGCCTTCAAGAGACCAGTTCCCTCAGTTGCTTGGACATAGCAATCCGGATGTGTGGTACGGACTTCAAAACACATTTCAAATGGGTAAATTCACCCTGAACATGGATTTTGATGGTACAATTGGCGGGGTGATGGTTTCACAAACAGTAAAAAAAATGTGGTGGGGCGGTAAACATCCCGAGTCTCTTGATCACCGTGATGAGCAATATGCCACTGATGCCCCGGTTTATTTGCCAAAAGGTGTAAATGTTACCGAAGGTGAACTTATCAGGGATACTGACGGGGACATTATCAGCGATACAAGGGTTTTTCAAGAGAACACGACAAAAGTAGACTGGCAAACCTGGTGCCAGAATTATCCATATCGAGCCAATGTCACAGAAGATGAAAGCGAACAATTTGCGAATGTTCTTGACCGGAGTTTCATAAAATTAAGACGGCTTGCCTTAACCTATGATATGAGTGACATCATTAAAGGTGTTGCCGGGTTTAAAGCTATGGAGGCAACCATTTTCAGCTACAATGTTTTTATGATGAAAAAGGCCAAAATTATTGATCCTGACTTTGGCCGCGATGATGAATTGCAGGACCCGGCAACAAGGTACATCGGACTGAATTTATCACTTAAATTTTAACTTAAATTATTCACTTAAATACATAAGACAATGAAAAATATCATATACACAATGAGTCTGTTATTTGTATTCATCTTTTCAGCATGCGAGGACCTTGATGAATACAGGGAAAACCCAAATAACGTGAGTGAAACACACCCGAAACTGCTGCTTACAAAAGTTGCAAACAAAGCATTCCAGGTTGAACAGGGCGCCGAAAGTTGTGTGGTTCAATATGCCAGCCGCATGATGATTATCAGTGATATTAAACTTGAAGAACAATTTTATACATGGACCAGGGGAGATTATAACAAATATGATGAATTGCGTGATGTTCAAAAAATGATGGAAGAAGCTGAGCGTATCGACAGCAAAGCTTATATGGCGCTGGCAAAGCTTTTCAGAGCGCTGTATTTCTATGACCTGACACTGACTTTCGGCGATATTCCTTATTCCCAGTCTTTGAAAGGTGAAACGGAAGAAAACTTCAAACCGAAGTATGACACCCAAAAAGACGTATTTATCAGTATCCTGAATGAACTCAAAGAAGCAAACGATCTATTGGCCGAAAGCGATGAAATAATCGAAGGTGATATTATTTATAACGGCAGCACAGAAAATTGGCAGAAATTTGTTAATTCTTTCCGTCTGAAGGTTTTACTGACCCTGTCTCACAAAGTGGATGACAGCAGCTTAAATATCAAATCAGAATTTGCTAACATTTATGCCAATCAACCAATTATTCAGTCTGTTTCTGAAAATGCACAAATGATGTTTTACGATGCGCTTGGAAGCAGGTACACTGAGTTCAATGACAGCCGGTATGCATCTGCTGTTTTCCTGGATTCTACTTTTGTACAACGTTTGGCTGACAGGGAGGACTCACGCTTATTCATCTATGCTGCACAAACCAAAAATGCCAAAGAAGCAGGTAAACCAATTGATGACGTGACCGGATATGGCGGAGGAAATCC
>CAZVTW010000010.1:0-36212 GCA_964629805.1 uncultured Bacteroidales bacterium | reverse complement strand
AACTTCTTTAATCTAATTAGCGCCAATAAGAAAACATGCATTTTTTCTAAAGTGGGGTTTCACTCCCGGGAAAAAAAGTCAGTCCCAAAAGTACTTGTAGGCTCAAGACCACCTTTTCAAAAAAACCACATCGCCAATTTATAAGTATTAGTCGATTCAATTGAGATACGCAGGCTTATGGTTATTGTCAAAGTAGGGTAATAAGGGCAAGTATGTAAGACTTTAGTCTAATTATTTCCTCTGTAAAACAAAACTTTTGCTTGTCTTGGTTCAAGTGATATTTTGCCAGAAATAACTTTTTTGTTAAGATTCATATATTGATATCTTTCATCCGGTATGATTGTCATTATTGTATCACTTTCGTTAATAAATATTTCAGAGAATGGGTAATCTGTCCCGTTTTTCGCCGGTTTTAAATAGCGGGAGTTCTGTCCGAGGTTATGTTCCTTTTGCCATCTCTTTAAAGCATAATATTTTACTGTTTTGAGATCATCCTCAACAAGTGTTTTACTAATGTAATATCTCTCATTCATACTTACATGCGTATTATTATTAATAATTCCGGGCGAAATGGAAGTTCCGTTGTTGTTCCCGACAGCCAGCGTCTGTCCCAGATTCATAACACAAAACAGAATATTATTTATAACTACATGACCATAGCTTTTGTATGGCATTTCCCAGTCAGCAATGCTGATACCAGCTCGATTATCATAGCACAGGTTTTTCCTGACTGTCACCCGGAAACAATTTTGGTTGACAAAAATGCCTGCTCCACCAGCTTTTGTCACAATATTATTTTCAATGATAATATCTCTTGAACCGCCGTCAAGATAAATACCCGGGTTTATTTTATGATGTCCCGGGGTACTACTGTCGGCATTCCCCACGCAGTTAATAATGATATTATTCCTAAAAACATTATGGAAGGTATAGTTTGAATCAACGCCTCCCCAACAATAAAACAAACCGCCGTCATTAAGTGTGAGTAAGCCGTTTTTAGCAATATTTCCTTCACAAAGATTATGATGGCCATCCATCCTGACAGCACTATAACCAGTACTGTCAATATAATTGTTGATTATTTTATTATGATGTGATAAATCATCAGGATCATTATGTGGTATTTCCCTGTTGACAACGGAAATACCAATAGCCCCGTTTACGCCGTCAATTCCATAACCAGGGACAAGACCTATTCTTTTCATGTCATTCCTTTCGATAACCGAATAAGCAACCTCCATTAGTTCAAGTCCTTTTCCAAATATATCCCGAATGGCATTTTCTTTGATTCCAATGTAGGTCGAACCTCCTTCGACATAAATGCCAAATTGTCCTATCTGATTGAATTCATTATTTCGGATATCAATATGATGATTATTTCCCAAACAATAAATCCCTTTTTCTGTATAGCCGGATATACTGATATTACTAATTTCAACATATGAGACTCCCGGAGAGATAATAAACCCACATTTTAGAAAACTACCTTCTATCAGGTGCTTTTCATTCAAGGCATGTTTACTATAGAGGTATATTTTTTTTTCATTGAAAGCATAGTACCACTCACGTTCTGAATCAAGAAAATTCTTTTTGTTATCAAGATAATACCCCCAACCTTTTTGGCAAACAAAAGAATGACTTTTCTTATTAAATAAAATAGAATCAAATGTTAAGGTATAGCCGGAATAATCTATTACTGTCCTGTATTCCCACTGCCAATTTTTTGTGCGCATGCGGACAGTGGCCCCTTCAACCTGTCTTTTTGTCAATGGAAAATCCAAATCTTCAAGATAATCCTGACCGCCACCATCCATCTTCAGGTAACCCGAATCAGGATATCTGGCCAAAGTTAACAAGTTGCCATTCATAAAAAGATACCGGACATTTTTTTCACAATTGGCAGAAAAAAGGTTTTCTTTTTCCTTTGAAAAACTATTAATAATAAACGAACCGCTTATCACCGGTTTGTCACCTTCTCCGTAGGAGGAGAATACAATAGGTTTCCCGTCCCTGCCGGAACTTTCAATCCTGATTGTTCCTGTGAAATAATCACCGGATCGGAAAAAAACTTTGTCACCCGGTCTGAGGGTCAGCTCATTAAGTTTTTGAATTGTCCTGATGCTTTTTTCAGGTGATAATCCGTTAGCATTATCATTTCCTTTGTTGGCTATGTAATATTCTTTTGATAATGCACAGGTAACCTGCAATAAAAAAGTTAATAAAATAATAAAAACGATTCTCCTGGTTTTCATATGTTTAATTTTGACCGATTATTCATCTTGTAAAATAATTATCTCTCATTTAGTTATTTCACAGGGTTCCTCCTGCGAAATATTCTTTACCGGCTGATTTATTTAACAGGTAAACGAATGAACGCGAATTAATAATTTAACTTTCAAAAGATTATTTAATCCTCTACCAAGTAGAGACAAATTATCCTCTTGTCCCAAAATTTTTAATTACGGTGATACCTGACGTATTGTCGGTATGTGTGCTACACCTTGTCCTGACCGGGTCGGGAGGCTTTCCAGCCTGTAGGCTAATCTTGCAGGAAGGAAAACTCTTCGACTGAGTCAGAAAAGCCCTCGATTAAATCAAGATAAGTTGGACATACATGAGTCCACTCCTAAGAAACGCTATAACTCCTCCTGGGATTACTGCGACAAATTGACGAAACAAAATGTTGTTTCTTTGGCAGTCCATTTGTCGCCAATCTCTTCGTTATTTGTCTCGACTGAGTCGAGGCAAATGCATCAAATTTGACAAAATAGTACTTTTAGGAGTTGACTCATTGATGTTTTCTTTGAAGCCCTATTTAATAACCTTCATTCTGTTCTATTATTCCGTTATTAATATCCACTTCTCTTTTTGGAATTGGTAATAACAGATGCTTAGGCAATTCCATATCTGTATTTTCAGGTTTCCGGGGTTGTCCGGATAAATTTTCATTGTTTGTTTTAAGATAATCCGGTCCTGGAATCTTGTTAGCGCTTTCTATTATTTCCTCCAGATCATAGCCATAAGTTCCGTGCCAGCGTTTCAAATCATAAAATCTTTCACCTTCACCACCCAGTTCGACCCTTCGTTCGTGTCGAATAATGTTCCTCAGCTCTTGTTGATCAGTTATTGTTATTTCTTTTGGCACTCCTTCAATTTTATCCTGCTCATGACCAAACGGTGCAGGGGTATTTCTGGCGCGTGCCCTAACCATTTCGAGCCATTTGAGTGCGTCTGTTGTTTCTCCAATCTCATTAGCCGCCTCAGCGCCGAGTAATAACAAGTCAGCATATCTGTAAATTTTGTAACCAAGAAAAGATTTCACAGATGGAATGAAATGTTCTGGTGTCGTTTTCCTGAAATAGTATCCGCTTTCGCTGGCAATAAAGCATATTTCATGTAATTTGTCGCCTTCTGTTAAACCGGCTGTTGAATCACCGGGGAACCAAACCGACCAGTGAAGACGTGGGTCTCCTGCTTCAAAGGCATTAACAAAGTCCTGGGTAGGGGTATTATGCCCCCATCCCCGGTATGAATCAGTACCCATTTTGTTTCGGGTTCCCGGTTCGTAAACATAGAGCGGACGCATCCAACTGGCCCACCAATGGTGTTGCAAAAAATTCTCCCCGGGCTCGGGGTAACCAATTTCAAAAATTGACTCACTACCGAATTGCGAATCAAAATCCCATAAATCAGCATAATTATCATAAAGCTGAAATTCGCCTGACTGAATGACGATTTTAGCTTCATCATAGGCATTTTGAAAATATGTTTGTTTTTCTTTGGGAAACTCAGCTGCCATATACATATAAGCCTTTGCAAATAATGCATGTGCTGTGCCTATTGTTATTTGGCCAAGTTCTTCAGCAGGCAATTCATCCCTCCGTTTCAGAGCGTTTGATTCAATTGCTTTTTTCAAGTCTTTGATAACCTGCTCATATACCAATTCAACCGGGTCTCTTGGTCGTTTTTCAATACCTGAGTTCAATATGAGAACCACATCACCATATGCTCTGGCCAGGTAGAGATAATTTAATGCACGAAGTGTTCGTGCCTGGGCAACCAGGTTGTTAATTATTTCGGCATCACCCGGATTCTCCTTGAGTGCAAAATGGGCATTCTCGATGACAACATTGCAATACCTGATGGATAAGTAATGCGATTTATATAATCCATACACAAAAACATTATCTGAGAATAGCAGATAGTTGTTAATATCAAAAGTTTCCCAAAATACTACCACTCCTTTACCTGACCATGCATCATCGCTTCTTATGCTTCCCAGGGTGAGATGACAGATTGGGAAATGAGCTTCAGTATCAAAATATTCTGATAATCCCATATATCCCAGGTTTAATAAATATTGTAATCCTTCGGCAGACTTATACATTGTAACATCTGTTTGCTGCCCCGGCGGGGTTGGTTTTTCAAGTACTTCCTCTGAGCAGTTAAAAAAAACAATAGTACATAAAACAATTATAAAAACTGATTTGATTCTCATCTTATAAAATTATATTAGAAGTTTTGATGTCTGTTTTTAGAAAGATATATTCAATCCGAACAAAAATGTTCTTGGCAGGGGATAAACGGCATTGTCAATCCCAAATGCTAATGGATTAGCATTCCAGGCAGGAGAAACACCAATTTCCGGATTAAAACCGCTGTATTTTGTGAATGTGTGCAAATTTTGAGCTGTTACAAATAACCTGAATTTTGAAATTTTAATTCGATCAATCCATCTTTTTGGAACATTGTATGAAAAAGTCAGGGTTTTTATCCTAAAATATGAACCATCTTCAAGAAAATAATTCGAAATCCTGTCATTATCATTACGGTCCCTCCTGCCTATTTTAGGAATATCCGTATCGGTAATGATTGAACCGTCCTCAAGCTCCCGTCCGTAAAAATCGAGTAAATCAGTATGTACATTGGTGGTAAGGCGAAAATTATATAATGCATCCCTTTTTACCATATTAGCAATTGAATTACCATAAACACCCTGGGTGGCTACATTAAGCTCAAAGTTCCCATATGTCAGGTTTAGACCAAACCCATAAGTGAAGTCCGGCAGTGCATAACCAATGGAAGTTTGATCCGAATCATCTATCTTCCCGTCAAGGTTTAAATCTTTAAACATAAGGTCACCAACGGCTGTCCCCTTTTCCTGGTAGGCATGATTGCTAATCTGTTCTTCAGTCTTGAATATCCCCTCTGTAACATATCCGTAAAAAACCCCGAGAGGCTCTCCTTCGATCATTTTCACCGGAAATTTGGTATCAGATGTCAGGGGGGCTCCGCCTTCTCGTGATACAACTTCATTAATGACTTTTGAAAAATTTCCGTTTAAATTATATACCAATCCACCAAGTTGACCCGAATAATTAAGACTAACATCTATTCCTTTATTGTCCACCTTCCCTGAATTTGCTATTTGTCCGTTTTTAATGACACCCGCATCTGCTCCGGACCAGAGGGGCACAGGATTTAGCAATAAAATATCAGTGGTTTGTTTGTGATACAAATCCACTGAGGATGAAAACTTATCTTCTAAAAGAGAAAGGTCCAGTCCAAAATTTAAGGTTTCAGTGGTTTCCCAGCCGATATTGGGGTTTGCTATTCCGTCAATAAAAACGGCAGAATGTTGTTTGGCCGGTTTCCCATAGAATACAATAGGCCCCGGCAAACCTTTATCGGGTTGAAACGTTGTGGTTACAGTGTAGGAATAAGGTTTGATATTTTGATTTCCAACAATCCCCCATCCTGTTCTTAATTTGAGTTGTGAAATAATTGAAAAGTTTTCAAGGAAAGGTTCTTCCGATATTTTCCAGGCAAAAGCGAAAGAGGGGAACATACCCCACCGCTTATTCTTTCCAAACCTGGAGGAGCCATCGCGTCGAATACTTGAGGTAAGAAGATACTTGTTTTTATAGTTATAATTTAACCGGCCTAAATAAGAAATTAATGCCCATTCTGTTGGAGAACCCCCAAGCTGAACAACATCCTGGATAGAAGCCCTGGCTGAATGATAATACATTTTTTCATCTGGTTCTGGCAGATAGGAACTAGCAACGGTTGAGTGCCGGATTTCTTCCTGGTAGGTATATCCCAGAAGGATATTGAAAATATGATTACCGTCGTCAATATCGAAATTATAATTCAGAGTGTGCTCAAACAAAAAGTTATTCCAGTCTTCGTGTTCAGTTATGAGCAATGTGTTTTCAAATGCATCTTCATTTTTAACTTCGTACTCAGGCCAGACTTCTTTTCTGAAACCCCATGACCTGTCCAGTCCTGCATTGAATTTGTACCTAAGATTTTTTATAAATTCAATTTCCGCGAATGCTGTTCCCTGAATTCTGTTACTGTTATATTTATAGAAATGCCTTTCAATGAGTCCCAGGGGGTTTACTGTGTTATCGGAAAGCGTCAGATATGACAGGTTTCCGTCCTCATCATAGGGTGGGACAGTAGGGTTTGCTTTTAGTGAACCCATGATTGGATTACCAACAACAGGTCCGGCGCCAAGACCGGTTTCTTTCTGACGCTGATTATGAAAATTCGTCAGGGAGAGAAACTCACCAACTTTAAGCCATTTGTTGACCTGATATTCTGAATTCAATCGCAGGGAATACCTGTCATAATATGATTTTTTCACTATGCCATCCTGGGAATACTGGTTCAGGCTTATGTAAAAATTGCTTTTTTCTCCGCCTCCGGATACGCTTATCTGTTCATTGTGAGTTGGTGCCAGGGTAAATACTTCATCCTGCCAATTCGTTGTCTTTAACATGGGGATAGTATCTGGTGAAAAGTATTCACCACTGGCATAGTTATAAAGTTCTGCAAATTGCTGTGCATTGAGCACATCAATTTTTTTTGGAAGCTGCTGAAAACCATAGTAGGCATTGAAATCAACACTCATCTTCCCTGATTTTCCTTTTTTAGTCGTAACAATCACCACGCCATTAGCACCCCTTGTTCCGTAAATAGCAGCAGCAGATGCATCTTTCAGAATTTGTATTGATTCAATATCGGAGGGATTTAAATAATTTATTCCACTGGGATTATCATGTTTACCAAAACTCGCATCTTTTATTGGCATGCCATCAACAATATAGAGTGGGTCTGTATTATTAGGGGTACCAACGCCCCGCACTCTGACTGAAATTGACGATCCGGGAGCGCCACTACTGGCAGCGACAAAAACTCCGGAAGCTTTTCCCTGTAATACCTGCTCGGTGCTAAGCACTGGTGTCCTGTTAATCTTATCGGATTCAACAACCTCTACCGAACCTGTTAAATCTTTCTTTGTAACCACCCCGTATCCAATGACAACTGTTTCTTCTATTGTCTCAGTTTTTACATCCAGGGAGACATTGATTTCAGTACGTCCTTTTACTTCAACTGTCTTATTTTCATACCCGATGAATGAAAAAACAAGCGTGGCATCTTTATCCACAATTAGTTCATAATTGCCGTCCAAATCGGTAATAGTACCCTCTGTTGTGCCCTGAATAACAATATTTACACCAGGTAAAGAGTAATTATTTTCTTTTGAAGTTACATTTCCTTTGACTGTTATTTCCTGGGAAGATGCAGATATATAAAATATGCAAAATAATGATATCAGAACTAATATTTTCATAAAAATCAATTTTTCAAAATGCTAAATTATTTTTTTTTAGGCTAACAACATATTATTATTGTTCCTTTTTATATAACAATGAGTTCGTGAAATTGACAAGACCCTTTCAGACAGCTTCTTGCTAAAATATATCATTTAAAAGCGCCAATGCTGAATATGGCTTTTGGCTTTTAAAGGTATTTTTCTTTCTTTTTACCTCCTTTTCTTATATTTTATTAATTCTGTTTGGGTAGTTTATTATATTAACAAACAGCCAGAACACGATCTATGAGTCCACTCCTAAAAGCCTCTTTATTGCCAAACTCTAAGTTATTTGAAATTTTAGAGTCTTCATCTGGATTCTGTTGAGACAAATGCCTCCCGACATTTTATTTACGAGGGCATGCTCGTTTTTGACAAAAATAGTACTGCCAAGGAAACAATTCATTATTTCGTCAACTTGTCGAAACAAAAACATTTTCCTTGGCAGTAAGATTTTCGTCTCGACTGAGTCGAGACTCAACAACACAGAGCTTTACGATAAATGGTCTTCTCAGAGTGGACTCATTCATGTTTCGCAGAATGTATTAATAACTACCCCAAACAACTAATCCTTTATTTGTTCCTATCCAAATATTTCCCTCAATATCTTCTGTCAGGCAATTGACAGTATTCCCCGGCAATTCAAATTCAGATGTAAGCTGGCGGGTACCATTCCCTTCCACAATAAATAAACCATCATTTGTCCCGGCAATAACTTCATTTTCCTGATTTTGAAGCAAGGCGTGTACTTTAATCCCTTCAAGAAAATACCTGAAAACACCATGAGCAACATGTGTATCTCCTTCATTCCTTGTTAGTCCGGATGTTGAACCAAACCATAAATTATCATCCTGGTCAATAAGCACTGAAAATACAGTGTCCGAACTCAGATCGCCATTAAATTCCGGGACCAGATAGGAGGCCCCGGAAATTCCGTCAACATCAGGCAAATAATAATGATAAAGATACTGTCCATAGGTACCAAAATAATATTCCATTGATTTGAATGCCATTGAAGATACATTGATAAATCTCAGGGTCTGGTAAATATCATTTTTCCATTGATTATCCTCAAAATAACATAATCCTTTTTCAGAGCCAGCCCACAGAATACCATCAGGTGATACCTCAAGTACTGCTATTTTATTGCTTTTCAAACAAGAATTTGATGCATCATATGTTGTGGATATATTTATCCCGTTTTCTGATACCGCAGCTACTTTTATTCCGCTATTAGTGGCAAGCCACAGGCTCTGTCCAAACCATGCAATGTCATTGACAGTATCATGTACACTATCAGAAAAATCCTGCCAGTCTCCTGATGAGCATCTGTAAAATCCTGACAGTGTACTCACCCAGGCTTCGTCACTGCTGATATTCAGAATGGCCTGCACCGATTGGTTTTCAAAAAAAACGCCATTATCGGGTTTTGAAGGGGTGTTCTCCTCCTGGCAGGCGATAATAAAGAAACAACATATAAATAAAAAAAAGCAATATGAATTCATCATCTCACAATTTTAATTTTAGCAGATTTTGCCTCAACACCTTTTCCTGAATTTACAATAAGTTTACACAGATATAATCCCTCACCCAGGTTGTATCCTGAAATATCATATGACTTTTGAAATTTACCGTGCCAATGTTTGTCAGAATCCAGGCTAAGTACCTTTCTGCCTGCGAGATCAAACATTTCAAGACGAAATACAGATGCCGTTTTCAATGAAAAAGAAACAGTAAAATATTCTGATGCCGGATTCGGAGATAATGTGAACCGTGATATGCTATTCACCTTTTCGACAGATGTTTCAATGTTGGCAGTGGTGTCTTTTTCAAATTCGTTTTCACTTCCGGAAACAAGGTCAGCAGGAACAGAAACGAGGTGAATCCCACCGGTATTCCCGAGATTACCGCTATATTGTTTTTTTTCTACTCCATTCCAGTGCTCATGCACACCGAGACTTCCAATTGCAGTGCCGTCATCTTCGGGGTCATAAATAATATCACCGGGCCAGTTAGCAGGAGATGCAGCCTGGTGAATGTAATCCTGTGTAGCTTCATACAGCGGATAATTGCCTCCTCTTTCATCAGCGCTCACCAGGTATTCTTCAAACAAAAAGTCAAAGCCAACAGATTCAATCGCAACAGGGTCTTGCGACAGAAACAGGGAAGACATCCAGTCACCGTTAAAAGGTTTAATCTCCCAGGGAACAACAATTCCGTTCCAGTTATGCCCTGTCCACAGAGCATCAACAATATAAATGACCGTATTACCGCCCATATACTCATTTCCCATATAGTCAACAAGGTGTCTGTATTCGCCCATTTGAGTAAAACCCGGACTTGTCGGATAGCAATAATGCAGGTCTTTCCCCATTTGCTGTTTCCGGGCTGTTTGCCCTGTTCCGAGTACTGAGCCCTGATGATTTTTTGCACCTATGGTTATACCGGCAGCATCGTGTGATTTCAGGCAGGGCATGTTTATGAAATAATCAGCATCAAAGTAAGCCTGCGGGATTGGTGACGAAAACGAGCCATCACTTGTGTAATAATAATCCTCATCTGTAACAGGAGTTAATATCCTTCCTTTTTGACCTGTATTATCAATATAGTTGACATCAGGAAATACAGTGTGACATTTATCCCAGTGAATATCCCTGAATGTTCTGAAAGGGTCTCCCAGGGTTATATCTTCTTCTGCCACACCAACTTCCTCAACAAGCTGCTTTAACAGGGAAAGTACCAGATGTGGAGTTGCATCCATCTTGTCGTTGCTGTCAAAACCAAGATAGGATGAGTTTGTCAGGTTAATTTTTATGCAAATCTTTTCCCCTTCTGTATATCCGTTGTAACTACGTCCTTTCTTTTTGTTGTGATACCTGAACAAGGCATTCCAGGCATCATTGACAGTCGTTTCACCTGCAATCTTTTTAATTCCGTCAGAAAGCATGTTATCTACGACCTCCTGATTCGTATTCTCATCGTCAAACCAATAATCTCCGGATGTATTTGAACAATCTTCATTTGTGACCTCATCATCATGTACCCATACAACCCTTCCGTTGTAAATACCATACCCTTCACCAACAGGTTCATTCCGGGGGTCCTTCAGAGAAGATATCACAGGGGCATCATTCACATTAGCAAATCCTGAATATGAACTGTTTGCCCAAAATAATGCGCCACTCACAACAGAGACAATAAATAAACCAGAAGCAAGCACATATTTTGATCTGAACCAGCTTTTCTTAGCTTTTCGAAAAGCAAAAACTGCTGTACCCAGGCTAAAAATGTACAACAAGAAGGAAGTCATAACCGGGGCTGTTGCCTGCATACATGGATATGTAATCCTGCTGGGTTTCTGTAGGACACGAAATAAAAACCAAAATGTGGAAAATATCCCGGTAACAATAAATATAAATTTAACTGTCAACCGGTTATTCTGCAAAAATCTGATGATTTTTTTAAACTCTTCTGAAACATGATATAACTTTTTCATAACGTAATATTTTAATAAGTAAATAAATTGTGTTTCCGAACTTCGTCAGGTTTTTATTAATCTGTGTTACAGTTGAAATTCTGCATCCTCACCCCGACCGATACGGGATTCCGGTGTAAAAGCTCAACTTCGCTTTGATTAAACGCAAATGACGAAATCTGGTTACTCTGATTTTTCAATCTTTTGATAATATTTCATGAGGGTATAAAAAGCTTTTTTCTTTTCCCCTCTTTCTGAATAAAGTCCTTTTTTGTTATAAAAATCCTGGATATACGGGAATAATCTTCTTGGAGACTTAAAGTCAACAAGTAACCAGGGTGTAATTCCCCTAAGCTCAGGTATACGATCAAGCATTTCAATTGTTTCCTTATAATAATAATCCTGATATTCTTCGCTCCACCGGGTCAGGGAATCCCCGTGAAATCCCTGCAGGGCCCCTGCGCCAAATTCGCTGAAAAGAAATGGTTTGTTAAATTGTATGTCCCAGTTAATACTATCAATAATACCGGGTAATCCCTGGTACCAGCCAAAATATTCGTTTACACAGATAATATCAAGCTGCTTTCCAAGTTTATCATTAACAACTTTAGTGTATTTATCAGATTCTTTTCCGTTGATATGTAGTGCTGCGCTTATTAACCTGGAATCATCTATTCTCCTGGTCTCTGCAATCAGGTTACTTAGAAACCTGTTACGCGCCGGATTATCACCTGTCTCATTTGCCATAGACCAGACAATAATACCAGCCCTGTTTTTATCTCGGGTTATCATTTCAGTCAGCATGTTCTCAGCAAGCTGGTAGGTTTGTTTGTTATCCCAGTTAACAGACCAATAGAGAGGTAATTCCTCCCAGACCATCAAACCCATTTCATCGGCAAGTCTGTACATATGCTCATTATGAGGGTAATGCGCCAGTCTGACAAAATTACAATGCAGTTCTTTGGCCCGGTTCAGTAAAATCAGGGCATCTTCGGCGGACCATGCCCTCCCCTCTCTCAAAGGACTTTCTTCATGGATACAAATTCCTCTCAGAAAAACAGGTTTTCCGTTCAGAAGGATGTCATTCCCCTGTGCTTCAATTGATCTGAATCCTATTTTGTCATGGAGCAGATTGTCCTTCACTTTGATGTGAATATCATACAACTTTGGATTTTTAACATCCCATAACATCAGGCCAGGAATCCTGCTTTCAAATTGAAATCTTCCTTTTTCATCGGTCTTTCTTTTAATATGTTTTGACTTCTCAGGGATAAAAATGTCAATTTCTACATCCGGCAAGGCATTTGATAACTGCACATAACCTTGTATGACATTGTTTGTTCCTTTTTTAAGTTCTACAAGATAATCACGGACGAATACGTTGTTAAACTCTGCCAGATAAACATCACGTGTGATTCCTCCATAATTCCACCAGTCGGTTTCAAAAGGTGGTATCCCGTTCACATCCCTGGTATTATCAACAGAAACCACCAGTGAATTTCTTTTCTTTAATATGGTATCACTTATTTCAAAATTAAATGGTGTGAATCCGCCAATATGCGTCCCGAGATGAACACCATTGACAAACACAGTTGTTTTGTAATTTGCTGCTCCAAAATAAATAAATAATCTTTTATCTTTTGGCAAATCATAAAAAAAATAGGTTTGATACCACAATTTTCCCTCGTAAAATTTTAAATCCTCCTTTTGACTGTTCCAGTCACCCGGAACATATAACCAATCAGACGAAGGGAAATTATGTTCATGAATATCCCATTTTTTTTCAGGAATTTTAGTATGTTCAAAACCCATGTTTTTCTTATTAATATCAGGTATATATCTCCATTTTCCGTTAAGAGAGGTAACATTTCGATTTCTGATATTAATGATTAAACTCTCATGTTGAGCAAAAGCTCCGGTGGTTAAAACGAGTATTATTATTTTGAATAATAAGTATTTCATTTTTTTTAGATTTTGAAGAACACACAGAATTCTATAAACAAAAAACGATGATACTAAATGACTATAATAACGTGTTTATTTTGAAAAAATGTGTAAAAGATTATTCAAACCTGTACAATAAAATTTGTGCAGAATAAGGTTCCAGTTCTATTTTATCAGTGTATTCATGCCCCTTTAAGCAAGTATATTTCAGATTTTTTTCAAGCTGAAACTCTTTTTTTGTTGACTTTTCATTTACCAGGAACAATGATTTTGTCTCCGGACCTATCTCTGCAAATGACGAATTAGCATCATCATTACTGTTGTTTTGCCAGGCTTGCAGTGTATATTCTCTTGTATGTTTGCAACCATCTTCAACCGTAAGCTTTTTTATATGATATTGTTCCTTTGGACTTGCATAGAGGTTACTATCTATCTCTCCCGGATCATATTCAGGTTTATATGTATGTTGAATTGATAACGTATGGTGCAGATTCAGTGTATTAAAAAGAACATTATTTTTACAACTATTATCTTTGCAAACCATTGGTAGTCTTTTCCAGTTCCATTCAGCAAATGATATCGCTTTTTTGTTTCCATACAGTATATTACCTGTGATGCTATTATTGTATGAACCGTCATTAATGTGTATGCCGCTTCCTGTTCCTGTCACAATATTGTTTTCCACTTGTATGTGATGGGCATTGTTATCTATGTAAATGCCAATGTTTATTCCATGATCTTTGGGTGTTCCTTCTGTATTACCAATATTGTATTTAACGATATTATTCCTGATGATATTATGATGTGTGAAAGTTGTATCAAGTGCCCAGCAATATATCATACCCCCATCGTTAAGTGTCAAAAGGGCATAAGAAACAACATTATATTCGCAGATACTATTGTTTCCATCAATACGTATCGAACCATATCCGGTGCTGTCAATAATGTTATATCCGATATAATTATTATTTGCTACCACCCGTGAACCTTCCTTTATAAATTCCCGGTTTGTTATAACTATCCCGGTCCCTCCGTTTACTCCGTCAATTCCTATTCCGGGGACTATTCCAATCCGTTTAAGCTGATTACTTTCTATTCTGCAATTTGCAGATTCAATTAAAGATATTCCCTGTCCGTAACTATCCTGAATGTCATTATTTTTAATAATAATATCGGAACACTGAATACCACCCGAAATCGCACTAAGGTATGTGTGTGAAAACCGGCAATCACTCATTGTGATATGCTTATTCTTCCCAAGTGTACAAATCCCGTATTTATTAAATTTTGAAAAATGCAGGTTTTCAATATGTATATCTGACTCATCTTCTGCAATGCAAATCCCGTTATCTATGTAAGCAGTTTCTAAAGTAAAATCATCCGGTAAGCTCCCCTCATGAAATAAAAATAACTTTTGACCGGAAGAATCATAAAACCACTCGTTTTGAGTGTCTAAAAATTCCTTCTTATTATCTAAATAATACCCCCAGCCATTTTTGCAGGTAAATGTATCCCTGTTATGAAAAAGTATTGAGTCAAATTGTATTCTTTGTCCGGAAACAGACAAAATTTTACGTGTTTCGTATTGCCAGTTAACAGTACGCATTCTCAGAGTCGCCCCTTTTAATATGTAATCCGGGAAAGGAAGCTCACCTTCAATCAGGTACTGATGTCCCCCACCCTCCATGGTCAGAAAGCCGGTATTTGGATATCTTGCTTTTGTGAGTCGTTTGTTGTTACGAAAGACATTTTTGACTTCAACCGGGACCCGGGCAACATAAATATGTTCACCTTTTTTACTGAATGAGTTTACTTTTCGGGTTCCGCAAATAACAGGTTTATTGCCTTTACCATAGGATGAAATTACTATGGGTTTATTTCGTTTGCCCGATTGGTTAAGGTATATACTGCCTCTAAAAACATCATTTGCCCGGAAAAAAACCGTATCTCCCGGGCGCAATTTTTCTTTGTTTAACCGGTCAATAGTTTGCCAGCTTTTTTTTGGAGATTTTCCTGAATTATCATCGTTCCCGTCTTCAGATATATAATAATTGGTAGCATTCACCCGGAAGCCAATAAAAAAAACAGTAAAAATCAACACAACAACATGCTTTCTCATACATCAAAATTTAATTAAACAGATTTCATTATTATTTTTTAATATTTTCCTGCCACATAAGTTCAATTTCTTCGAGGGTCTTACCTTTTGTCTCCGGCACATATTTGATGGTGAAAAGCAACAGGATAAGCCCCATTACAGCGAGGAAACCGAACACAATCGTTCCTCCGAATGTATGAAACATCCAGGGAAAAAGAAAAACAACCAACCAGTTGAAAATCCAATTGGTTAACACTGTAACAGACATACCGACCCCCCTGGCCCTGTTCGGAAATATCTCCGAAACCAAAGTCCAGAAAACCGGCCCAATACAGGATGTAAAAAAACTCAAAAACAAAAACATCAATATAAGAATGACTATTCCCTCTATTGAAGGAATAGCAAAACCAATGGCAAGAAATACCATTGAAACAGCCATACCCGCTGAACCAATAAGGTATAATTTTCTTCTGCCGGTTTTATCAATGAGGAAAACTGCGACCCAGGTAAAGATAAAATTCACAAGCCCGATACCTATAGTGTAAAATAAAGCATCACCTACCTGAAGGCCCACATCGTTTAAAATCTTTGGGGCATAATCAATAACTGTATTGATGCCTGTCATTTGAACAAAAACAGCAAGTACAATCCCTACAAAAATGATATGTTTGAGTCCAGGTTTAAATAATTCTTTCAGCCTGATACTTGTTTGTTTCAGGTTCTCTTTTATTTCAGCAATTTCATAATTGGCATTTTCCGTACCACCTACACTAACAAGTATTTTGTAGGACTCATCGTGAAATCCTTTGCTATAGAGCCACCGCGGACTTTTTGGCACAAAAAACAAGGCAATAAAGAACAACACTGAGGGTATAGTACCACTTGCAAACATCCATCGCCAGTTATTAGGCCCAATATCATGTAATAAATAATTGATGATATATGATATTAATATTCCCACAACTATTGACATCTGATACAAAACGACCATTCTGCCGCGGAATTTTCCTGGTGAGATTTCAGATATATACATTGGAGAAAGCATAGAGGCTGCACCCACAGCTAATCCACCTATCATCCTCATAATAAAGAAAAAGACAAAATTATGAGCGATTCCGGTTGCAAAACATGACAGGGCAAAAAATAAAGAGGTGACAATCAACATTTTTCGCCTGCCATATATATCCGCAAGTTTTCCGGCAAATGCAGCTCCAAATACACAACCTATCAACAATGAACTGACCCCCCAGCCAAGTTGCAATTCATTTAGCTGAAAATAATCTTTAATAAACGGAACAGTTCCTGATATAATGGCTATATCAAAACCAAACAGAAGGCCCCCAAACGATGCAATGATGCTAATGAGCAATAGCAATCCAATGTTAGAATCTTTCTTTTCCATAATTTTTTTGTTAAACAATTTCTATTTTCAAATAAAATACTTTTTAATTAGAAATGAGAATTTTTGAATAATATACTTTTTTGCCCTGGTGAACCTTAATAAAATAAAACCCCGGCTTAAGGCCGGAGACCGGGAATTGCATCCTTCCATCACACGGCTTATTTAAACTGTTACAATGCTGATACTTCTCGAGACATTTCATATTGGTATCAAAAATTGCAATAACTGCAGGGCTGTTTCCTGAATCCTTACAATGAGGTATATGTATATTTATGAATTCACGCGCCGGATTTGGAAAGGCCTTTAGGATAAATGTATCCTCCTCTTTCATTTTAACATCATTGTTTACAAAGGAATTCATTTTTTCCTTAATATCAAATTCATGCGAAGCAACAAGCAGGGAGTCAGCGGTGACAAAAATTTTTGCGTGTTCCATTGCAGTATCAGCAATAAAGATGCCCTGATTATTAATTGAACCACAACCGTTTGTCCACCATGACATTTCAGGTTGCGGATTCATTTTAATAAATCCGCTTGTAAATGCTGTTGCATCAAATTGTATGGTATCATTCTGATAAACAGTACGATTATCCTTCGAAGAAATTGAGATATTTGTCACTACACCATCCGGGCCTGCCGTCCAGGGTTCTGCACCATATTCAAAGGCACCAATATCAGGAACATCGTTAATAATAGTATCGTTATAGGGAGAAGCATCAGTTCCCATGTCAATAGCCCTGTGAGCAGTAGATGCCAGTTGCAGATTATTGTTCTCAAAATCAACAAACAACTCATGCACATCATCCTCTTCAATGTATAAATTACTATCAACAACCTCAGCAAGCTCCAGGGTAGCTTTAATCCGGTTCGATACGATGTTGTTTTTATAGTACATTCCTTCGCCGCTCCCGTTCACATGATTATTATGGATTCCATAGCCATGCCAAGAATCAGCAATTGCTGTATTATTATAAACCCTTATCTCACCCATCGGGCCACTGTCAGATGAGCCTATCGGGGCAGGACGATCCTCGCTGTACCGATTCATTCCTATTGGTACATTGACATTACGGATTACATTATGGTCAAAAAGTGCTTCACCACCGTAATCTGTATAAATACCTATGGCTATGAAATTATTGGCATTAGCAATAATATTGTGGTCTGCACGCAAATTATCCCAGTTTCTTCCGGCGCTGCAATTAATGGCGCCACCGTCACTACTACGCAACATAAAATTCATAAAAACATTATGATGAATCCGGATTAATCCGATTTCTTCAGGATTCGAGCTGTACATATTCCCAACAGCAATTCCAATGTGCAGACTATTGTATAAAAGGTTGTATGCAATTTCGGGATCAATGAGACGATTGGAACTTCCGCCGTTAATAGTTCCAGACTCAGTACATTGATAATTAATATCATAAAAACGGTTATTCAGAATTTTGTGCCGCTCACCAAAAGCAGATACAGCAGCACCGGCACTATATTGCAAAATGCTATTTTTGAGTGTATTTTCAACACCGCTTAAAATGATACCGCAACGACCTTTCCATTGCAAACCATAGTGCCCGGAAACATCAATAAAATGCATCAGGTATTTGGCCTGAATGCTGTCAATCACATTGTGATGAGAATTTACTGCGAGGTTACCCCGATTATAGGATTTATCAGTTGATATGCTAGCAGCAAACAAATGAATTCCTTTTATTGTGACGTGATGCATCAGGTCAGATTCTTTCGGAATAAAAGCCCAGTTTCGTTTTTTTGCCTCTACAAGATTCTTAGAATTTTCAGAGGAAGCTGGTTCTTCGCCATTAGGCAGACGTACAAACAGGGTGTCCCCGTTTTTCCACCATTCACCCCTCGCTAAAAGCGCCCCGGGTCCTCCGGTAGCATACACCCCTTCGGGTGCAGGATTGAGAAGATAATACTCTGATCCTTTTTGAACTGCCCACGGGTCATGCCCGGAAGCTGCATGCACTCCTGATCCGATTGGCGAAATCTTAATTTGATTTAAGGAAGGAATAATATATGTAGCTTTTCCCAACCATCCGTTTCCGTCGTGGTCATGTGCCAGATTCACCCAAACCATTCCGTCAAGCCACCTTTCTGATGGCTCATCAAATTCATTGTCAGTAATAATGATTGATTCACGCCCGCTGTTCTCTGCTTTATCAACATACGAAACTGTTGCATCGATCATCCAGTCAGGATTGCTTTCCTTTGGCCAACGGGCCAGGTGCATCATACTGCCGTCAACAAAAATCTGATCGGATTGGTCGTTTTCGGTAATCTCCCAGGGGACGATTGCTTTGTATACCTCTCCGGATACTTTTTCCCAGTTCAACAGGGGTTCTGTTCCGTTAACAACAACTTTGTGATCCCGGAAAGGTTGTATTGTAATACTATCGACACCGACATTTACCTGTTCGCGGTAAACACCTCTCTTAATCAGAACGTTATCACCCTTCTTGGCATTATCAACGGCCTTCTGTATGGTTGTGAATGGTGCATCAGATGAACCCGACTGATTCTCCCCGGTGTAAGAATTGTCAACATATAGCTGTGCTGACAGATTTTTTATCAGTAATACATAAAAAAATGTAATAATGGATAATTTTAATGTCATCTTCATATGTTTCAAATTTTTATCTTCGATATCCTGCCCGCCGGTTTGCCTTGCAGACGGGATAGCCTGCGGTACAGAAACGCTGTTTAATGCAAATTTTTATATACAACCTAAAATTCTAAAACGAAAATCTACTGTAACACTGAACTGCACATTGCTATTGAGAATGCTCTCTGCAAAATATCTCACCGTAACAATAGCTACGCTTGCGATATTTTTTGATGCGCTTCTCAATTTCAAAGCACATTTCAGTGTTTCGTTAAGATTTCATTTTAGAAATTTAGGTGCAAAATAATTAACCGGACAGATAACAGAATCAACAAATCCGGCCTTCCTTGTTTCTTTTCCGGGCACATGCCTGTCTCCCAACTCACGGACAATTTCATCAGCCATCTTTGTCATTTTTTCCACCACTGTTGGAAAACTGTCGGCAACATTCCAGGTTTCAGTCAGGTCTTTTTCAAGATTATATAACTGAGGTTCGTGAAAAGGCACAGTATTGCTTTTCCATGCAGCCGGATAACGACCGTCCTTCTTTGCGAGGTGCAGCTTCCAGTTTTTCCACCGGACAGCCTGTAACTGATCACGATCGTAATAATAAAAAACCTCATAAGGAGACTTCACTGTATCCGGATGAAATAATAAATGCAATATATTTTTTCCGTCTGTCTTTTTTAGGCCATTAGTATTGGCCCCTGTTAAAGCAGAAAAAGTTGGCAAAAAATCCATTTCTGTTATTAATTCATGACAAATTTTTCCTGGCGGAATCTTATCAGGCCACTGAATCAAACATGGGACACGCATTCCGCCTTCCCATACAGTGCCTTTGCGACCCCGCAGGGGATGATTAAACCCGCCTTTGACCCATCCGACCCGTGTTTCTCCGCCATTGTCAGAAGTAAATACAACCAGTGTATTTTCATATATACCAGACTTTTTAAGGGTTTTCACAATTTCACCGGTTGACCAGTCTAATTCTTCAATTGCATCACCGTAAATACCATCCTTTGAATTCCCCTTAAACTCCTGGCTGGCTGCCAGCGGGAAATGAGGCATAGGATGGGGCAGGTAAAGAAAAAACGGCTGCTCCCTGTTTTCTTTAATAAAACGAATAGCCTTAGCTGTCATCTTTCTGGTGAGCAAGGGTATATCTACCGGTGTTTCAACCATGCTGTCCTGTTCAAAAATTGCAAGCGGGCATGTTTCTGTACTTTGATTATGACTATGAAGAATGCCGTAGAAATAATCGAAGCCATGATTGGTCGGATAAAATGGTTTTTGATCACCAAGATGCCATTTTCCAATGCAGGCAGTTTTATAATCCTGCTGCTTTAATAACTCAGCAATTGTTGTTTCTGCCGGATTGAGTCCTTTGGGTGATTCCGGGGTAAGCACAGCCCTGAACTCATCTTCCGATTTTTCATTCACATGCATATCAATACGTTGCGGATAACAACCAGTCAACAAAGAAGCCCTCGAAGGTGTACAAACAGGCGCTGCTACATAAAAATCTGTAAATTTAATTCCCTGTTCTGCAATTTTATCAATGTTAGGGGTTTTGTGTATCGTTGAACCATAACATCCTAAATCTCCATATCCCAAATCATCTGTGAATAAAATGATGATATTGGGAGATTTTTCATGCTTTTCCGGTGATTGATTACCATGCCGGGCTGTATCCTGCTCTGCGTTTTGACTAGTGCAAGCGGGAAGCGCCAGAGATATGGCTGCAAACCAGGTGGCACATTTTACTGAAAATTGTTTGCCGGGTATATGTTCCATGAATTTATTCTGTTAGAGTTATCTTATTACTATATCCTCATCATATGGGGAATAGCTCATTTTCTAAATATAAAAATTATAAAACTAACCTCAAAAAACGCAATTGTTTGTCAGCTTTCTCTCATAAATAAGGATTTTTTCCTGACAGTCATTCATTCGAACTTAGATTCTTATGAAAACTTCAAAAATACCGTAAGTCTTTCATTTTTATTATAAGCATGGTCTCGGAAAATATTACTATTGTTTCATTTTCCAGGTCTGGAAAATGTTTTGTGGCTTAACAAAAGGGTGAGTTTGTTCATAAATGAGTCTGCTCCTAACGAATAGGCATTTGAGTTGATTTTTCTGTTCGTCTGATCTAATTTACCCTGTGAAATAATACGCTTTGCTGTTTTTAATCCGGTTAGGCAAATTATATTCACACGTTTTTGTGAATAAAATCCACAAAATTACTCTGCAACTTCAGGCAGATCAGGGAAACTCCGTCTCAAAAACGCAATATCTCTGATTATAAAGCTTTCACCCATCCCGAATTTGAGAATCATTCCCCTTGCAAGCCAATATTTCTACCTCATAAGGCATGCAAAAAAAAATTTCGTATTATCAAAAAAACAAGATAAAGCGATATTTAATACAAGATTACCTTTAGAACAAAAACAGTTCTTTGAGAAAGCTGCTATATTGGGTGGATTCAGAAATCTGACTGATTTTGTAATTACAACTGTTCAAAATAAAGCTAAAGAGATTATTGAAGAAAGAGAACAAATAATTGTCTCACAAAAAGACAAAGAAATATTTTTTGATTCTTTGGTTACTCCTCCAAAGCCAAACAATGACTTGCTTTCAGCCAAAGATGAATATAATCAATTGATTTCTAAATGAGTTATTTAAGTGAACCGCTTGATTCAAAGCATAACAAGGAAATTTTCTCGTGTGGTAAAGATTTGTTAGACAATTATTTTTGGAAACAGGCGAAACAAGATGTTAAACGAAAACTATCTGCCTGTTTTGTGCTATTTGATAAAGAGGCTAATAGGATTTCTGGATATTATACACTTTCAAGTAATAGTATTTCACAAAACTTGATACCAGATTCATTTAAAAAAAGCTGCCAAAATCATATTTGTCGATTCAAACAATACATTTAGGAAGATTAGCAATTGATAGAGATTATCAAGGAAAAAGTATTGGTAAAATATTATTAATTGATTCCTTAAAAAGATGTTTAGATACTTCTGATTCATTAGGAGTTCTTGCTGTAATTGGTGACCCATTGGATAAGGAAGCAGAAAGATTCTATGATAAATATGGATTTATAAAATTACCTGATAGCCAAAAGATGTTTATTCCGATGAAAACAATCAAAGAGCTATTTGAATAATGCACTGTTTACAACAATCATGTACAAGCCAATTGGTGATTTTAGTTATGATCGATTTTTTACTTAATAAAGCGATTGTAGTAACTAATTTTTTATATGCGTAAAAATAAATATTGGAACTATAGTGATATAAAATAATATTTGGATCATATCCTGATTTTAGTAGCTTACATATATTTGTCCAATTAATTGGCATTTTTCATATATGAATAAAAGTAGTTTACAGTTTTCATTATTAAGTGCCACTAAGAAAACGTCAGGATCAAGCCTGCCCTCGTAAATAAAATGTCGGGGGCTTTTTGAAATTTTAAACCGGAATTTACTGACTGTAAATGAGGATTTTAAAATTTCAAAGTAACGCAGAACTTAGCGAAGCGATCTCATGCTTGCCCTCGATATAATCGGGGCTTGCCCTCGATATTATCGGGGAATACCATAGATATAATAATAAATTATCATGAATAAATTGGCGTTTTCTCAGAGGCACTATTTAAATTCTGCCTTTCCTCACTCTTCTGTCCGTTGCGGAGCAACAAATGTTGTTTTTTAACCCCGGGCTGAAGCCAGGGGTAAGTGAATTAGAAAATGTAAAATACTTTTGAAAAATGCCTAATAATTCAATGTAAAATATTAACTCAAAAAAATAAAAAAATGAGATATTTGATTTTTGGCATTCTTGTTTGTTTTCTAAACTACTGCAAACCTCCAAATGATGCTAAAACGGACTCTTATGAGTGGACCATCGCTCGTGAAGAATTAGCTGTTAAAAGAATAGTAATAACTCCGTTTGATAATAATATCATCAGAATTCAGGCATTCCCTGATGATTCGACTGAAAATACGGAAAGTCTGGTTGTAGAAAATCCGAATTCGTCAATAGGTTTTTTTGACCGGCAGGAAAATCAGGACAAGGTAGTCCTAAAAACATCAACATTAACAATTGAGCTGGATAAAAAAACCGGCCTTGTTACTTTTAAAAATAACTCCGGAAATATTTATTTAGATGAGCAGGATAAAAATATAGAAATAAATCCTGAATATAGTAATTTTAATAATCTGCGTATCTCATTCGTGAAAGATAGTTCAGAAGCTATTTACGGCCTTGGTCAGCATGAGGAAGGGATTATGAATTATCAGGGACACAAAGTCAAATTAGTCCAGCGAAATACAAAAACTTCAGTGCCTTTTCATTTGACAACACATGGTTATGGAATTCTGTGGGACAACTATTCTGTCACACATTACGACTTTACAGGAAATAATTACACGATTGCCTCTGATTTAGGAAAGGGAATTGATTACTATTTTGTTGCCGGCGAGAATGCTGATTCCATAATTAACGGCTACCGGAAACTAACAGGAGACGTCCCTTTGTTACCAAAATGGGGCTATGGATACTGGCAATCACGGGAACGGTATAAGACGCAGGATGAACTACTTGATGTTGCAGAAACATTTAGAAAAAAAGAATTCCCGGTTGACCTTATTATACAGGACTGGCAGTATTGGGGTAAACATCCCTGGAATGCTTTTCTTTTTGCCCCTGAGGTTTTTCCGGAACCGGAAAAAATGATTCAGAAGGTTCATTCGCTGGATATGAAATTTATGCTTGTCATTTGGGCCAGATTTCAACCCGGCTCAGAGGTATACAACAAATTAAAAGAAAAAGGATATTTGTATCCGGATATTGATACAAATGTTGTTTATCAATACGGGAAATGGGCACAGGAGGAGCCACTTAAAGGCATGGTACTTGCTACATACTATGATGTGTATAATCCCGGCGCCAGGAAATTATACTGGGAAATGGTAAAAAACAGGTTTTTTGATATAGGTGTAGATGCCTGGTGGGTTGATGCACCGGAACCAGACCTTGTTGATATGTCTGATTATGAAACATATCTGGGCCCTGGTGCTTATTATCATAATACCTATCCGCTGATGCATGCAAAAGGTATTTATGAAGGTCAGCGTGGTGTTACATCCAAAAAACGGGTATGTCAGCTTATTCGTTCTTCATTTGCAGGTCAGCAACGATATGGTATCGTGGCCTGGAGCGGCGATGTCGTTGCACGGTGGGACAATTTCAAAAAACAAATTGCTGCTGCTGTCAATTTTAACTTATCCGGTATTCCTTACTGGACATCAGATATCGGTGGATTTTTTATCTGGGATTATGATGAACCTAACTCAAATCCTGAGTATATTGAATTATATACCCGTTGGTTCCAGTTCGGGACGTTTTGCCCGGTTTTTCGATCACACGGGAGCAACGCACCAAGAGAACCCTGGCTGTTTAATGAAGAGACGGAAATAATTCTCAGGCAATACACTCATCTTCGATATCGTCTGATTCCATACATATACTCAAATGCCTGGCAAATCACAAAAAACAGGTACACAATGATGCGGGGACTTATCATGGATTTTCAGTCAGATGAAAATGTTTACGGGATTGATGACCAGTTTATGTTTGGCCCTTCTCTTATGGTTTGCCCTGTAACCGGCTATAAAGCGAAAACCAGGGAGGTATATCTGCCTGCATCATCTGAATGGTATGATTTTTTCACAAATGAATGTATTGAAGGCGGAAAAAATATGATTGCACAAGCGCCCATAGACAAAATACCTTTATACGTGAAGGCCGGTTCTATCATTCCCATGGGGCCGAAAATGCAATATGTAAATGAAAAAGAAACAGATACTGTTATCTTGCGTATTTATCCAGGGATGAACGCCAAATTTGCTTATTATATGGACGAAGGAGATAATTATAATTATGAACAGGAAAAATATGCCATTATTCATATATATTGGGATGATAATGAGCAAAAAATAACCCTGAGCGACAGGGAAGGAACATTTCCCGGTATGAAAGACAAACTCATTTTTAACATTGAGCTGATTGATGAAGAGACAATCAGGCAATCCGGCACATTATCATATGAGGGTGAAATGAAATCGTTGAGTCTTTTAAAATGATTTATTTTATACGCTCAGTAGCTTTAAATATTTATGAGTCCACTCTCCTAAGATACGCTATAACTCCTTCGGAGATTATTTTGAAAAACTGTCAGGGAAACAGAGAACTGTTTTCCTGACATTCCATTTGGCGCCAAACTCTGCGCTGTTGAGTCTCGACCGGGTCGAGACGAAAATCTTGCTTTTAGGAGTAGACTCATTTATAACTTTTAAACTTTAGGTACTTTTAGTATATGTCTTTTCAAAAACAACAAATTGAATCAATTATTGCGCATAAGGATGTGACCCTGATTCCTGGTATGTTCAGAAGATGCAGGTTCCAAACAGGATATAAATACGGGCCTCATCAACACACTGCTGTAGAAATTAACTATGTGTGGGAAGGCAATTGCATCATGAAATTTGATAAAAATATCGTTAAATTTCATAAAGGTGATTGCATGCTTCTTTTTCCAAATGTAGAACACTTTTTTCGCACAATCGGACAAAACGGCGTAACACTTTACCAACTGGAGTTTGACATCAAAAATATCGAAACTCTCATCAAACCTGAAAAAGAGAATGAAAACCTGTCTTTTCTGTATCATATCTTCACCCATTCATCCCAGTTTATAAAATTTCGCAGTGATAAGACAGATGCAATTTTTAATTGCCTGCAAAGAATAATAAAAGAAGAGAAGCAGAAAACAAACAGGGAGTTTTCCGACCTTATGCTAAAACTTTATTATTCTGAACTGGTATTAATTTGTTCACGATTGATTAATGACAGCACGAATTTTGATAAAATCAGGGAAAACAAAAGATTGAATGCTGCTTTGGATATTATTCATAATACTTATTCGGAGGCAGATATGACTATTGAGGACATTGCAAAAAAATGCGGGACGAGTTCAAGATATCTTCGCAGCCTGTTTCAGCAAGAGCTTCATATTTCACCGGCTGGTTATATCAATCAGTTACGAATAAATAAGTCTTGTGAACTTCTTATAAATGAACCAAAAGCAAGAATTAATGACATCGCTTACCGAAGTGGTTTTTCATCCCCGCAATACTTTTCATATATTTTTTCAAAATCAAAAGGTATATCGCCCTCATCCTTTGTGAAGAATTATTTCCGAATTTCTTAAAACAATAGCAAAAACCTTTCCGAATAATGCAATTCTAAATCTTTGATTATTTGTATTTTTGCCTTAAAAATATATCACATGAAAGATTATATTCTTAAAGCATTAAAGCGCGAAGGCATAGAGAAAGTTCCTGTTGATTTTGAATTATGTGATTCGCAGGTTGATGCTTTTGAAAAAAGATTCGGACACAGGGATTATCCGTCATTTTTTAATCAGTTTCACAGACCGGTTGAACTGGATGTGAAGAAAGAATTTGAAAACGGCAGGGAATTATATAAACGAGAAGAGCTTCCTGACAGCACGGAGTTTGATTTCCTGGGTGTAGGCCATTCAAAAGGCTCAGAATTGGCATATCATATGACCAGGATGCACCATCCTCTTAGAGGTGCTGATTTGAAAGAAATAGTTGAATATCCATATCCGACAATTTCATCAGAAGCTGAGAAGAAACTGCATTCTGAAATAAATAACTTACATAAAAAAAACCTCGCTGCTTATGCGAAAATGCAAATAACAATCTGGGAATCATCATGGTATATCCGGTCAATGGAAGAACTAATGATGGATATGATGACAGGTGACGAAAAAGCCACTGTATTACTTGACGAAATCACAGAATTTGCATGTAAAAAAGCCGGAATTTATGCCCGGGCAGGAGCCGACATTCTCGGACTGGGTGATGATATCGGCATGCAAAATTCGATTATGATAGATATTGATTTATGGAAGACCTGGCTACAACCACGATTAAAAAAGGTTATCGACACTGCAAGGTCCATAAAACCTGATATACTCGTTTTCTACCATTCTTGTGGATATGTCACACCTTTTATTGATGATCTGATCGAAACAGGAGTTGATATACTAAATCCTGTACAACCTGAGTGTATGGATTTTGATGATATACACGATCAATTCGGAGACCGGCTCTCTTTCTGGGGAACAATCGGAACACAGCAATTATTGCCGTTTGGTACTCCCGAAGAAGTAAAAACCACCACCCTTTCCAGACTGGAAAAATGTAGTGATAATGGGGGAATAGTTATTGGCCCCACTCATCTTGTTGAACCCGAAGTACCCTGGGAAAACCTGATGGCCATTATTGAAGCTGTCCGGGAATTTGAGGAGAAAAATTGATGATTTTAATAATGGGATTACCGGAAACATTATTATAAATTCGGGATATACGCCCGGAATTCATGTTTTGCCACATATTATCCTTGATTTCAAGAAATTACATCAAAATATCAATATACATTATGATATTTCAACCTCCAGGGCAATATTCAGGAAATTACAAAATAATACTATTGATATAGGTATTACTGCAATGGCAACAAAACAAAATATGGAATCGGTCTCATTTTTATCTGACCAATTAGTCCTTGTATTACCTGTTCATCATCATCTAACAATGAAGAAATCAATTCAGGTCAGAGATTTGTCCGGTGAAAAATTGCTGAGCACAAAAAAAGGCTCTGCTACACGGATTTTGATTGATGAATTAACAGAGAAATATAACATTAGTCCTGAAATAATCGAAATAGGCAGTCCTTTTGCTATTGTAAAGGCAATAGAGTCGGGTAACGGAATAACATTCATGTCAAAATTTGCAATACAGAAAGAAGGAAATCCCAAATTAATTGTGATTAAAAATATAGAAGGGCTCAAATTTGAAAGATCATTTTATATCACAGATCGGACAGATAAATATCAATCTAAAGCATTAAAGACATTCATTGATTTTTTCCTGAAACAATATAAAACCTAAAATATAAAGAATGAATAAAAAAGGACAGATTGGTACTCTCAAAATTTTCAAGGCCGGAATTTCAGACTATTCATTAACTTGATGGCGGTTTCGTACAAATATTTGTTTGAGAATTTTAAACGTGTCATATGATGCTTTTAGATTCTTCGCTTCGCTCACAATGACAAGTTGTTATGACAGAAATTGGAGCGGGGGAGTGGAAGCAGGCGAAGCCTGCTTCCACTCCCCCGCTCCTTAAACTCAAATTAGGAATAGTCTTTTCGAACGAAGTGAGAGATCTTTGAAAATGTTTTGATTTGCCAAAATGTTTGATAAAATTTATGGGACAGAATACTACTAAATTATCTCCCAAAGGTTTTTTTCTTTTTCCTGTAATAGTCCTGCAAAATATAAAATGCTTGCTTTTTTTCGCCCCTGACAGAGATTAGACCTTTTCTGAGGAAATCGTCCTGTATATAGGGAAATACTCTTTGGGGGCATAAAAAATCATTTAAAATCCATGGAGAGAGTCCTCTTAATTTAGGTATCCGTTCAATCATATCCAGGGTTTGGCGAAAATAGTATGCCTGGTATTCTTCGCTCCAGCGTGTTAATGAGTCGCCGTGGTAGCCCTGTAAAGCACCTGCACCGGTTTCACTAAACATAAAGGGTTTATCGAATCTAACATCCCAGCTTATGTCATCTTTTATTTCAGGAAGTCCCTGGTACCATCCGTAATATTCGTTTACACTAATAATATCTATATATTTCCCAAGGTAATCATCAACGATTTTTGTATTCCTGTCAGACTTATTCTTGTTTACAAACAAAGCAGCACTTATTAATCGCGTGTTATCCATATCCTTGATGTGGTCTATTACATTTGTAAGAAATTCATTCCTTGCTTTGCTTTCGCCGGTTTCGTTAGCAACGGACCAAATGATTATGCTGGCCCTGTTTTTATCACGTGTAACCATTTCTGTTGCCATCTTCTCTGCAAGCTTATATGTTTCGTTATTATCCCATGTTACCTTCCAGAAAAGGGGTAATTCTTCCCACACCATTATACCCATCTCATCTGCAATCCTGTACATATTTTCATTGTGCGGATAGTGTGCAAGTCTTACAAAATTACACCCGAGATCTTTTGCCCTTTTCAGCAGTACCCTGGCATGTTCTTCAGACCATGCACGACCTTCTCCAAGAGGATTTTCCTCGTGTATTGAAATACCTCTTAAAAACACGGATTTTCCGTTAAGCAAAATATCGGTCCCTTTTGTTTCAATCGTCCTGAAACCAATTTTTTCATGCACAGTATCGGTTTCTGCGTATATGTAAACATCATAAAGATAAGGGTCATCAATATCCCAGTACCGGATATTCCCGGGTTTAAATGAAAATTCCAGATAACCATCGCTATTCGACCTGCCCGTATATTCCTTCTCAAGTGAGGGGATTGATACAGTAATATCCTGTTGGAGCTTATTCCCGTTTAATTTTACGTAGCCTTTTATTTTTTCGGATGAATTATCTTCAAGCTGCACCATGTAATCCTGTATAAAATCAGCATTTGTTTCCACAAGAAAAACATCACGGGTTAATCCGCCATAGTTCCACCATGCAAAACGTAAGGGCGGAACCCCTGCAAAGTCCCGGGTATTATCTGCCAAAACAACAAGTGAATTTTTTTCCCGGAGTAAAGAATCAGGTATTTCAAAATTAAATGGTGTATACCCACCGGTGTGCTTCCCCAGCAGTTGATCATTCAGATATACTTCTGCTTTATATTTTACTGCACCAAAATAAATAAATAATCGTTTGTTCTTAGGTAAATGATATGTAAAATCTTTTTGGTACCATATATGGCCCTCATAGTAATAAAGTTTCTCCCTTTGTGTATTCCAGTCACCCGGTACATATAGCCAATCTGATGTAGGGAAGTTATATTCGTGAATATCCCACTTCTTTTCAGGTACCATATCACGCTCATACCCCCTGCTTTCGCGAAGCAGGTCAACCAAATACCTCCATTTACCATTTA
Organism: uncultured Bacteroidales bacterium; assembly: GCA_964629805.1. GTDB lineage: Bacteria > Bacteroidota > Bacteroidia > Bacteroidales > CAZVTW01 > CAZVTW01. Next base: position 5,932 of record CAZVTW010000010.1, on the reverse strand, counting down.
GTTTTGTCGTTTTCCTGTCACCTACATTTATAATCAGGTTGTCGTGCTGCGGGAATGCTTCAAATAGTAAAGAAGCCAACATTATGAATGTCAGATAAATTTTTTTCATTTTTAAAGATTTTAAAATGTTTGTAATTATTTTCTCATTCAATAATCTTATGAGTTCAGAGTTTCATTATTCTTATTGCGTTAAGCATATTTATGCCCTGCTTTGCATTCAGTTTTATCTCGATCCCGTTGTTATCCAGTACCGATATTCGATACCTGTATTTCACTGCCGATAACTTTCCGTGCTCTTTCTTCAAATTTAATGAATGATTAACAACTTTTCCGTTGAGGTTCACATCAAATTCAGCATTCTTATCAATACCAATGGTTTTCTTAAGAATCTCCGGAAGATTTTTGATGTTTTCATCGGTCAGTAAATCAGAAAAATACAAGGTAACTTCATAATTACCGGGTGGTACATCAAATTTATACGCATCAAAATTCAGCCGCTGGGTTTGAAATAAGGGATCATTGTCAGTACGTAAAATGTTGTCGCCTGCTCCCTGTAGGTTTCCCACCCAGTCTACCCTTCTGAATTCATTCCCTCCAAGATATCCCCAGTTGCCTTTCTCATAGGGTTTATCGGGCAACCACAAGGCAGAATTATTATCGGTAAAATAAAAGGTGGCACCAAGGTTTATATTGATTGAACCTGGAGTGTTGTTGCTGTTGAAAATTTTCGGATAGAGTGTAAAATCTACTGTTTGGAAGTCTTTTATAATTCCGCTGCCTGTCTCAGCAACCGCCTCTATCGTATTTTTACCCTGTTTAAACGGGACTTTGATTATTTCTTTTGGCGATTGCACCTTTCTTTTTTCAAGCAATGTACCGTTCACATACAAATCAATTTGTTTCGCATTGCAGTAAACCCAAATATCTTTCCTGCAAAAATCATCGGCAGGATTAGCCTGTATGCCGGCACGTTTAGCATAGTTTACCGGCGCTATTTTAACCATTGGTTCATTGTTTAGTACTGCCTTGTAATAGAAGTACGAATCTTTGGGTATTCTGTCGCTTGTAACCAATCCTTTGCTGTTAAAATGAGGAACAGCTTCGCGGGCCCTTTCCAGACTGAAATCGGCAAAATTCCACACAGCAGAGGCAGTTACATAAGGCCTTTCAAGAATGGCTTTTAAATGGTGTTCAAGAAAATGATTTTGCCATTCAATGCTAAAATCAAATCGTTCCGGCACTTCCGAACGAATACGTGGATCAGAACCTGCTCCGTATTCGGTAACAAAAAACGGTTTGTGTTTTAAATGAACCCTATGCAAACTATCCACATATTCATCAAATTTGGTAACATCTTCAAAGTACCAGCCATTGTATAAATTCCATCCCACTACCATTGGAATTTCGGTAATCCCGCTTTCAACCCCAACCGGAAAACGTTCAAAATTACCAGCATTGGGTATATTGGTGTATCTGTGGGGGTCTTCTTCGCGCGAAACATCTTCGAGCAATTGAGCTAATTCATTTGTGTTTTTAAAATAAACAAGTTCTTCTTCATTATAAAGTGAATAGTTTTTGAATCCTCCCGGCGGGATAAATTGTATTTCATTCATATACGCCCACATCACTGTTGACGGGTGATTATAATTCTGGCGAATCATTTCTTTTTGCATCGTAACGCAAACATCAAAAAACTCTTTGGAGTATACGACCTTATTAATCAATGGGATTTCCACCACATTTATCAGGCCAAGGCGATCACAAGCCTCCATAACTGCTTGATCGTGGGGGTAATGAGAAACACGCAGAAAATTCATTCCCATATCCTTAATCATTTTCACATCGCTGTAATGCAGTTCGTCGGGGACTGCCGTACCCATATAATGATAGTCCTGGTGGCGGCTTGTACCCACCAGTTTGCATGGCTTTCCGTTCAGGAAAAACCCTTTATCAGCATCGAAATGAAAATAGCGGAATCCCAATCTACACACTTTTTCGTCACGTAGTTTTCCGTCTTTTGCTTCAACTTGGGTACATACAGAATATAAATACGGATTGTCGGGCGACCACAATATCAGGTCTTTCAATTCATTGCTTTTTAAATCGAAGGCCGTTTTTTCATTGGCCGGTAGTTTTATTTTTTTCTGAAATCGGGCTATTGTATTGTTATCTCTATCCCTTATGATTGAACGCACCGTAACAACCTGCTTTTTCCCGGTATGATTTATAATATCGCCCTTTACTTCAACCACCGCTTTGTCATCATCAACAACCGGAGTTGAAACAAATACACCATCTGAGCCAAGATTGGTTACATCGAAATGAATATTTTCTGTAACAATAAGGTGAACATCACGGTAAATGCCGCCAAAAAAAGTAAAATTAAAGCCATGAGGGGGTACGTCCGGATTATATTCGTTGTTCACTTTGAGCAGAATTGTATTCTTTGGTTTTTCCTGTTTCAAAAAAGGAGTAATATCATACGAAAAAGCATTATATCCGCCTAAATGCCTGCCAACAAATGCATTGTTGACATACAGATCAGCCACCTGGTTTACTGCACCAAAATACAGAAATATCCTGTTTTTCTCAGGATGTTCTTTCATAAAAAGCACTTTTTTGTACCACCCTGTACCCTGATCAAAACCCGGTTGGTCATCAAAAGCAGCTTCTTTGCTCCATACATGAGGAAGGTTGATTCGCTGCCAGAGGGTATCATGCAAATTGCTCATTGTTTCAACATCAGCATTGTGCTTTGTGAATTGCCAGTTGCTGTTTATCGTTACATTATTCCTGACCGTACTCTGTGAGTAGCTCTTTGACAGGACTAAAACCAAAATAATAATAAAGGAAGATTTTTTCATGATAAATCTTTAATTGTGTATTGTGAATTTTCAATTGTTAATTTTCAATTATCATTTGTTAATTGTTACTTTGAATTTACTGCGCTTATAAATGCATTGATATTGTTTGTTGAAACGCCCGGGGGCATGCCTCCACCGCATGAATAGATTACATGGTCGGCGGATGTTAATGATTTTTTCAGGTCAACAACACATTTTTTTACATCATCGGGTGTGCCGCTTGCAAGCACATCGCGGGGTGGTATATTTCCAAGCATGGTTACCTCGTTATTTGTTACTTCTTTAAGCTCGTTCAGCGAAGGTTGAAACCCCATATTAAACAGGTTTACTCCCATTTCCGGCAGATACTTCACCGAAGCCATGCAATCGGCATCATTGTGCAAAAATTTCACACTCACATCAGATTGATAAAGCCGCTTAAACAAAGGTAATCCGAACTCACAAAATTCAGTTTCTCCCATAAACCCGATAATATCATCAAGCAATAGCATACCATCAATATCAGGAAATGATTTTTGTTGTAGCAAATGCCATTCTTCGAGATAGGTTGTAATCTTATCAAGCAATTTCATGGTTTTTTCAGGCTCCATCATTAATGAAGTTAGAAATTCGGTGGTTCCCATTAAAAATGCTGCAATATTCAAAGGTCCGCGCGATATCGAAAACCGGATTTTATATCCTGCTTTTTCCATTTTCGATTGATTTAGCTTCAGTCGGTTTAAAATAAAAGGCGCTAAACCATCTGTTTTCGGATTGGGAACCTGTATTTTATCTGCTTCGTCAATTGAATTGATGATTTTACAGGCATGCGGAAATTCATTCGGCGGAAACACGCACTTTGCACCAAAAGCCGAAGGTTCGCTGCACATACCGTATTCAGCCCAAAACCCGGGAAGAAACAGTACATCAGGAAAAGTAGTAAGCGCTTTTATATTTGCATTGAACCACAATTCATCGCTACTAAAATAATCAAGTAATGAAATCCCTGACCAATTGGGCAGCCAGGGACTATCAATAATAAAACCTGTAGGCAGTTCTTTTGTTACCTCACCATTAATAATTTTTAACAGGAATTTCCATTGTTTGTCATTCATTGTATCATTTTTTGAGTTGAATAGAATTACCAATATGTAATTTTGACTTATACATGGTTTGTTTTGGTATTCTGTAATTATTGTTTTCACATTTTTTAATGATGTAATCAGTAGCTTTAGCAGCCATTTTCCTAATGGGTACGTGAAAAATGGCCAGTGAGGGGGTTAAGAGAGAAGAAATCTCATTATCGCCAAAAGTAATAAGTCCTAATTCGTCGGGGATAGTTATTCCAAGTTTGCCGGCTTGTTTATGGATGCCAATTGCAGCAGAAAGACTGGCACAAATAATGAGTCCGGGTAATTTGTTCTGTTTATGCATTTTTTTGAGGGTTTTTTCGCCAAAATCTCCCGACATTTCCCCTTCATATATCACAACCCTGTCCTGGTTCAATCCGGATTCGATAAGTCCTGCCATATATCCGTCTGTCCTTTGCTTGCCAACATTCAGTTGCGGTGCGGCAGACAGGAAAGCCATGTTACGATATCCCTGGCTAAAAGCAAGATTTACAGCAGAACGGACAATTTCAAAATCATTTGTTACGATTCGATGAAAATTTGCCTTTTCAACCGACCTGTCAATAAATATCAAAGGAATCTTTTGTTGTTTTACTTTATAAAAAATATCCAGTTCAGTTGTTTTTTCAGAGACATCAATGATGATTCCGTCAACCCTCATGCTAAGTAACGTTTGTATCGCCTTTTTTTCAATCTCAGGATTTTCGTATGAAATCATCGGAATTACCTGGTAACCATTTTTATTGGCGGTTTCGTGAGCTGCTTCAATAGCCAGGGCGCAGAAACTGTTAAATATTTTCGGGACAACAAAACCTATTGTAAATGTTTTTTGGGAAGACAATTGCCTGCTGATGAGATTTGGAATATATCCGTGATTTTCAGCATATGTTTTTACCCGCTTTATTGTTTCCCCGGCAATGTCAGGATGGTCTTTCAAAGCTTTGGTAACGGTTACTCTTGAAAGATTAAGAGCCCTGGCAATATCTCCCTGCGTAATCTGTTTCATAAATCAATATATTGCATTACGCGTGTTATAACCCGTGTAATATTTTGTAAAATTAATTATATTAATTAAATATATCAAATATTTTCATTAAATTGTGAAAAATTTTTCAAATGATTAAGCTTCTAATCCAGACAGGCCGGAATAAACAGGATTTCTGAAGTTGCCATGTCTGAGTGTCTAACCTGCCGGTAGGCAAAAATCCGGAAGCGTTGTAAAATAATGCTTCCACCAAATAAAATTGGTATTTAAGGATAAATCGCCAGATACTATCTCGCCTGGTTTCTGATGAGCGGAATTAAGAGTCCACTCACAAAAGCTGCTTTTTTGCCAAACTTTTTGTTGCTTGTCTCAACTCAGTCGAGACAAATATCCCCCGATATTTTATATACGAAGGCAGGCTTGATCCCGACTGAGGTGAGACGAAAATCTTACTTTTAGGATTTGACTCATTCACAGATACTCAAAATTTTCATCTTCGAAAATTCCTATAAAAAAAGAAAGTTTCAGAAAGAATACTTATATTTGTTAACTGAGAAAGGGCTTAGAACGCATTGTGAAATAGGCTTTACATGATGAATGAAGGTATGCAGACTTGCCATCATACAGAGGGTATTTCGTTTCAAATACTTAATCACTGAGTCCGCTCCGGGAAGTTCATTTATTGACAAACTCAGCGTTGTTGAGTGTTTTCAAATCTTCATTCCGAATATGTCTCGCTACAAAGTTAAGACGGAAGAATAATCCTCAACGCCTCCGACAATTTTTATACGGGGGCAGGCTTGATCCCGACTGTGTTTAGACTGAAAAATTACTTTCAGGAGCAGACTCATCACAAAAAAATAATCTATGGAAAAATCACCTTTTGACATTTTTAAAGCAGATAGAGAATTTATTGCGCCATTTTTCGCAGCACTTTTTCATGAAGAAGTCAGGTATAAATCAATTAAATTGTT
>CAZVTW010000009.1:0-36370 GCA_964629805.1 uncultured Bacteroidales bacterium | reverse complement strand
TTGATGTCGGGATGAGGAGTTAAACGATGCCTTGCAACGCATAGATTTCGAAAATGACTGAGTTCAGATTTTAATTAAATAAGGATAAAAACAATAAATACAGGTTTTTATTTTTATTTTTGTCTGATAAGTTGATGAAAATTTAACTCCCAATGTGTAAAAAAATTCTAATCACTGGCGCTAATGGATTTGTAGGTAGTTTTTTATCAGAAGAAGCTATAAGTCAAGGCTTTAAAGTTTTTGCAGGTATACGAAAAACAAGCAATACCTCATATTTGAAACATTTACCAGTCGAATATGTATACCTTGATTTTGAAGATAAAGCACAGCTAAAGGAATGCCTTAGCAATTATCATTTTGATTACATCATACATAATGCAGGACTCACACAATCAAAAAACTCACTTGAATTTGATAGGATGAATTTCCGGCTGACTGCCAATTTTATAGATGTCCTGACAGAAAATAATATGATACCGGAAAAATTTATTTATAACAGCAGTCTGTCGGCATATGGTCCTGGTAAAAATGGGTCGAATCAACCGGTAAAAGTTACAGACAAGCAGAATCCAATCACCCTTTATGGAAAAAGTAAGCTCAGAGCGCAAAATTACCTGTATAACAAAAAAGAATTACCGGTTATAATATTTATGCCAACAGCTATATATGGTCCCAGAGAAAAAAATTTTGCTATGGTATACAAATTACTCCTAAATGGTATTGAGCCTTACATGGGATTAAAAATGCAACAATTAACATTTATTTATGTAAAAGATATTGCCCGTCTGTTCATTACTGCTCTTAAATCTGATATATACAGAGGATTGTATTTTGTCTCTGACGGTCATGTGTATTCGAATCGACAATTTTTTGACTACGCAAAACCAATGCTTGGTGTAAAAACAATAAAAATGAAGGTGCCAATATTCCTGGTCACTGCACTTGCCAAAATGAATGAAATAAAAGGTCAACTTATAGGAAAACCTTCTATTTTCAATTCTGAAAAAGTCAGAGAGTTACGCAGCAGAAACTGGCAATGTGATATCAGTCCATTAAAAAGAGATTTTGGATTTAACGCCTCATACACCTTAAAGGAAGGAATTAAAGAGACCATACAATGGTATAAAGAACAACATATTCTTTGAAAAAAACAGGTTCTGCCGATTGATACTTTTCTTAAAAAAAATAAGATTTTTTTGTCTTATTTTCAGGCTTTTATCCACATACTATAAAGAAAATCAAAATATTACCTGAAAAATATATGTTTTCGAAAAAAAATGATTACTTTTATACTACAAAAAATGAGGGATCACAAAAATTAACAAACAATGATAAAGGATGACAATCTGGAAAAATTAGGACTTAACATCAGAAGGATTCGTAAAAAGGAAAAGATGACACAGGAAAATCTCGGTATTGAATCCGGTCTTGACAGAAGTTATATAGGCGGCATTGAACGCGGAGAGAGAAATCTATCGATTCTTAACATGCTTAAAATTGCAAAGGCCCTTCATATTGATCCACCCTTATTACTTGAAAATTTCAGATTAGAGGATCTGTAATGGGTTCAATTTTATCCATATTTCTTTTTTCCTGACAGGTAAATAAAACAATTTATTTTTAAAGACTTGATGCGAAATAACCTGAACATTTAAACTCGTTCTTTTGCTCTTTGCCAGCGTTGCAAAAAGCTTTAAATAATCAATGCTATTCGCCCCCGATTTGAAATCCGGGGCAAGAGTTTTTGCGCCTTGGCAAAGAACAAAATAACATCGTTTATTCTGTACAGGTTATTTCGCATCAAGCCCCAGGGCTGGTTAAGCATACTTCTCCAACACCATTCCGGTGGGTAATATATCCAAATAATCAATAATGACAAGCTTCTTGAGCAAATGATTGAGAAAATTTGCACTTACCGGGCCCCATCCTTCATCATCTAATCCATGTAGGTTTAATATGAGCCATCCGCCCGGCCTGTTTAAAAATGCTTTAATTTCTTTTTCTACCCATTCGTCTGCATTTTCAGGGCCGTAGGAATCACAACCTAACCTGAACGGCCCGGTTTCGGACGGAAAAGGGTTGACTTTTCTTTTTTCATCTATCAGCCAGTTTCCTGTTCTGACTGCTCTTACTTTCTTTAGTAAATAGTTATCCAATTCGGGAGTTGAAGCGTTATATGCGTAATTATATATAGCTTTTGAAGTTTCAAAACCTTCCAGGTTTTTTTCAAAATATTCCAGACATTTGTCAATTAGACCGGTAGCTTTGTCAAAAGGCATCTCTGTGAGGTTATGATGTGCCCAGCTATGTGGCATGATTTCATGGCCTCGTTTTTTTAGCATATTCCAGTCATTGAAGTCGCCAACAGGTTCCGTTTGGTATTCATCGAGTAATTCATCATGGTTAAGATGTGCTGAGGCAATGACATTTAAACATGCTTTTAGGTCGTATACCTCATGAATTTCTGCGATCCTGTAAAACGATTTTTTAAAGCCATCATCAAAACTCAAAGTAAGAATATGTGTTTTTTGATGTCCGACACAGGAGAAAAAGCTGAAAGCAAGACTGCTAAATACAGTGGTTTGGATGAAATATCGTCTTTTCATTTATTCATGTTTATGATTATATATTTTTTCTACCATTCTACAACTTTAACTTCCCCGTTCATATCTATTTTTCTCATCATCATCTCCCAGTTGTACCATTTATCTTCAACTTTCACAAGAATTGAATTTTTTCCTTTTTTGAGATCAGCTTCAATGAAGTCGCCATCCCAGCCAATTCCACGCCAGGCATGTACATTGTAAACCAACTTGCCGTTTATCCAGACTTTTGCCCCATCATCGCTGCTAAAAACGAATTTCATTTTTTGTTTTTCAGGGCTTACTAACTCACTATAAGCATATACAATAGCTTTACCGGCAGGGAACATTGCTTTAAAGTCTAAAATTCCGTCAGTTCCGGTAGTAACTTTTCGCCAGAATACATTTCTGGACTCTGTTTCGTAAGAGGCTTTTAAATCGATTTCTTTTTCAGGTGGATAGGGATTTTTGAAACCTGGGGGTGCTTCATCCGTCAAATGACTGGTTCCGATTGGAAAAGGGCCTATGACCATCCAGTGGCGTATCAATCCGTTATTGGTTTTTACCATTTCCCATAGGTCATGCATATCACCTTTGGTTGAAAGAGAAGGCAGGCTAGTTAAATCCCGCGTTTTTCCCTTTAATTTAAATATTTCAAGCGCGTTTTCGCGTAAAAGCCTGTTAACAATATTAATGGCTTCTTTTTCCGTAAAATAGCCTGCTGCAACTTTTTCAGTCAGCACTTTGGCAACAACTTTCCTTGCCATAACCGAGTGTCCGTAAGTCTTTTCTACATTGGTATGATCACCGCCAAAAGCCATGATTTTATTTGCCGGAACTGTTTCGAGCCATTCATGCAAATATCGTTCGGAATAATAAGGGGAAATAATCTGTGTCCAGCACATGTCTATAAATACGTTAGGATAGTTTTTAGCCAATACTGAAAGTTCAGCGCCGTAGGGATAACTGCTATGGAAAATGCAGAAATTGACATTGGGATATTCATGAAACAAATTAGTCAACAAGGTTGGTTTAGAATTTCTGATCTCATTCCTGCCTCCCGCGTGCAATCCTGTATGGATTTGCACAGGTAACTCATGTTTTCCGGCCAAATCCAACACTCGGTGCATCATATAATCCTGCAGGGGTTTGACCTGTTCAAAATTAAAAGGTTTTTTATTTTCAGAAAAAAGGTCGTTAAAAATTTTTTCAGCTGTACTTCGGGATTCGTTCCTGTAATATATTTCCCGGTTGTAAGCAAGCGCGTTTTTAACACCAATCATACTGTAATCCAGTCCTTCCAGAAATGCTTTTTCCAGGGCTTTTTCATAATCATCCAGAGTAGAAACTTCAATGCCGTATTCCTTTCCCAGTTCCTTAATTTCCAGTGCAGAAAAAATATGAATAAAATGATCAAACCTTTCTACATGATAAAACAAATCATGGTCAGGTTTCACATGACCAATATCTAAAATGCTCAAATCAATTCCGGACTTGTCTTTTAACACTTTTTCGTACCAACCAGGCTGACAGGAATCGTTTATTTTTTTTGAAAGTTCTTCAACTGTTTCCGCATTTAATTCATCAATACCATATAAATCCCTGACAGTGATAATAACCTCTCTGGCATAACCGGTATTACGGGTTGCATTCCAAAATTGTTCAAATATTGTCCAGCGATCCTTTAGCGGAAGCCCTTTGTTATTGACCAGTTGTTGTACTTGGGTATTATATCCGGCCGATCGTAAATCATCACTTATATATATCTGAAATAAATAAGTAAAGTCAAATGATTTTTCCTTTTTCTGTTCAAGCATTTCCTTCTCAGGCCTGATGTGTTCATGGGTATTAATAATCCGGATATTGTTCACAGCATCTGTAATCCGTTTTTCGAAGTCCGGTTTAGGCAGTTTTACTGTCTGTATCTGACATAAAAGGACATTTGGCAGTGAGATAAGCAGAAATGCCAGGGCAAAAACCGATAATAATTGTTTATTTTTCATCTGTTTATTTTTTAGAGATCGTTTATAATTAAGGCAGGAAAATTTATCATTTCTATGTCCCGAAATTTTTAATTTCGAGGATACTCGACCAATGGCCCGTATCTCACGATCAAATTAGTCATTGACTGTTTCATACTATTATAATTGAATCGTGAAAACAAATAATTGTTCTCCTTCCGGGCTAACTTCAAATAAAACCTCACCATTGGGATTTATAACACAAGAAGGATTTAAACAAGGTTTTTTTCCTTCAACAGCAGCATCAACCGAAATAATCCATATTTTACTCACCCGTGCTCGCATGCGTAAGTTGCTTCGATGGAAGTGCTGATAGACTTCTTTCCATTCGGAATTATTGGTACCTGTATTAGTTGCATGCAAAATCACTTGTGCGCCCATATTAGCCAATTGCCTGGTTAAATGCGGATCAGACATTGATGTCCATTCCGGATTCGCCCACAAATCATTGCATACAAGAACACCAACTTTTTTTTGTTGAAAAGGGAAAATGTGCAGTTCAGAAGTTTCATAGAGATCGAGCTCTTCTTCCCCTGGTTCAGGATTTTTCATGTTTGAGCAACGTAATATCTTGCTATGAAAACCCAGACAGTCACCTTCATCAGTGTACATCCTGACCTGGTTAAATGGCTTAGGGTGGCCTGTTTCATATCTGCAAATTCCCAAAGCAAGACCAACTCCGGCATCTTTTGCATAATTTTCGATTTCATGTAGCGCGTTTTCAACTTCATTCGAATCAAATGCACTTGTATAACCACTCAGGGCACCTTCAGGAGTAACCAGGATATCTGCCTTTTCTTTTTTTGCATAATCTATAGCCCGTTTTATCCTTTCCAAGTTCTTTTGAACACCCTCCGTGACCAATATTTGAGCCCCGGCGATCCGTAAAGTTGAATCTGTTTTGTGTTTTTTTTTCTCCATTGACTTTTCTGATTGAATTTGACCACAGACGGCACAAATGTTTATCAATAATACGGTTAAAAGTAAAATAACAGTTGTACTTCCTGACTTCATTTTTTTAAACGTTATCTCAGTATGAAACATCAATCTATCACTCATAAAACAATAAATTATCCGGAATTAATAGCTTTATGCTTCCATTGGCTTGGTAATTAACTGTTAGAGAGTGATATAATTTGTCATCGAAATACTGTACCTGAATAGTATGGAATCCTTTCTCCAAGGCAATTTGTTCTTCAATCTCCCAGGCGCCATGACAACCATCATTGTCAATCAGTACTCTGTTATCAATAAAAAGTTTACTGCCATCGTCCGATTTCAGGTAAAAGGTATACAAACCATCCTCAGTGATATGAATAAAACCATGAAAGACCAGGCCAAAATGGTTTTCCTGTTCGGCTATGTCCAGGGTGAAATTGCTACAAATCCCTGATTTAATGGTTTTTAAGGTGTTAAAATCCGGTAGTTTTTTCCATTTACCTTCATAATAGCGGTATTTTAGTCCTGGTTTGGGATGTTGCAATGACACTGCAGGTTGTAATCCGGTAATTTCTTCATAGTATCCTGAAACAACCGCACTTTTTTTATTTTCAAGAAATGTCCTTGCTTTTATTGTTGTTGTTTTGTCAATGAGCAAGGGTTTTTTATAAAGCAGAGATGCTTCTGTTGGTTCAGTATTGTCCTTTGTGTAGCGTATTTCACCTTCAGGAGCCTTTAATGTGATTTCCAAAGGATTTCCATGTAAAAATTTCGATGATTCGGGACTTATAGTCGGGGCTGAAATACCAATATGAACTGTGAATACCTTAATATCCCTGTCCCTGTCTTTTGCCAGTGTAAGTATCTGTCCTGTTGCATCAACAGCAATGCTCTGCCCCCCGTATACCTGACCTTTCCAGGGGCCGTGTGAAATTTGGCCTACCAGGTCAGTACCCACTACTGTGGCTTTTGTACTCCCGGCAACTTTGGTGACTATTTTTTGTAACTCTTTACCATGTTCTGGCCATGCATCTTTTTCTGCCACCCATCCATATGGGATCAAAATAATATCCGGGTGAATTTTTGCCATATGTTTTATGTACTCCTTTACAAAAGAATCAGCGCAAATCATCATCCCGATTTTTCCAAAATGCGTATCCACAAACGAAACTTTGCCATCACCCGGCGTATATGGTGGGTTCATTAATTGGCTAAGAATATTGAATTTACGGTGCTTAAGCAGGATTCTTCCTGTATCATCAATTAAGATCGCTGCATCATACAATGTATCGCCCTGTTTTTCAGCCAGGCCAATAGCAATAAAAAGTTCATATTTTTTGGCAAGGGCACAGAGTTGCTTAGAATCCCGGCCGGGAATTGCATCTGCAAGTTGGTGCGCCCGGGGATTAACCCAGCCATAAATTGTCGTTTCAGGAAAACAGGCAATATCAGCCCCCAGTTTTTTGACTTCTTTCAGGGCATTTTCAATTCTTACAAAATTACCTCCACGATTCCCGTCGAGGCAGAATATCTGGCAAACAGCTATTTTTACCTCATCTTCCTTTTTTTTCATTGTGTTTTGATTTTGACATGAAATAAAAAGATATGGTATTATTGTCAAACCCCAAAAAAAATTCACCCGGTTTTTCATGTGTTTAAAATTTAGTTTTGATTATCCTCATGCCTGCCTGTAGCAGACAGGTGTGTGCCACAGGCTTTCCAGCCTGTGATCTTACCTACAGGCAGGAAAGCCTGTGGTACATGAGTGTTTTTATCTATCATTGGTTTGAATTTTTTTAGTTATTCCCGGAAATTTCCTCCAGGGCCATCATCAAAAACACATAGGAAGTCCCTGAATAAATGGTGTATTCCTTTTGTACCCAGAAAAAGGGGTCTTCTGTGCGGAATTCAATGAGGTCTGGCTTCACAATTAGGGGCCCGGCACAAATACCTCCCGGAATGTATGAAAAATCAGCCCTGTTGATGCCATAGGCCGAAGTGATTGATTTCGCTCCCACACCATTTACCAGCGAATGATTCGATACAGGATGATTGCCATGCATGTAAGCAGCAATATTGTAGATGAAATCTTTTTCGAAAATATCCGGATGTTTTTTACATAAATAATAATAATTGTTTGCCACATTCATAAAGCGGAACCCTGTACCAAACATATTGTGAATTCGGGGAACACCGTAAGGACTTTCTGAAAGTGTCTCTTTGATCTCTCTTTTATAATTCATTAACATTTTCATATAGTTTTTTTGAAACTCCTTGTCATCAATTTCATCTATTATCCTGCTTACAGACCAAAGAAACCTGCCAGCAACATATTTATCTATTTCAGTGTCTGCTATGATTGCTTCTTTATATTTTTGTTCTCCTGTACAAAGAAATAATTCAATAGCCAACTGCTTTCTCAGTATTTTTTGGTATCGCTGGTACCGGCTATCCCTACTATCAGGTTCCTGCCAGTTTTGTATGTTTTTCCATATATTAAGGGCTGTTGATAAGCACTCTTTTGAAAGTTCAGGCTCAAATTCTTTAAGACACCTACTTGCTGCTGACAGGGCCACTCCTGCCTGATATTCCCGAAATGTACTTTTATTTGTAAAAATGAACCGGTCGTCATCTTTGCCGGACTGGCCATTCACAACCTGGTATTCTCTTAAATCCGGATTGTGCACAAAACCATCGGTTTGGGAAGCAGCATCTCCCATTTGGAGATATTGCTGAAATTCGGGGGATATTACACCCCTTGACAGGAAACCAAAGGCCCGGTAATTGCCTAAAATATAGCTTGCACCATGGACAATTTGCTGCAAAACATCAGGCTTTCCGTCAGGTCTGTGCAATTGAACAAAATTTTTACCGTAGTCCACATACATTTGGTCAATATCAGGATGGAATTCTTCATAAATTTGGCATAAAACGTGAAGGGCTGATGTATTGGATGAGGATTCAATATCCACATCACCGGCATCATGCCAGCCACCCTGGTTTAGATGAGGAATGTGCTCATAGGCCTCATATCCGGTTTCTATTTTCTCAAGGGTTTGATAATGATCAAAATGTGGTTTGTTTGCAGGAACCTGTCTTACATCTTCTAAATGGCAAGCGCCATGCCATAAACGTAAACGGTCTTTTACTGCGACATGACACATTTGCACAGGGATGAATGTTTCTAAAGAAGGACGCCAAAATTCATTTTCAAAGATAGTACTGCTAACAGGGAACAGTTCCGTCTTTTTGCCCCGGTACTCAATAAAATACATTCCTTCCTCATTGATATCAGAAAAATCGAATTGTAGGTATTTTTTCCGGTAAAATTTACCCCAGATAGCCGGTATTCCTTTTTTTACAAGGTTGACTTCACCATGAGATGATACTTTCTTTAGATAAATGCTGTCAATTTTATCCTTATCATGAATCTCAATTGTAGAAATCTTGGGTTGATAAGCATGATAGCCTATTTGGGAGATGCCAACCACAGGTTCAGGCAACCACTTTTCATTCATTTTTGGTGTAATAATCCATTCAACCACATGTTTTTCTTTTTGTTTGGGAACCAGGCTTCTGATGATAAACCACTTATGATTTGTGCTTGCCCTTCCGTCAACCAGTTCAAGGTCTCCAAGTTTGGATTCAATGGTGAAATGATTCAGATCATCTTCCGGGGCCACTGATAATTTTTTTCCACGGGCCATTGGTACAGCTTTCAGTTCATTGTCAATATACTTTCGGGGGCCGTTAAACTGGGCGGGAAAGATACCAGGCTTATCATCCATGAAATAAGATTTTCCTTTATAACTACCGGGGAATAATTCGAGCATAAATGCCAGTTTGCCATACAGGCTGTCGGCAATGCTACCGTTTATATTGGCTGATATGCGCAGCTGATTATCAATGCCTTTCATGATGATTTCATAGGTGAAGCCAAGTCCGGGATAATCCATATCTATTTTAATCTCATTCTTTTTTCTGTTAACATGTCTTTTTTTGAATTCCGGGATGAAAACATCATACTTGTCAGGAATCGGAACCGGCTCAAGCCGGATATCAATATTGGACGCTACGCGGGTGCCATGAAGTACCAGTTCAACAGCTCCGCGCCGGCCTTCGTAATATTCATTGTGAAAAGCCATGGCGCTAAAGCCATGTGTGATAAATTGTTCATGTTCATCAATCCGTAAAGGGGTTTGTGATTTCGTTACAATAGGATAACTTAGAAATAATAAAATAAAAATCAGGTTAAATTTCAATGTGTGTTTGTTCATGTTGTATTTTTCTCTTTATAAATTATTAAATAAATCATTTTGCAGGGCTTTTAGAAGAGGACTCATAACTTATTCCATATGGAGAATCGCTATATCATTTAGTTTCCATGCATCCAGTGATTTTAACCAGGCATGTCCGCCTAAACTCGTTAAAGCAACATAATCACCTTTAATATACTTTTTTTGCAATAGCCTCGAAACAGAGTTTCTGCCATTATGAATAAAAACCTCCACTATTTGTTTATCAACAAAAATATGTAATGTCATTGACTGGCCGGGATTCCAGTTTTTAACAGGAACTACAACACCGTCAACATTAATCACATCACCGCTCCACATGATGTACAATCCGCCTTTTCCCTCACTGTCGCACAATACGTTCAGACCGCAGAAGGAAGCAGCCCTGAGTTCCATCTCAACTTTAAGCTCTAACTGATTACCCCTTATTTCTTCTAACACATCAATACCTGTCACTGCGCTTTCGACCCGTATTTCTTGGTTTTTTAGACTTTGGTGGTTAGTGCGCAGTTGTTTTAGCGACTCAACCGGTTGCCTGATAAGCTCTCCCTGTTTGTTGATGGTTAGTTTCCTTGGTAAGGCAAAGCATCCGTTTTGTATTTTGGAACTGTTTTTTAACTCATCCTGTCTAAAATCAGGTAAAAATGGCCTGTCCCAGCCGGGTATCCAGGCCATGATAAATAAATTGCCCTGGTCGTCCAAAATTGTTTCCTGGGCATAATAATGTTCACTATAATCGAGAATACCATGTGTATGAGGAATAAATGCAAGGATTTCAGTGTCAAAATTACCGGTAAAATAAAGGGTTCTGTCAAAAGGGGCATCAGCCGAAGCCAGAAAAATCCATTTATCACCCACAGGCCTTAATTCAGGAACTTCAAAATTTCTAAACTCATGTTTAGGGTATGTAAAAAGGATATTTTTATATTCCCATGAAGTTAAGTTTTTGTTTTTAGCTTCAAAAATAGGAACAGGCACATAATCTTTGTCAAATAAATCTGCGCATGCAATCATAAAAGTCCTGCCATCAGCTTTAAAAACGAAGGGATCGCGCCAGAATTTATCAAAATCAGGTAACCCCGGGTGTTCAAGGGTCAATACCGGATTCGTGTTTTCGTGATGTTGCCAATGATTTAAATTATCTTCCAAGACAGCCCGCCAGAATTTCATTTTACTGTCGCCTTTTTCGGTAGTGGAATAAAAGGCAAGCGCCTGATCGTCCTCAGTAATGAAGGTAGAACCGGAGCCAATATTTGTTAACCCGAGTTCAAAAGCCGGTGTCAGGCCGGGTTGATAGTGTTCCCAATGCAATAAATCCCTGCTCCTGGCATGTGCCCAGTACCAGGCGCCCGGGTCACTGCTAAAAGGTTGCAGGCCATAAAAAATGTGGTACCAACCCTGGTAATATATTCCTCCATTAGGATCACCCATACAACCAGCGGGTGGTAAAAGATGAAAACCCGGACATACAGTATCCCGGCTAATGCTTTCCGAAGCCTCATTAATGGCCCGGGAGATATTTTCCGGAGTCAGTTTCCAGCTTTGTGACCGCGTTGAAAAGAAAACTACAACGGATAGTACACAAAGAATAATAAGCCGTTTTGTGAAATTTTGTATAACCATAATTATGTAATTCGTTTATATCTTTTTTATTTTACTGGTCTCCCGGCCTGACATGCTTACGTGAGGGTATTTACCTCCGGTAACCGATTCAGGCTGCTCAAAAATAATCATTTACTTTTTAAAGTAATGATGATTTTTTTCACTTTTCATCCCATACATGAATCAATGACATCATCAAAGCATTTGGGGGAATTTTCACACCAAGGCCACCATACATAAAATTAACCGGATCAAAAGTGTCAGAGACAAACATGTCCATTTTTCCGGCATTAAAGGCTTCGTTCACATCTTCACTATGTACCCGCCATTCTTTATCAGTATGATCAGCCAAAAGACGCATCCCTGCGTAAAGTGCGCCTTTCTGAAAAGTGTCCCAGTCAATTTCGGGATTAATTTCCTTCCAGTCAAAGCCCAGCTGGCGCGAAATGTTGATAATCGAAATAACCTGCCAGTGAACGCACCTGTCCGTCCAGTCCATGTAGCGCCAGCCCGTTCCTCCGTAAAGGGGTTTTGTATGGTACATCATAGGAAACAGATCAGTTGTCCACAAATAGGTAAATGGTAGTTGTGCCCTGAGGAAATGAATTGATCTTTTTTCGTATTTTTCTTCGCCAAATATTTTGTAACCAAGATAATAAGCGATTGCACCCCACCCGGCCGTATAATAATTTGGTGTGTGTAGCGGTGTTTCCCACCAGTCGCCACCTTCCGGCCTGTCTAATGGCATGGCCACATCCAGGGCTTTTTTACCTGCTTTGGTGAACTGTTCTTCATCAAGCGCTTCTCCCAGGGTCAGGAGTAAAATGGAAGATGTCATATAAAAATCAAGCACTGAATCTCCCGGCTGTCCCAAGGGGCGGTATGAACGGGCCATTTTTTCATGCTCCGTGGTATGCCTTCCAAAATGATCATAATAAAAACTTCCGGTTTCCGACTGCCAGTTCAGGATTTCTGCTCCAAAAGCCCGGAGTTGTTTGTCAGTATACCAATCAAACATCTCAGGAAAACCATTGATCCTGGTTCCATTTGCAGAACGCTTTTTGTAATGGCACTTTTCGCGGTTTTTCTCCGTCTTTTCTTTCAAATCCTTTTTTAAGGCCCTGTTCTTACCATTCTTTAGATAATAATCAACAAATTCAGGCACATAACAAAGTGGTTTGTCCCTTATCACCTTATTCACTCCAAGTGACAGATACCATGAGGTACCATGAAACATCAAATCTTCTTTTACTTTATGATAACTCCACCCTTTGCTTTCTTCCCAGAAATGTTCATTATAAGCCTGTGCAATTTTCTCCGTCAATTCCTCTTTATCAAACCTGGGTATGCCGGGCGATGGTAATCCTTCTTTTTTTACCCAATGAACAAGAGCATCCAGGCTATTTCCTTTGGTCACCGTGATACTTGACTGAAATCTCACACCCTGCCCGGGAAACACGAGATTTCCATCCGCGCTCAGGTGGTTTTCTTTCATTCCTGCCCCGGATGTCGGGAAGATGAGGCCCATGAGGTGTTCGTTACGTTTATCAATAAAATTTGGACTGGCAAATACCGGTTGTGGATTCCGTATCCTACTCAATGCATCTGTAGAGCCCAGGTATGGATTCCAGCTCACAGAAACAGTTAGACTGTCAACACATACACTCATGACAGGTGCAGTCACTTTTCGTGGATGCGGGGCCACACGTAAGGCCGTCGATGGAGCTAAAAAATCGATGCTGCTTGACCATTCATCGTGTTTAAGCCATTCCATACCCGGGAAAATGGCATCCTGTTTTTGAAGTTGATCATCAAAAGCGCCAATTTTTAACCACGGCCCCCTGATGAAACGGTAATACATCATAAAATCCGGTTGGAGGTATAGTTCGTAATTAACTGAATGACTGTTTTTGGGAAGGAAAAATTCTGCTTTACCCTTAACAGCAACATGATTATCCCATACCATGCAGGCATCTTCCGGTATCTGAAGGAGTAATTGGAAAGTAATCTTTTCTCCCTCAGGAAGTTTTTCCAACTTATGGTCAATGGCATCCATTCTCAGCGGATGAATATGCCCCTGAATATCCACTTCACCAAAATGCTCAAGCACGCCCAGGTATTTATTTAACCGGCCTGTTTTATCAGGGCCATATATTTCAGCCCAACTGTAACCGTCTTTCTGACTTTCATAAACACCTGCTTTTCGTTTAAAAAAGATGATTTTAATATGATTATTTTCAAGACTAACAGATTCTCCTGCATACAGGGCGTCTGTATTTTTCGGTTTAACTGACTGATTGTATCCTGGATTTGTAATCAATTGAAATAAGGTGCATAACAATACACAAATCAAAATCGTATTTTTCATTATAAAGCTATAATTTAATTAAAAGTAATTTCAATGGATTTTTTAGTATCAAGTTTTACTTTTACATGTAAAATATCATTATCAATACTGGCATCAAATCCTTCATTTTTATCATGACTGAATACATCATTTTCAGGGACATGGATAAATAATCCACCGGAACGGCCATGGAGATCATTCAGTTCCAATGCCAGTTTCTTCGTCCGGGAATTCCATTGCTCATCATGTATTTCCATCCCACCCTGTGAAATATGCAAATCTGTGCCAACAAGTTGAGGTCTGCCGGAATCAGGGACTAAATTAACGAGTATTACACCATGTTTTTTCACCGGCCCAAGTACTGATTCTGAGTTTACAAGACCGAGATATTTTGACTCAAATACATTAAAAGCATGATACCTTGTGTTTTTTTCCATGTCAAGTTCCGCCAGATTCAATCCTTCTTTCAGCTCAGAATCAGTCTGGTTTAATCCGGCAGCCACTATCCATTTCCTGCTTTTTTGATGACATTTCAATTGCAAAGTTTTTGGCGAAGTGGTTTTAAACAAATCAACAGGACGGAAAACACCTTTTTCATAAATTGGCAGAACCAGGGATAAAAGCCATTGTCTCTGAGGTTTAAGTAATTTAATGTCTTCGGTGTACATGACAGCAGCCTGTGATAACCCATTGACAGCAGTATAGAATTCGGCCTCCTCATCACTCAGGCGCATTGGTACCAGGTTGCCATTCTCATCCCACCATTCTTTGCGCCAGTAAGGGCTGATTTTGTCCCTCACAAACAAGCCATCTGCATAGTTTGTCCATAGTTTGTTGTTCATGAAATATTGCACGATCAAATCATTGCATGCTGTTTTTACACAAGACCATATCGCAGGGGCATCTGTACTTATCCGTGTCAGGTTACTTGTTCCGACACTTGTTTCGTAGACCGTTCCGCAACCCAGAATTCCTGTTTCATCGCCAAGTCCTTCCCGGGCTGCAAAAAGGGCTTTTCTGATTCCTTCAATGTTTGAAACATCCTGGTATTTAAATTTATCCCCATTTGAAGGGTATATCCGTCCTTCCTGGATAAAGTCCATCATTGCCATTTCATAGTCCATAGAGCTGACCCATTTATATCTGTCATTTAAAAAGTCATAGGATTTTGGATTGCTGACATCAATTATATTCGTTACACCATCAAGGATCATGTGTTCCCCGTTACCAAATTCCCGTCCCATTATGTTCCTGATTGGTTCCCGTTCGACGTATTGACCTCCAGAATCACGAAGGAATATTTCCGGATGGTCATCAATAAATCCGGCAGTGGGGTTTGTATACATAAATGGATTAATCCAAATACTGGGATGAGATCCTTGATTTTTTATCTCATTAGCAAGCCATCTTAATCCATGAGGAAATTTCTCATTGACGGCTGTATCGCCTGTTGAAAATTTTCGCTGCCATCCCCAGTCAATATGAACCCAATTCACGGGAAATTTATCTCTGTTTTCAGCAAGAAATTTTGTGTTTTCAATCATTATTTGCTCACTGACATGTTCGCGATAATAATACCAGGTATAAAACCCGGTTGCAGGTGGATTGGAAATGACAGCATTATTGAGCTGACCTGCAAATTCCGCCCAATTTTCAAGGCCCGTAAGAACATCGTTGACACAATCAATGTAAATCCATTCCGAAGATATTGTATCGCCGGCTGAAAGCATTAAGTGATTATCTATATCATGATATGTATCGAACGTAAGTACACCTGATGTATTCCGGTTGTCCTTCATTTCGAAATATCCCCTAAACCTGTCAAAACTCAGACTGCCAAAAACAGCGCCTTTATTTTTGTTATCAGCTATACCGGTTACGAATTTGCCAACACCAGAGGTGTCCAGTTTTTTTATACTTTTCGGTGCCCATGTCCGTGGTACAATATCAAGAAAATATAAATCCGGACCCGGGTTTAGTGATATTCCGCCAGACTTCTGCTTTGAAAAAACCGGGTTCATTCTGTTTATTCTTTTCGTTCCACTTGTCTTATTCCTTACTTCCATTTTGCATACCAAAACCGGTTTGTTCAAAAAAGTCCGTATTTTCCAGGTAACCTTAGTACCATCATCCTTCACATCTGCTTCAAAAAGGTATTCTGTACCTTCTCCCATTTTATCATTAAAAGTATGAGAAATCATATCACCCTTTATGTCAGAAATTTTAAATACTTCCTGGTTTCCATTCGTATAGGAGGCATTTAAATGTTTAATGACGGTTTTTTCATTTTGCGGGTCTAAAATATCTACAAAACCATCCGCCCTGTGTACCGGTTTGAGATCATCTACCTTTCTTTTAGTATCAGTGCAGGATACATAAATGAGCGTAAATGATAATAGGAATAAATAATGTAATAATTTCATTGTTTACAATTTATGATGTTTATCTACCCTTAATCCAAACTATATATTCGTTCCCAAACTGTCCGGCGTCAGCAAAAGGTACCAATATCACCGGCTTGTTTTTGCCTGAATAAACCACGTTTGAAATAAATGCCTGGTTTCCTGCCCAGCTTTCGGGCATTTCCCCTATATATGGTTTAATTGAAATATCATCCTCTTTTGTAAGTGATATCTTATCCGGGTCGATTCCGGGATTAACCAGATTGTCTACTGCTAATATCTGTGGCCCGTATTTTAGTGCGAAATAACCCGGGTATCTTTTTTTACCTTTCAAAAGTTTAGGGTTCATATCCATTGAAATGGAAATTGTTTCTTTCCCTTCCCATTTCTTTTTTATGGTGAGGAATTCTCCCGGAATACCTTCGTAAGAGTTATTCGCGGTTTTTGCTAAAAATTTGTTTGTCCAGCCTGGAACACGAAGTTTCAGAGAGAAGTTGGTTATTTTTTCCGGCTCAACTGTGATGACAACCTTTCCGGACTTTGGATAATCTGTATTGATTGAAAAAGTGACCTTTTTATTTCCCTGGAAATGGTCATAAAAACTGCCCTGACTGTACAAGAGAATTGCCAGTTCATCTTTTTTTGTCCGCGCGTACATAGATTCCGGCAGCCGGCCCATCTCTCTGAGAACGCTGGAGTTGCAACATATGGTTTGATCCTGATTGTAAAACCTTTTTCCTTCCAAAACAGTGTAGTATGATATGCCGCATGTATGTGGGCTTTCAGCAGCAAATAAATGGTTGTACATGGATTTTTCAATCTCGTCAATATATCTTTGATGTCCGGTAAGGTTAAACAATACCCGGTTCATAAAAAGCCAGTGCACTGTCACGCAACCTTCGCACGGATTAAATTCACGTGTGCCGGGAAAATCATGGGCTTCATGCCAGAATTCATGATAACTTCCTGAACCGGTAATATAAAGTCTCTTATTCAGAATATCTTCCCAGGCCATGTTCAGCGCTTTAAGATAATTGTCATTTCCGGTAATCTGATATAACCTGAGAATACCAATGAGGTTTGACATTTGCTCATAAGCCTTTCCGCCACCGGCCTCGTTTGTTTTTCCTGTTTCCAAAAGCGTGGTTAAAAGTTTTGAACCGTTTTTCTGATCATAGGCTTTGATAATATATTCACAGAAATCAGCGTATTTTTGTTTTCCTGAAAACTGGTATAAATATGTCATTGGCAGGATGACACTTGTTGATGGCATACCATTAAAGGGGCCTACGTTGATAATGTCATTTTGATTTGGGGCATCACCCAAGTGTTTACACAGAAAGTCGCCAATTTTTTCAGCAGCTTCCAGTGCAGGTTCATAAGCTGTTAGCTCATAATAATGTACCAGGGCAAGTAAGACGTATTTGTGTACCCAGACATCCCAGGTAGTCCAACGGTCATGGTAATTGAAAGTGCCCAGGTAGCCGTCTTTTTGTTGGCTGGCAATCAGGATACCGATTTCCCTGTTTATTTTTTCTTTAAGACCGGGGTCATTGTTATAGTGAAGCATTTTCATTTGCCCAACCATGTATTTTCCAATAAATTCACCAATTGGTGTTGTTTTTCCCGGCCGGTGGTAAAATCCTTCAAGCAGCTTCTTTTCGTGAAGTTTCATGAGGCCTTCACTAAAATTGTAATCAATCCGCCGTCCAATGAGTCCTTTAATGTTAAGTTGATGGTTAGGAACAGGTTGCGAGACATCTTCAATTTTCAGCGCGACATTATATTCCACATTTTTGGTGAAATCTTTCATTCCCGGGTCCAGGTATGCCAAAATTTTTGATCTTTCTTTTTTTATTTCGTTTGTTCCCCTAATCGAATAAGTCAGCAAATAATTATCCGGCATTTCCGGTGAAAACTCTTGTGATATTTGTTTTTCCTCCCCTGCTCCCAAATGTACTGTTTGTTTTTTTCCAGCAATCTCCCGGTTATCCCTTTTCCTGGTTATTTTCCAACTCACTTCTGCTGTCAATGGAATTTGAGCGGTATTTTTCGCTGTTAAAATGACCGGTATTGGCCGCCCTTTACTCGCTTTATCAGGAAGCTTGTCAGGTACTGAAAGTTCCAAATAATCTATGGACGAGGGAGACTTGATATAAAATGTATGCCGCGTTTCATAAAAATGCTTAACAATACCTTTCCAGTGCACATTTGGGGCTTCAGGATTATCTATGGTGCGGACAGCTAAAAGATTTTCCTTATTCCACATAATTGAAGGGTTGTGTAAGGGAATATCATATGTGTTGAGGTAATTTTTTATCTTGTACTTCTCCATATTTTTTCCATTAAGGAAGAATTCGCCGCTGTTTGAAAATTCGCCGACCTGAAAACGCAGGTGTGATTTTATATCAGAGAATTTCTTTATAGATGAAGGAATATGCACCTTTTTCCTGTACCATGCATTTCCTGTTGAATCAAATCCCTGCCATGTATAGGGTAATCGTACAACGACAGAATCCCAACCAGTGTCATCATAGCCTGGTGATGCATAGTTCTGTTTATCATCAAGCCTGAATTTCCAGAAGTCATATATATTTACTTCATCCTTTTTAAAATTGGCAGTTTTATTTTTAATTAACAGGGGCATTACACCTGCTGAAATCCCTTTGGAACTGATAAAGGGTATGCCGGGAGCATTCCCGATGCGAATAGCCAGGATGTTGTTCCCACCCCAGTTTATCCTTTTATCTTCAACAGGTAAATAATAGCGACGTATAGGATAATATTTTCCAACCACAGGATAAAAATCCGGCACTTTGTCTGCATCCTGAATACTGACATTTTCCGCATTTTGACCAATCAATTGTCCATTCAGAAACACCTGATCGTTTTCCCCAATACGGCCAACATAGACCTGAAAATACTCATTTTCACCAGTTGTTTCTTTCCATGCTTCGGGCAAATGAAAATTTGCCCTGAACCAGGCGATTTTCTTATCGAAATTTTGAAATTTACCCTCAAGCAAGGTATCTATAGTTGGCCAGTTCGAATGATCAAAACCTGGCCCGGCGTACGAAAGATCATCATCAAAAATAAACCGGACTGGTGTTAAGGTCATGTTTTTTTCCTGTTTTTCCACTTCTTTATGCTGGCAGGATAAGCAACATATAGCAATTATTAAGAAATAGAATGTAACTTCTTTAAAATTCATAGGCTTTAACTTATTTAATGATCGAGGCAAAATTGCTTTGAAAAAATATTCAGACTGATACTCGTATAGAGGATTTATTAAAAAATGAAAGTTATAAAATTAAGAAGGAATTTTAACATGTGATTACATAATTTTTTTTGTTCCTTCCACTATTTTGGTAAAAATATATTATTATCAACAAGAATAATCATAAAAAAGTGTAAAATAGTGTATGGTTTTACCAAAATTGAGTAATCAATATTTTAATATCAAAAGTATTTTTACAGTGAAAAAATGTATAAAATGACAAATAAAGATCGAATACTTACGGCCATGACCGGTGGCAAGCCCGATCGTGTGCCATGCGCACCGGATACAAACTGGACCATACCACAGCGTTTAAAAGGCGTACCATCCTGGGATATATATTATTATAATCAACCTCCCATTTGGAAAGCCTATAATGACTGTGTAAAATATTATGGTGTAGATGGATTTTCTCATCATGGTTATTATGAAATACCACTCAAAAACGACGGAGAGATAAAACAGGATGAAATAATAAAAAATGAAAAAAAACTTATTGTACGTTCTACCTTTTCATGCTCTAAAGGCAGTTTGACACAGGAGGAAACCTATCTTCGTGACGAGCCGCCTACACCAACAAAGAAATGGATAGAAAATTTTGAAAAAGAATATGATATTTTCTGCGACTATTTCTTTGGAGATGTGGAAAAGATTGATTTCTCGCAATATACAAAAATTCAGGAAGATATGGGAGACAAAGGCGCTGTGGGCTTGTGCATGCAATTACCAACATTGCTGACACATTGGCGTCAACCTACTGAAGCAGCTTTTTATGATTATTTCGAACATCATGAGTTACTTTCTGAATTTATTGACCGATGGACAGATTATCTTGTTTCTATTGCACATAAAATTGTTGAAGGTCAGATAAAACCGGATTTTGTGTTCTTTCCGAATTCAGGAGCAATCACAATGCAGTCTGAAGATATTTTGAAAGAATTTACTTTCCCTGCTTTGCAAACATTAACAGCGATCTTTAAAAAAGCAGGTATTATCACCTCACTACATAGTTGCGGACAAGAGAAAGCTCTGGTGGAACTTGCTGCAGAACAAACTGACCTTGATTGCATTGATCCGCTGGAAGTACCACCAATGGGAGATTGTAATCTCAAAGAAATCAAACAAAAATACGGAGGTAAAATTGCACTCAAAGGGAATCTTCACACAACGGATGTTATGTTATTAATGGATGAGCAAGGAGTTGAAAAAGAAGCCTTAAAATGTCTTGAGGATGCCATGGAAGGCGGGGGCTATGTTTTATCAACAGGGGATCAATGCGGCCGCAATACTCCGGATGCAAATATATTTAAGCTTGTTGAAGTGTGTGAAAAATATGGGAACTATTAAAAATTCTAGCGTTTATTTTGTTTTAAAACTTTATATCATTTATTCCCCCTTTATCCAAACACGCATATCACCGCCAGTCTGACTTGCATCAGAAAAGGGTACAAGGACGACTTTCCTGCCACTTTTTGTCTTTATAGCATCTGAAATAAAGCTTTGCTTACCAACCCATTTTTCCGGCATTTTACCCTTGTAGGATTTAATGTTTGGCTTACTTTTTTTATGAAAGACTACGTTGTCCAAATTGTCAATATCATTTACATCAGCATCAACCGCCAACACTTGAGGACCATATTTAATAGCATAATGATCCGGGTAACTCTGTCCACCCTCAAGAACTTTGACGGGAAAATTCATTGAAATATTTATTTTATCACCTTTTTGCCATGTACTGTTTATTCTGAGGTATTGGCCTGGTTTTCCGTTATATGTTTCATTTCCAACCTTTGCAATGAATGTATTTGTCCATTCAGGCACCCTCAATGACAGTGTGAATGTGGCATTCTCTTCAGGTTCAATAGCTATTTCCAGAGAATTTTCGTAAGGAATAGCTGAATTTATGATCACTTTAACCTGTGTTTCAGATATTTTAGTATTAAAATGAGCAGGATTATAAAGATTAATACCAACCTCATCATCATGCTTATAGAAAGCGAATTCGGGTATTTCTGATATGCAACGTTTAACGCTTAAATGGCAGCATGGCGGCGGACCGGCGTTGATATCAAATGGCATGTACCATTTGGCATCCTGTAAAGCAGTATAGTAAACAATATTTCCATTCACAGGGTGTTGAGCTGCCAGTAAATGATTATAGAGAGATTTGTCTATTTCGTCGATATATTTCTGTTCTCCTTTAAGTTTAAATAATTCTTTAGTCAGATACATCCAATGTGCAGTGACACAACCTTCTCCCATGTGGTGTTCTTCTCCGGCGTTTAACTGACCTTTTACCTGAAAATGCTCAAATTCAGTTGCAGTACCGGTTACATAAAGTCTGTTTTTGGCTATATCTTCCCAGGCAATAAGCGCTGCCTCCAATAAATCTTCTCTGCCTGTTACCTTGTACATTTGAATCATACCAATGATGCAGGACATCATCTCATACCCCTTTGCATTGCCGACATTCGTAACCATCCCGGAGCCTTCGGTCAGTTCGGAAACGATCTTGGGTCCGTTTTCACTTTCAAACGCTTTAAGAATATAATCACAGAAGTCCAGGTATTTTTCTTCGCCGGTATATTTATATAAATAAACCATAGGTTCAAGAATACTTCCAGATGCCATGCCCTGATGCGGGCCGTTTTCTACAATGTTCATCTGGCCCTCCTTGTTGCCAAAAGTTTTAGATATTAAATCAGCAATTTTTTTGGCTGCACTGAGAGCAGGTTTATAACCTGTTATCCTGTAAAACTGAATAAGGCCAAGCATATCATATTTGTGGTCCCATACATCCCATGTTGACCATCTGTTTTGTGGTAAATAAGTGCCCAGGTAACCGTTAGGCTCTTGTTTATCAATCCAAACAGTTACTATTCCTTTTATTACCTCGAATACTTTTTGATTTTTTTCATACTGAAGCATTTTTGTGCTTCCATGCATCATTTTGGCAACTTCTCCAACAGGCCAACGGGGTTCCTCGCCGGTAAAATATGGTTCGGTAAATTGATGTGGAAATTTTGATAAATGTTTTTCGACGTTGACTTTCATTCTGGATTCCAGGTATCCGTTGAAATGTGTATGGCTTTGATGTATAGGTGCATATGTTGTTCTTATTTTGTCTTCTACCACCGGTTTTAATGGTTTGTCAAGTAATTGAATATCCTTGTCCACAATGCCAAATAATTCTTTCTTGCTCAGACTATAATTTGACTCTTTTTCAATAGTTTTAAATGAAACATGATAAAAATCATTGATTAGGTGCCGGACTCCAAAAGAGATTTCTGAAGATTTACCTGCCTGGGTTTTTACATCCTGTGTCATGGCATATACCGGCTGTCTGGCATCATCTGTAATAACTTCGCTAATAAATATTGCGTTTAAATCCTTGTGCTGGTTATTGTTTTTAACATAAAAAGAAAGGTTTGAAGTGTCACCCAGATGGAAGAAATGAGGATGATGAGATTTTTTATCCAGGGAAATTTTATTTTTCCAGCCGCCTTTCACATAAACGCGTGGGTTCCGGGTACATAAACCACCAGTCATCCATATATCATAAATCCTTATTGCCAGGGTATTTACATCATCCCAGCGAATAATGTTACTATTAAGAGGTAAACAGTAAGTTCGCAGCTTATCATAAAACATTTTTTTGTTCGCCCAATCCCCGGCAGTGGCAGGTGTTACATTTTTTGTGTTTTGACCGATGACAGTTCCGTTTAAATAGGTTTCATCATTATCATCTATCTTTCCCAAATAAATGAAAAGACTGTCGTTATTTTCAAGTCCTTTTTTCATGTTTTTGGGCAGAAAGAACTGAATCCGATACCATCCATATTCGTCATTATTAAAGCCATGTACATAATCCCAATATTCTACAGGACTTACTTCCTGCCAGTTAGTATCATCAAAATCCGGTGATTTCCAATCCAGGTTATCACCCATTTTTGTCTTCCAGCCAGATAATAGATCAACCTGGTAAATTTTTTGCGAAAAGATTTGTGCTATCAATACAACATTTAAAAAGCATAGGATAATAAGATATTTCATAAGATTTAGAATTTTTGTAATACATGCTGTAAAGGTATTGAATAAAAATGATGACAAATTCATTTCATTTTGCAAATCATTCTACATAATTTGCCACTTTGTTAAATTTTAGCTGCAAATTATTCATTATTTACTAAATGAGGTTAAAATTGAATCACAGAATAAACATCAATTTTATAAAAAGAAATGAAAATTTAAAGAAATCTTTGGTCTATCAATATATCATTGAGTGAGTCTTATATCTTGATCTCCCCTTTATAATCCTGCCTCCTGTAATCATGTCAATCACTTGTATACCTGCCTGCAAAGAAGGCCATATACCATGAGAGAATTTTGGCTGGAAAAGTCCCCGAATTGGTGTTCGCATCTTCAGCCGTCTAATACCAAAATTATCCGGATATGGTGCCATATCATAATTTGAACCGGTTGGAGAGCCTGTATACCTCTCAAATGTTGCAGGCGTGGCAATATCCCTGTAAACGATGTGCTCTCTCAGGTTTGGAATGAGATATTTTTCTATTTGACTGACATAAAAATCTGCTCCTTCTTCTTTTTGCTTTACATATGCTTCATAATCATTTTCGCGAAGGGTTTTCCAGTTTTTCATCGGCACCGGAACTACCCTGATGATTATTACCGGTTTTCCGCCGGTTGTTAGAGAAGGACATATGGCGGCACAATGAAATTTTTTTTCATCAAGCAGGTATGAATCATTATCAAATGCTTTGAATAATTTTTCAAAGGTGCCCAATCCCGTAGTAATGACATTGTAACCACAATCCAGGCCTAATGATTCCAAATCAATGCCATTATCAAGTCCGGGACTTATTGTAACGGATGAAACAGACATTTTTACGGACCTGGCTTTGTATGCATATTTAGAATTGGCTTTTTTAAGTATATCGTATCCTGTGAGTTTTTCCATGGCCAGTTTGGTATCAGCTGTCGTGATGATGTTTTCAGCATGTAGTTCCTCTCCGTTTTCAAGCTTAATACCATAAGCACGATTGTTCTTCGTAAGAATCTTCACAACCTTTGCCGAAGTTCTGATTTCACATCCAAGTTTTTCGGCTCTTCGTTGCATGGCAACAGGAAGTTGGATAAATCCCTAAATGTACACCAACAAGTATATTATTTTCAAGCCCTAAACTATTTTCCAGGTGTGGATTCAGCCTGCGTCTGAGTCGCTGCAATAGTTGACTCACCCCCCTGCAGGCAATGCCAGTAATGCCGCTGATACTGAATAATACAGAAGAAAAAAGATAACACCGATATAGTCTTTGTATGAACGCTTCTTTTCTTTGATATTAAAATACATATAAACAGGTAAAAATAAAAATGCAGGTATCAATATGCCAACTATTAACAAATCCCCTGCATGAGGCCAGTGTAAAATTTTGAACAAAGCGCTTACAAAAACAAAAAAACCGGTCAGGAACAATGAAATATGCAAACTTAATTTATGTTGAACATTTTTGTAGTTCCTGATGATAGCAACCGGCATAAATATCATTACAAGAATAGAAATTCCTGTAATAAGCATTATAGCTGCGCCCGGGAAATGGTTTATCTTAAATATTGAACCCAGAAGTATAATGATGGCGCTTACAATCCCTGTGATATAACAAAAAGTATTCATAATAATGTGATTTAAAAATTGATAATCATTTTTTTGACATACGACAATTTTCAAAAAAGGGAACTTTTCTTGTTCCTCTGTCTCATGAGTTTAATTCCTCAATGTTTTCTGCGGAATATTTTCATTCTGAATGATTTCTGTATTCGGTTTGCTTTTTGATTGCTCAAATCTTAAAGCAATAAGCATTGAAGTTATAACCACGAAACAAAAAGCCAGAATGATATAAATATAGGCCAGGTTTATCTCAAATTTGCGTTTGATATGATAATTGGTAAACATAGGCAGAAAAATCATCCCGAAAATAATACCTCCTGCAGTAAGTAGTAGAGTGGCTGCCGGCCAGTGCAGGATTTTTGACATAAAGCCAATCAGATAGATGATGGCTGCAAATGTTCCGATTGCCTGCCAACGAAATTTTAGCGGGTCTGTTGAATGTTTTTTTAAATCATGTAAGAGTGCAGGTAAAAAAATAATGGCCCCGATAGTCATGCCAACCATCAAAATAATATTAGCTCCCGGCCAGTGCATCATTTTCATTAAAATGCCCAATACATAGCCAATACCGGCTGTTAAACCGGAAAGATGCAGCAGGATTTTACCCCTGCTTTTTTGTTCGGAATACATAACATATGTGGCCGAAGGTAATAAAAGAAATGCTGCCACGATAAAACCAAAAAGAATCATCCAGTTGGCCCCCGGCCAGTGCATAATTTTTGAAAATGCCCCTATGACCATGATAACCGGCGCCAGAATGCCGGAAATATACATTATTTTTTTCATGATGTTATATTTTTTGTTGATGAGTTTAATTGTATTTTCCTGTATTGATTTTAAATCCCTGACGCCGACGCGCTCAAGGACATCATTATAAGCATTAATAAAATTTTTTCCGATAGCCATTTCCTGTTCCACATCGCAGCATAAGTGATCGACCAGATCATCGCGCAGGTGCGAAAATGAAAGGTTTGCCCTGTCAACAAATCTTTCTATCATATTAATTTCACGAATTGTTAACTGTTGCATGTCTGTAATCCTAAATTTGGGGTTAACATTCCCTGTAATGTTTCAATAAATTCTTCCAGCTCACGAATTCGTTCAGCAGCTGTGCTGTTCCCCTGTGGTGTCAGCTTGTAGTAAACCCGTGTTCTGTTGTTGACTATCTCAGATTCGGTGGTCAGCGTACCATCCTGCTCAAGTTTGTGCAGAACCGGATATAATGCTCCATATGTCAGTTTTATTTTGCCACCCGAAAGCTCTTCCACTTTTTGGGTGATTTCATATCCATACATCCTGTTGTTTTCAGAAAGTAGCTTTAACACGATCGACTTTAAGGAACCTTTGAGTAATTCTTTTGCAATCATAATATTTTAAATTTTATATATTATATAAACTTATATATTTTTAATATATTATATTTTTAGTCTTTTTTTTATTTTTTTTTGAAAGAATG
The DNA here is from genome assembly GCA_964629805.1 of uncultured Bacteroidales bacterium. Classification (GTDB taxonomy): domain Bacteria; phylum Bacteroidota; class Bacteroidia; order Bacteroidales; family CAZVTW01; genus CAZVTW01. Next base: position 9,763 of record CAZVTW010000009.1, on the reverse strand, counting down.
AATTAATTATACTGGTTATCAGTAACTATTGATTTTGTGTGATAAGAAGTAAGTCAACTGCTAAAAACAAAGATTTTTGTCTCAACTCGAGATAAATACTTCAAACAATGGCAATAGACTGATTTATAGGAGTTGACCCGGTATACAATGTCGATATTCGCATTACCGGGAAGAAAAGGATTCAATATTTTCGAAGGTGTTTAGAAATTTTTTTATTTACTGCTATCCAGGAGAATGACTTTACTTTTGTCATGCTTGACTATTTCCTTCAGAAATTTTCTCAATTCGTTGTAAGTTTCCTTTGAAAATTCGTCTTTGACAGTTTTGAACCTTCTGATATATAATAATTCTTTGTCCTTGAGCTCGAATTCAATGTTATATTGACCAAAACGCGTTTTAATACCTGTGCTTTCCGGTATATATTCCGGTTCATAACCCTCAGGTAAAATATATGTTACTGTGTCAATATCGTAGTATCTCATGGTGGTCACTACATTGTTTTTTCTGTTTTCAATTTTTTTCGGAATATACGAAAATCTATTCATTAGATTAGGACAAAAGAATAATCTGTTACTGCTTGGAGAAGCATATTGTGGCAAATTAAGGTTTAGTTTTTCAATACCTGAAGGTGGATTTTTTTTATTCAGAGTGTATGAAAAATCTTTTATTTCAAAATTGGGAATATCAATCCTTGAATAGAGTTGTTTTTTTTGCGATGCTGCGTCTTTATGCACTATCCCTCTGATATTTTCATATTGAAGTCCGGCATATGTTGTTACAATATCAGCTTGCGCATCTCCGGATTCTGAGAGTTTTATCATTGCTTTTCGGGATTGAGAGTTTTCTTTTGCTGTATATGCTGGTGTACGGTGTATTTTTCCTCCCTCCGGAGTAATTACCAGCACATCCCTGTCATCGGTGAAGCTGCCAAGAAAGCCGAAAGGCGCTGTCTGGCTGGTACATTCAAGCCAGGTTGTATCATTTTCAAAGGGAATGCATAAAATAATATGATCGAATTGGAATGAGGGAAAGTCCTGTATTAATGGCGGAGCATTTCTACCGGAGTTTACCAGCGTATAATATGACTGAATTCCTGCTATCCGGAGTAAGGACATCAAGTAGTTGGTTAGCGCTTTGCAATCACCGTATTTGTATTGTTCAACAACTTCAGCTTTGAATGGTTGTAATCCTCCTATTCCAATTTGTATACTCACATATCTTGTAGTGGATTGCAGATATTCATAAAGTGCCTTAGCTTTTTCTAAGGGTGTTTCAATATCCCTGACCATCTCCTTTACCATCATGATAGTTTTTTCAGGTAAATTCTGCCTGTCCTTATTCAACTGCAATATCCATTTTCCAAAATCATTCCAGGACTGAAGTGATCCTTCATATCCTTCCATGACAAAATTATTTGGGGCCAGGTATACAATAGGTTGCACTTTATAATATGGCGGAGCAAACGGTTCTTCATCATAGGCATAAAGATTCTTCTCTTTCCAGAAATAATGAGATTTACCATCTTTGGTGGTTATTGACACCGGATGACTCAGATTGAATTCTTTATAACGGAGTTTATTTTCAATTGGTGTAATGACATGAAATGTAGATTGTTCTACTGAAATATCCGGTGATACCTGGAAAATATTGCCCGGGTAATGAAGTGACCCTTCTAGCTCTATTTCATATTCAAATTCAACAGTGTAAGGATAGTTTTTACAACTGAATCCTGCTAATTTTTTTCGACTATCTGAAAATAGTGATCCGTAGGATACGGCGCTTTCATCTTTGATGTCTCTATTTCGTAGTTTTTTGAGTAGTTTGCCATTTTTGTCATATAAATATCCTTCAAATCCCTTTATTTTTCTAAAATTGTTATAATATAATGATTTAGAGGATAAATAGTCTGCACGGGATTTGAGGATTGTTATCACCACATGACCTTTGTAGTTTGATTTTTCTTTCGATTCAATCTCCAGGCTATAATCATCTTTTCTTATAACTGCCAGAGCTTTTTCAATTAACTCATCCGGAATATTTTTATAAGCATATTCCGGTTTGTCTTTTGATGCATGTATATATGCCGGGTTTTGCGCGAATATTAATAATATCCAGCCAACGAAAATAATCAGATATGAATATTTCATGTACTTTTTACATTTTCTTTAATACTATCTTTTCTGACTGTTTGGATACAATTGCACTGAAAAAATTCTGTATAGCTTTGTATTCATCCGGTAAATAAAATGTCTTTTGAATATTGAGTCTGTAAACAACCTGGATCGTTTTTCCCCTTGCATTTACAAGGTATTGAAAATTGGCGGTATTTTCAGGTAAAGACAATTTTATTGGCTCAGGGACCTCTTCAATCATGTAATTTTCAGGAATTACAAGTGACATCGTATAGCTTTCTTTTACAGGATAGATAAAATCAACAGGATATTTACGAGAATCATTATTGAAAGGATTTTCTTCCTGACGTCCCGTGAAAACGGGATTGAAAAATAGCATATCTCCCGCTTCTTCAATATAATCTGATATTGTGACAGTGTATGATTGAGAAAGATTCTGTGCGACATCTTCTAGGTTTTCGATGGTGTGATTCTCTATTTCCCAATTAGAATGCTCTTTTTTGAAATCTTCAATATACTTTTCTTTACCTTTAGAGAGTATTTCAGTTCGTCTACGGAAAGCTAACATGTTTTGATATGTTTTTTTGACTGAACCATTTAATTTATTCTCTTCTGTTATTTTCATAATAGTCATTGTTCCCTCATTCGATTCTTCATTACTTTGCAGCTCAATCCATTCATTGAGTTTAGTTTCACAGATTATTTTCCCTTTTCCGTTAAGACACCTTTTAGGCAGATGATAATATGGTCTGTGTTGATCAGTTGCATCAAGCAGGTAGTTTTCTCCATCAATCATAGCACAGCAAATGACATAATTCATTTGATTCAGAGTAGGTTGTTCGAAGTTGATCCTTCCGTGTGTTCTTGTACTTAATATCACCGGGTAGGCTTCAATTTCTGCTTCCTTCATCATAACTGTCAGTAAGATGTTTATTTCTGCTGTGCCTCCACTTTTTTCTTTCAGCACTTTTCTGAGATTGTCAGAAGTATAAATACCGTAATCCTTGTTCCACTTGATATTGTCTTTTACATAATTGTATAAAGCTATCATCTTATCTTTCTGAGGTGTAATTCCATCAGTTACAGTCTCCACTTCATCCTTTACCAGTCCTTCGCGTTTGAGTTGTCCACCAAAATCTGATCTTTTGAGTATTTCTTCAGTGATGGCTTTCCACGAACGGGTATAATTAACATATTCGCCCTGAAACCTTGTGAAATCCGATGAGGCAATTTCAAATTTAATTTTTGATATATAGTCTTTTCTCGGTGGCATAAATGGTTCGGCTTTAAATGCCGGAACATCCTTCATAACCCACCTGTTTGTATTAACCCGGTAATTGATGCGGTGATAATCATATTCAGTTCTGGTAGGGGAAGTCCGGTGACCGGTCCTTTGTTTTGTCTGGAATGTCGCAGTTCCTGGTTGGCTGCTACTTTCACTTATTTCAAATTTTTGATAACCTTGCGCGTTTTTTTTATATTTATAGAATTCCGGTATCTCAACTTCATATTCACTCCAAAGTATTGGTATGTCAGTTTGAAAGTACCATTCTTTCAGAGACCAGGCAAAATCAGAAATGACATTGTATTCATATTCTATGATTGAACCTGATTTTACATCCGGCATTGAGAACTTCACATGTTTCCAGTTTTCACTCACATCTTCAGTATATTTATCTCTTGACCTGAACTTTACTTTATCAATTTTTCCGTTTTCAAGATTGTAAGTATATCCTTTCAGATTGGTAACTCCCTCTTCTGATCTGGGATTATGATAAAGCGGGATAGTTATATCAGCATATTTATAACCTGAACTGTTAAGTATCTTAATTATGCAATGGTGGGTGAAATTTAATCTGAAACCATGATATTTATCAAATGTGAAGAATGATCTGCCATGATCATACAAGACAATGGCCGAAAACGAAGTATCACCCCTAAAGGAGGTAATCTCAAAATCTTCTTTGTCAATTTTGCCTAATTTGACATTAACTTCTTGTGCTGTGGCTGGCTGCAATGATATAAATACAAAGCAAATAAAAGCCAGAGTCTGCCTGATTTTCGTTCTTCTTTTCATAAGCTTAAATTTGTTAATAAACAATTTTCTAATATATGACAAATATGGAAAAAAAATTTTAATAAAGAAAGATTTTTGTGTTTTTTAACACTTTATATGCGCTTTTTTATCCTTGAATCAAAAATATTTTGTGAATGGTGAAATATCTTTGAATTTATTTGGATTCAATCTAAATTATTTATATATTTGTATCCTATAATTGTTATAGGATTAATAGTAAATTATTATGCGTTTTAATACAAAAATAAGATATGGCATTCGCACTATGATTGAAATTGCGATGAATGAAGGTGAGGAAGGTATTCTCCAGAAGCAGATTTCAAAAAAACAGAATATTTCGAACAAATATCTTGATCAGATTATTGCTTCACTTAAAGCATCCGGACTCATTGCTAATGCTGGCGGGAAAAAAAGCGGATATATTTTGGCAAAAGCATCTAAAGATATTACCACTTATGATATTTATTCTGCTTTTGAGATTGTTATCGCGAAAACAACTGAAAAACAGAATGAAAAAGAATGCCCGGATGGTTTAAACTGTGCTGCAAAGGAATACTGGGACGGCCTGAACAACCATATCGTAACTTATATGAAATCTGTTCGTCTTTTTGACTTAATTGTACGGCAACGGCAGATAGTCAATGAATTGCAAGGGAATATGTATTATATTTAAATAAATTATAAAACTTTAGGTTATGACAAAAATTTATCAAAACATTATCGAAACTATTGGTGATACTCCATTAGTCAGGTTAAATAAACTTAACACGGAAAAGCAGGCTGATATTGTTGTCAAGTTGGAATATTTCAACCCTGCCGGTTCGGTGAAAGACAGAATAGGAGCAGCTATGATACAGGCTGCGGAAGAACATGGATTGATCGACAATGATACTGTGATTGTTGAGCCAACAAGTGGGAATACAGGAATTGCACTGGCCTTTGTTTGTGCTGCAAAAGGATACAGGCTCATATTGACAATGCCTGAAAGCATGAGCAAAGAACGACGGAAACTTTTGAAAGGATTTGGCGCTGAACTTGTATTGACACCTGCTTCAAAAGGGATGAAAGGAGCCATTGAAAAGGCTCATGACATTGCCGGGGATCATGAAAAATCTTTCATTCCCCAACAATTTGAGAATGTTGCAAACCCTGAAATACACAGGCAGACAACAGCGGAAGAGATCTGGCGCGATACTGACGGACAAATAGACATTTTGGTTGCCGGTATCGGAACAGGTGGAACTATTACAGGGGTTTCTGAGATTTTGAAACAAAAAAAATCAGGATTTAAATCCATTGCCGTTGAACCGGCAGACTCCCCTGTTCTATCAGGGGGGAGCCCGGGTCCGCATAAAATTCAGGGTATTGGAGCCGGGTTTGTACCGGAAATCCTCAATACAGGCATTATCGATGAGATTGTAAAAGTGACCAATGAGGAATCTTTTGAAACAGCCAGGCGTTTGATACGTGATGAAGGTTTACTATGTGGTATTTCATCAGGCGCTGCTGTGGCTGCTGCTCTGAAAATTGCTAAGAAACCTGAAAATAAAGGAAAGTTAATTGTTGCTGTCCTTCCGTCAACCGGCGAAAGGTATCTGAGTACACCACTATTTGATTTTGATGTGTAAAGGATTTTTTTAGGGTGTGTGAGAAAACGTATCTATATTTTGAAATAAAGTTTTCATATTAAAATTGTTACACACCCTAAACAATTTAAACACTTAAAAAGGGAGGTGAAAAATGAATAAATTTGATCATATTATTTGTCCTGTCTCTAATATTAAAGTTGATAATAATGTCACGCGTGTAACAGCATTTTTGGTATCCCTGTTACTCATTATTTATCTGATAACCGGAGTACCTTATATTATGGCTTTTTTGGTGTTGGATTTTGTTGTACGCACTTTCGGCAGAGGGAATTATAGTCTGTTGCGCCGGATTTCTTTTACAATTGTGAAAAGATCTGGTGTTAAACCCAAAATCATTGACCAGGCGCCAAAACTGTTTGCCCAGAGGATTGGATTTGTATTTTCTGTTATTATTGTATTGTTATATATTATTTCATTACCATGGAGCTTAAATATTGCAGGTGTTTTGTTGATATTTACATTGCTTGACTCTGTTTTTAATTATTGTGTTGGTTGTTTGGTCTATCACTATTTTGTTTTGCCGTTTTATCGTGAAAAAATTTAACAAATTTTTAAGGACATAAAATCAAATGTCCACTCAATGCTTAAACAGCAAATTGTTAAGTTTTTATGAATTTTATACAGGTGTTTTTTTGAGGTCTGTGGAATATAATTTTCTCCGGGTATTTTATTTTTGCAATCTGATTTGAAACCTTTACAATGTTATGTTGGTCTCAAAATTGATTTTTTATTAAAAATTAAGTACATTTATTCATTTTTATTTCCATCAAGAAGTAAATGGTTTACATCAGATTACATATATTGCTGATAATTAGCGTTCTGATTTTCTCCCTGTTTTCTCCGGCTCAAACAATTATTAATCCGGAAAATAATGGATTGAATTATGAAAAGTTACAGGAGCAACTTTCTCATCATATAAATCTGAGTGACTCCCTTATGAATGACCGGCCTACCGGAGCTTTTCGTTATGCATATGAGGCACTCATCATTGCCAGGAAATTGAATGATAAATATAATCAGGCATTGATTCTGAATAAGCTAGGAGAGATACGGAAGGCACAGGGTAACTATGTCAGCGCCATGACTTTTTTTCTAAAATCCCTCCGCATTTCGGATATAGAAAATAACCAATACAATAAAGCGAAATCATTCCTTAGTATTGCAGAGATATATTTTTTGGATGACAATGATCATGATGCCCTGCAAAATGTTGAAAATGCTCTTGCTTTATTTAATGGACTGAGAGATGAGAAGGGCATCGCCTTGTCATATCACCTGATGAGCAGGATTAAACTCTCTGGTGATGAAACTCAACAGGCGAAAAAATTTGCTGATTTTGCAGTTGAAATTCAGATGGAGCATAATGACCTTTCAGCATTAGCCAGTACATACAATACAATTGGTGAAATACATATTCAACAAAATGAATATGCTACAGCCTTTGACTTTTTCAATAAAAGCCTGCAAATTCAGCGTCAGTTGAATGACAGTATAGGCATTGCAGGTTCGTTTTTATATCTGGGACATTATTACAAGATGACCGGTCGTTATGACAGCGCTCTGCTACAATACAAAAAAAGCAGGAAGATTTGTCTTGAAAACGACTATCCAAGAATATTAAAAGATATCTACCACGGGATGAGTGATTGTTATGCTTCCATAGACAGCTTTGAACTGGCCTATCTTAATCATATCCGATTTAAATCAGTAAGCGATAGCCTTTTGAGAGAAGAAAGCATAAAAAAGACCACCCAGCTTGAGATGCAATATGAGCAGGAGCAGGAAAAAAAGATTCTCAAACTTGAAAAACAAAAAAAAGAACTGGATAACCGGGAAAAACTCAGAAAAGTGACCCGGAGAAGGGATTTAAGTATTATTTTTCTTGTGTTTCTTATTATTGTTTCACTCCTTCTTTTTGTCGGATTCAGGATTAAAACAAGAAAGAATCATTTGTTATCCAGTCAAAAAGAACACATTTCCAGGCAAAATGAACGCCTGAAGCTGGTCAGTGCAACAAAAGATAAATTTTTTTCAATTATAGCACATGATTTAAAAAATCCTTTCCAGTCTATTATTGGTCTGGCTGAATTGCTGGTAAAACAATACGATATCCTGAAAGATAGTGAAAAGCTGGAATACATGCAGATTATCAACGAAACTGCAAAGAAAACACACAAATTACTCGATAATTTACTCCAGTGGGCCAGAACACAAACCGAGAATATAAAATATATGCCTGAAAAGGTCAATCTAAAAGACCTGGCCAGGGAAAATATCCTGTTACAAAAGGAAGCAGCATCAAAAAAAGATATTTCCATACATTCAGATATAGAAACTGACATTTTTGTCTACATTGACAAATATATGATTGATACAGTCATTAGAAACATCATATCAAATGCGATAAAATTCACACCTGAAGGTGGTGAGGTAAAAATATTTTCCCTGGATGCAGATGATTTTATTGACGTTATTATTGAAGATACTGGCATAGGTATTCCTCAGGAAAACATAGACAAACTGTTCATCATTGATTCATACCACTCTACAAAAGGCACTTTTAAAGAAACCGGTACCGGAATTGGTTTGATAATATCGAAAGAATTTATCGAAAAAAACGGTGGAGAAATAAAAGTTGAAAGCAGAGTAGGGGAGGGGAGCAGGTTTAGTTTTACAATTCCGAAGTTTCAGGAACAGAACAGTTCATAACTGAGGAAATGATTTTTTATTATCTTTGCTCCGAAATCCGGAAATTAATATGCTGGTGAAATTATTACGGTTTATTCCTGATACAATAATTATAGTCCTTTTTTTCCTTCTGCTCATGATCGCTCTAACATGGATGCTGCCCGCAGGAGAGTATACACGAGAACAAAAAAACAACCGAGAAATGGTTGTGGATGGTTCTTATCGGGAAGTTCCCTCTAATCCGCAGGGAATTTCTGATTTTTTGACAGCCCCGATAAAAGGATTTATTTCTGCATCCCAAATAGTTGGTTTTGTTTTTCTTGTGGGTGGGGCTTTCGGAATTATAAACCGGTCAGGCGCCATTAACGAAGGTCTGAAAAGTTTAATCAGGAGTACCGGAAATTCCCATATATCAAAGAAAATAATTATTCCGGTTGTAATGACACTATTTTCTTTGGCTGGCGCTACTTTTGGGATGAGCGAGGAAGTCATGGTATTTATTCTTATTACCATACCAATGGCTTTAGCGCTGGGTTATGACTCGCTTGTTGGCGTTGCAATTCCGTTTATTGGCGCCGGAGTCGGTTTTGCAGGGGCTTTCAGTAACCCTTTTACAATTGGTGTTGCACAAGAAATAGCGGGTATTCAACTATTCTCCGGCTGGGGCTACAGACTTGTTGTCTGGGCAGTATTGACGACTATTGCGATTATCTATGTTATGGTCTATGCTGGTAAAATTTCTGCACAAAAAAAAATCAGCCCCGTTTCATCAATTGATCAGACAAGAGAATCTATACAGGACAACCGGGAGGGGCATTTTACCATCCGGCATAAAATAATTCTGACATTATTGTTTTCCGGTATTGTTTTCCTGGTAGTTGGAGTCAGTATCTGGGATTGGTATATAAATCAAATATCAGGGCTTTTTATTGCCTTGGGTATTCTGACAGCATTTATTGCCGGGATAGGGTCAAAATCTGCTGTGGATGCCTTTTTATCTGGTGCTAAAGATATGATGATAGCAGCTATGGTCATTGCCCTGACACGAGGGATATTAATCATCGCTACGGAAGGAAAAATTATTGACACTGTCCTTCATGTTTTTTCCGGTATGGCAGAAGGATTACCATCTGGTTTATCTGTTCAGATTATGTTTTTTTTTCAGGGCTTTATTAATTTTTTTGTTCCTTCAGGTTCCGGACAAGCTGCCCTTACAA
>CAZVTW010000008.1:0-36626 GCA_964629805.1 uncultured Bacteroidales bacterium | reverse complement strand
TTTTGAGTTCCCATCCACATGAAACCATTGCTATCCTGGAAGAGGCAAATGAGTCTCCCGGGATATGTAATCCGAATGCCTTCATCGCGTCTGAAATTTAAAGCTGTTGTTTGTGAAAATAAGTTTTGGAATGAAATGATTAAGATGACAATAATTGAATAAGCTTTTTTCATTTTTCATAATTATACAAGTTATATCTCAAAGATATAATTTTTTTTCAGGTAATCAAAAATAAATCTACTCTAAAACAGACTTAGGAATTTAATTATATATGCATACCCCGTAAAAGAACACAAAGGGGTACAAAAGATAACAAACAGACACAAAAATATATGCAGGCAACCAAATTATTTTTATGATTTAATAACTGTAAATTAATTAATTATATCAAAAAATTATAATTTTCAATTATGTTTCGAGAAATAATAATCAGACATTTTGAGAAAATTTTTTGGATCTAAAAAAACAAATCAATATATTTGCAAAAAGAATACAAAGGGGTACAAGAAAACACAAAAGAATACAATATTTATTATATTTACCTTCATGTTAGAATATATACATAAACAACTTGAAAAGTTAAAAGGAACATTTCATCTTAAATCAGAAGCATTTGCGGATGCAATCATAAGGGGTATCAGGGAAAAAGAGATACACCTCGGGGAGGTACTTCCTCCTGTGATAAAGGCCTCAGAAGAATTAAAAATATCCAGGAAAACAGTCGTTACGGGCTACAATATTTTGAAGGAGCGTGGTATTGTAGGCACACGCGAACGGGTAGGTTATTACATAGCTTCCGAAAATATTGATGATCATGTCAGGGTGCTTCTTATCCTTGCCAATTTTGTGTCTTACCTCAACATATTCTATGAGGCATTGGATAAAAACCTGGGGAAAAAGGCGAAAATTGAGATGAACTTCCATCATGGCAATCCGAAAACGCTGCAAATGTTACTCAAAGATGACCTTAGCCATTATGATAAAATAGTGGTTTCCGGTCTGGATCACCCAACATTTAAACGGGAAATGAAAAAAATCCCCCCTGAAAAGCTCATCCTTTTCTCGCGTGACGGCGGTTATAAAAAAGCCACAAATTTTTATATCCAGGATTTCTACAATGGTACCTACCAAGCTCTGGAACAGGGGATTGAAGACATCAGGAAATATTCTAATTTCTACTTGCTTTTTAATCAGAACGACTGGAATTTCCCGAAAGATATAGTGCAAGCCACAAAAGACTTTTGTAAGGAATACAGATTGAACTACCAACAGGCAGATCATTATCATAATATAAAAAGCGTTAGGGACTCTGTTTTTTTCGTCTTTTCCGATACCAACCTGGTTGGAATTCTTGAACGCATTGAGCAGGAAGGATTATTGCCGGGGAAAGATGCTGGTTTATTGTCCTACAACGACACACCTGTAAAAAGGGTTATCAGGCAGGGCATAACAACTGTATCCACGGATTTTGAAAAGATGGGTGAATTAGTTGCGAAGGCCATATTAACATCTGATGCAAACAAAGTGTTTTTAGAGACAAAACTTATTAAACGCGCATCACTTTAAAAAAAAGAAATAATATGTACGGATTAACAATTATTGACATCATTACAATAATCCTTTATTTCCTTGTGGTACTAGGTATGGGTTATTATTCTTCGTTGCGGATAAAGAACCAGGAAGATTATTTTCTGGGCGGGCGCCGGTTTGGTAAGCTTATCCAGACATTTGCCGCTTTTGGTCAGGCCACTTCCGTTGAAAATGCTGTTGGCATGACTGTTATTGTATTCAGGAATGGTTTGGCCGGTGTTTTACAATCCATTTCAGGCATTTTTTATATGCCGCTTTACTGGATTACATCTATTTGGTACAGGAGGCTAAGAACAATTACCCTCGGTGATTTTTTTGAGGAGCGCTATAACTCGAAAGGTATAGCAGCTTTCTATGCTGTGGTAAGTGCGACTTTCTTCATGTTAATTATTGGCCTGGGGTTCATGGCCATGACCAAAACGGTAACAGCCATTGCAGAAAAACCCGTTACGGAGCTGACCATTGAGGAAAAAGCAGAGCGTCGGCAGGCATTGGAACTGGACAGGCTGGAAAACACAGATACCCGCCTTTTGTCAGAGGCAGATAAGTCAAGGTTGCAGGAGCTCAGATTGCTCGAGCCACGTGAAGATTTCTCCTATTTTAATGAAAATTTCCTCATGTGGCTGGTGGCTATCATTGTTATTTTATATGCAGGATTTGGTGGCCTGGAAGCAGCATTCCTCAACGATACCCTCCAGGGTATACTCATATTAGCGTTGTCAATATTGTTAGTTCCCTTTGCATATACAAAAATCGAAGACCTTTTCAATGTAGAAGGCATAGGTGGTATTGTAGAGGTAGCCCGTTCAAAGTTGCCCGAGTCGGCATTTGAATTGTGGGGTTCTCCGCAACTGACCGATTTTACCTGGTATTATCTTGTGGTGCTGACCATTACCATTTTTATAAATATTGCAACCCAGGCAAATCAACTGGTGGCCTGTGGATCGGCTAAAGATGACTATACAGCTCGCTTTGGCTTTACATCGGGTATTTTACTCAAACGAATTGCCAGCTTAATGTGGGGGGTAACAGCCATCCTGCTCATCATCCTGTACAGTGATCTCATCTCAAACCCCGATTATCTGTGGGGAAAGGCAACCAGGGATTTGCTGGGTTCACTGAACCTGGGTTTGGTTGGCCTGATGATTGCCTGCCTGCTGGCTGCACTCATGTCAACAGCCACGGCTTTAATGCTCACTGCATCAAGTCTGTTAACCCACAACCTGGTCAGGCCGATGTTCCCCAACAAGTCAGAAAAACAATACCTTCAAACAGGAAAATTAAACGGGATAGTTATTATGATTGGAGCGGTTGTTTCTGCCATGTGGTTCGACAATATTTTCCAGATGCTAAAAATCTTATGGGAGTTTAATATAATAGTTGCGGCATGTTTTTGGCTGGGTATGAAATGGAGGAGGGCAAACCGCAAGGCAGCGTGGACTTCTGCCATTAGTACAGCCTTATTGTTTTTTATATTACAAATTTTTGTACCAATGATACCTGGAGTAAGAACAGATACGTATCTCGCCAAAACTATTGAATCAAAGGAAATCGTATCGCATTACGAAGCCAGGGCAGTAGATGTTGAGAATCGTCAAAAAGAAATCGAATTATGGGAAAAACTAAACGAAAAGGGAATTATTGATACGGATAGACCGGTTGTGTTAGAAGAAGGAGAAGAATTTGAAAAAAAATTCATCACAAAGCAACAATCAATTTTTTGGTCAAAAGGGATAAAATATGATGAAAACGGGAATGTATACGGTTCCGGTTTGCTTTCCTTCGAATTGTTGGCTTTAGATGCCATGGGTTTTGACTTATCTCAGAACGATTATGCCATGAATGAAACCCTGCGGCTTTTGATACGTTCTATCTGGCCGTTTTTCATACTCATTTTGGTAGCGTTGTTTACCAGGCCGGAATCTAAGGAAATGCTTGATCGTTTCTATGTGAAAATGAAAACACCCTCGGTTGCGGATAAAAAAGAAGATGAGAGGCAAATGAAACTTTCGTATGAAAATCCCGGTCGATTCGATTATAAAAAGATGTTTCCTAACTCAAACTGGGAATTTGAAAAATTTGAAAAAATAGATATAAAAGGGCTCCTATATTTTTCACTCGGGGGAGCTCTCATACTAAGTGTGCTGTATATAATATCATTTATCGGAAAATAAAAACAAACAAATGAATATGTTAAAAAAGTATTTAGACGATTTAGAATCGCGCATAGATGCCAAACAGGAAGATTTGCTCATAGAGCATTGGCACAAATTTATACACAACGAAACAGACAAGGATGTATTTATCCCCAGGCGCGAATATACGGCGCCGGAAACTATTGAATTCCCAAAAATTCTTGGGAATAAGGCCATGAAAGACATTAATCTGATGGTATTGAGGGAACTTAAGGGATGTTCTGATTTGCTCACCAACAATGTTGGCAGCTTGTTGAACGTGAGAGCTAATTATAGTGTGGGAATTTTCCCGTCTATCTTTGGAGCAGAAATTTTTTATTCTGACGATAGTCTCAACTTAATGCCAATTACCAGGCAGATGACACCTGAACAGATTGACGAAATCATTGACAATGGCATACCAGACCTTAATAGTGGTCTCATGCCAAATGTATTTGAATTTGGTCATTATTTTACAGAACTTGTATGTGATTATCCGAAAATAAAAAAATACATCCATCATTATCACCCGGATTTTCAGGGGCCGCTGGATGTTGTTGAACTGCTTTGGGGAACTAATTTATTTACCGATGCCTTGCTTCAGCCCGACAAAGTTAAGCAATTGCTTGAATTAGTAACGGAAACATATATCATTTTACTTAAAAAATGGTATAAGGAGTTCCCACCTTACTACGATGATATGTCAGTACACTGGGGGTTGATGATGCCAGGACATGTGATGATTCGCGATGATTCGGCCACAAACTTTTCACCTGATTTGGTTAAGGAATTAGTGCTGCCCTATAATCAAAGGATATTGAATGAATTCAACGGCGGCTCAATCCACTTTTGCGGGACAGGTAATCATTTTATAGAAGATCTTTCAAAACTTGACAAAATGTGGGGCATACAGATGTCTCAACCTGATTATAACGATATGAATATAATTTTTGATCATACGGTTGACAAAAACATTAAACTCCTGGGTTTAAGGCAGGATGGTGTTGAAGTAGCGATGGAAAATAACAGACCTTTGAAAGGGCAGGTACATACCGGAGAGTTCATTTTTCATACCACATCTTCGAAAAAAGGATAAACAAAAAAAGTAATATCAATCCGTTATAACAATGAAAAAAATATCATACCTACAAAATCCCCTTGGTCGTCAAAAAACAACACTTAACGGCAAATGGAATTATTTAATTGACTTGTACGAGTCCGGATACTGGAATTACCGGGGCATACCAAAAGAGGAAATGGAAAACCCGCCATTATCAGACGCTTATTTTTTAAACTATAAGGCTAAAGATAAAACAGAAAGGATAGAGTTTGATTTTGACGTGTCTCCAACCATGAATATCCCGGGTGACTGGAACTCCCAGGCAGAAAAACTGTATTACTACGAGGGTTCTGTTTGGTTCAGGAAATACTTTGATTACAAGAAGGTACAAACGAACAACCGCCTGTTCGTGCATTTTGGTGCTGCCAATTACAGGACTGATGTGTACGTAAACGGTAAAAAAGCAGGTTTTCACGAAGGTGGTTTTACACCGTTTTATTTTGAAATTACCGATTATGTAAATGAAAAAGAAAATTTTATCATTGTCAGGGTAGATGCCAGAAGAAAGAAAACAAACGTGCCTGCATTGAATGCCGACTGGTGGAATTATGGGGGTATTACACGCGATGTTGATATAATTGAAACACCACCGGTTTATATTGAAGATTATAAAATTCAGTTGAAAAAAGACAATAAAAAAACCATAGCCGGATACATAAAACTAAACGGAGAAAAACCGGAAGGATTACCTGTAAAATTATCCATTCCCGAATTAGGTACAACCCAAGAATATTCTGCACCTGAAAATAGTATAATTGAATTTGAATTGTTCTCGGATCAAATTGAATACTGGAGTCCGGAAAACCCCAAATTATATGATGTTGAATTAATAAACGGGGACGAAATAATCAGGGATAAAATCGGTTTCCGTACCATTGAAGTGAAAGGGACGGAAATATTATTAAACGGCAAACCCCAATTTTTAAGAGGAATCAGTATTCACGAAGAAAATCCTATACGCGGAAATCGTAACTATTGCAAAGAGGATGCCCGCATGATGCTTACTTGGGCAAAAGAACTGGGGTGCAATTTTGTTCGCCTGGCTCATTATCCTCACAATGAATATATGGTGCGTCTGGCCGAAGAAATGGGATTCATGATATGGGATGAAGACCCGGTTTACTGGAATATTCAGTTTACAAACGAACCCACCTACAACAGAGCTGTTGAAATGATGAAGGAACTGATAAACCGTGATAAAAACAGGGCCGGAGTCATAATATGGTCAATAGCCAATGAAACTCCTCCCGGAAAAGAAAGAAACAAATTTTTAGTTGACCTTGTAAGTATCGCTAAATCAATTGATGACACACGATTGTTGAGTGCTGCCCTGGAAGTGTCACAGGCAGACGGCAATGAGTATCACTATACGATAGATGATCCCATGGCTGATGTGATGGATATCGTTAGTTTTAATCAATACCTCGGATGGTACGACGGGACTCACGAAAAATGTTCGAAGCTCAAATGGGAAATAAAACAAAACAAACCTGTGTTTATATCAGAATGCGGAGGCGGTGCCCTCGGTGGCTTCTTTGCCGATAAAGATACACGGTGGTCTGAAGAATACCAGGAAAAATTGTATGAAGAAACAATTAAAATGCTCAACAAAATACCTCAGTTCAGAGGTATGTCACCCTGGATACTGGCAGATTTTCGCTCACCTAAAAGGAACCTGGCAAATGTGCAGGATGGTTGGAACAGAAAAGGGGTGGTTTCTGAAACTGGCGATAAAAAAAAGGCATTCTTTGTTTTACAGAAGTTTTATAAAACTATTTGAACTCAAACTGCTGCAACCGAGGGTGAAAACCGACAGTGAGTGATCGGTGGCAACACCCCGACGGCGTTGCTCAAAGCGACACTGTCGGGGGGCGCACCGTTGGTTTATTCAATTTTCATCTGTTGTATCAGAATAATATAATTTATTGTAAGCTTTTGGCGGCATACCATATTTTTCGCGAAATTTCCTGATAAAATAGCTTGGAACGGAAAACCCTAATTGATACGCCAATTCATTAATTTGTATTTTTTCACCACTTTGAAGTATTTGTGATGCTTTCGTTAACCTGATATTTCGAATAAATTCAGTTACGGACTGATTTGTCAATGATCGCAATTTTCGGTATAACTGCGTCTTTCCAACCCCTGTCTCTTTACAAATTATCTCATGGTTTAAATAGGGCTCTGAGATATTATCTTCAACAATCTTTTCTATTTTTTTTAGTATCATTGTATCCTTTTTAGAGATGCTTAACACCTCAGGGACAATGACTTTTTGATTTGAAATCTCTTTCCATATTTTTTTTCGATTATCAATGATATTCTTTATTCGTGCCAGCAGTAACTCAGGATTAAAGGGTTTGGATATATAATCATCGGCTCCGGTTTCAATTCCCTGAATTTTATGTTCTTCCGAACTTCGTGCAGTTAGAAGTATCACTGGTATATGACATGTCCGGACATCATTCTTTATCTTATTACAAAATTCCAGACCATCCATAACCGGCATCATGATATCAGAAATGATAAGGTCAATTTTTTTATCCAGTGCGGTTTTAAATGCTTCTTCGCCATTAACTGCAAAATCTGTTTCATATAGGTTTTTCAAAATACTCCCAAGGTAATCAAGTAATTCAGTATTGTCATCTACCACAAGGATCCGGGTTTCAGATTCATTCTGAATTTGTTGTAAATTTCCGGCTGAATTATCCAATTGATTTGAAACTAATCTATCATGATAGGACTGAGGAACAGCAAAATTACTATCGCTTTTGTCAAAGGTGTTATATGTTTTATTATCTTTAAGTTCATACCCTTTAAAAGCATTTCTATCTACCGGAAAAAACAAAACAAATGTTGTTCCCTGCTTTGGATAACTCTCGACAAATAAAAATCCATTTAAAAGTTTTGTGAGTTTTCTCACATAAGACAAGCCTATGCCATATCCCTTTTTCTGCTTTTCATAACCTTTTTCTGGTTGATAAAAATCATCGAATATTTTCATTATTTCATCTGCTACTATACCCGCACCCGAATCTTTCACAATAAACTGTAAATAATCGCCCGGACGAATAATATTAGCCTCTTCTGTTATGAGAATTAAAGTACTTTTCATCTCTTTAACTATACTCTGGATATTACTCCCGGCGATATACTTATATTCAAAAATAACATTTCCGTTTTGAGGAGTATACTTAAAAGCGTTTATGAGTATATTAGAAAGAATTTTTTCAAGACTATCAGGGCTGAATAAGACGATTGACTGCTTTTCTTCTAAAAAAATCCTGAAATTAATATCTGTGTTTTCGCTATATGCAATAAACGAGCTTAATAAATCCTCCAAAAATACATTTATATTTCCCCGAATCAAAACTGGTTTATATTTACCAATTTCAAGACGCCGGATATCCAGTATTTGATTTATTATGGCTTCAAGCCTTTTCACATTGCGCCGAATAACGTTTAATCTTTTAACAACAACGTCATTTTTAACAATTCCTGCAATTTGATTTAGAGGACCTGAAATAAGTGTCAAAGGTGTACGTATCTCATGTGATATATTAAAAAACAAATCTAATTTCATTTTATCCAGCTCATGTACCCTTTTCGCTTCTCGTTTTTCAAATTCCTGTTTCGTTCTTTCGCGTTCCCTCCATAAGGTTATGAAGCGAAACAAAATTATGGATAATGCAATGAGTACTGCGTAAATAAAATAGGCCCACCATGTCAGCCAGAAAGGTGGCTGAATAAGAATATCAAGTTTAGTCAGACTTACAGAAGCAGCAGAATCATCCCGGATTCTTTTTACATACAAAGTATAGTCGTCAGGATATAGCGATTGAAAATTAACTGTGTTATTCGTTCCAGGATAAACCCAGGAATCATTGTTCCCGTCCAGTTTATATGCATACTGAATTTTTTCAGGAGAAGTGTAATCAAATGCATGGAAAACAAATCCAATATTGTTTTCATAATATTTTAAGCTTATCTTATTTCTATATTGAATATCAATGCTATTTAAAGGATGTTGATCAACCGGTACTTTCTGTCCGGACATTAAAAATTCTGTTATATAGACCCGGGAAGATTTGGTATTTTGGTGCAAGCTATCCGGATGAATATAATAAAAGCCATTTTCATCAGTAATATAAAAATAGCCAAGTTTATTCATCCGTATATTATTTGCCTTATTTGATAAACCATCATTTTCACCATAATTAACAAAAAACCTGTTCTGCTTGTCATATTTAGATAAACCATTATTTGTTAATATCCAGACATGATTATGCTTATCTTCAAGAATATCCAGTATCATGTTTGAAGATAATCCGTCTTTCTGATAAAAATTTGTAAAAATATTTTTGGTTTTGTCAAATAAACTCAGGCCATCTTGTGTGCCAATCCAATATTTTTTATCAGTGTCCTGCATAATACATTTTACAGAGCCGGCACAAAATGTGTTTTGTTTATTGGGATTGTAAAAGTAGGTTGTTGCTGTATCAGTATTCGTATCATAAAAGATAAACTTGTTATCAAATCCAAAAATATAATTTTTGTCAACATCCTTAAACACAACATACGACTTCCCTGAATTGGCGACTTCAACAGATTTATCGCTTATCAATTTATTGTGGATTGTATTCAGTTTCTGGGTTTCTTCCTGGGTTATTATCCAAATGATATCGTTTCCCTCATTATATAACCGAAATATTGAATTGTCGGAAAGGATAACACTGCTCAAAGAATCAGCGGTGTAATGGTTTAAGACAATATTTTTAAAAGGATCATAGTGTATCAGACCATTTTTAGTACCGAGAAATAAATGTCCGGATGTTACCTGACAAAAATCTTTTATTATATTAATATCATTTGTTTTTGAAAGGTTTCCAAAGGTAATACGCTTTAAAATATTACCTGCTCTGTCGGCCTGAATGAGTCCTCCGCCCCAGGTTCCCAACCAAAGATTATCATTATGTTCAATTATTTCAGTGATATAATCACGTGTGGCTTTTTTCTTTTTTAGAGAAACCCGGTATTTCTCAAAATTTAATATATTAGGATTATATTTCTCCAGACCAATATCCTGATAAGACACCCAAACAATACCTTCCCTGCTCTCATATATCATACTGGCCTGATCTTTATAGTTTGTTATCTCATTATTTTTGTGTCTATAGATATCAGATGAATAAACAAGTTTTAAATTCTTATAATCAACAACATAAAGTCCATTTCCTGAGGCAATCCATAAATGATCCCGTCTGTCCTTCACAATTGAATTGATATGACTGTTCTCTAAATCTTCCTGCTTTATGAAACGCATCAATTCAGTTTTATGAATAAATATATTCTTTTGTGTATCAAAGAAATGAAACTTACCTTGAAAAGTGCCTAATATAAGAATTCCCGGATCTGATTCCTCAATGGTATATATGGACATCTTTTTAGTCGTTTTTTTTATTGATGGCATACAAGATACAACCGTATCCATGTCTTTTTCAAGTTTACACAGGCCATGAAACCAGGTCCCTGTCCAAATAGTGCCGTCAGATGTTTGATATAGTTCATGAATTGAGAATTGCTTACCTGTTGAGTTAATTATTGTATCAGTTGCACATCTTTTACAATGAATTGAATCCTCTGCATCTACTGTTACTTTGTATAAACCGTCTTCGGTACCTAAATAGACAATATTCGCATCATCAATGATAACATCACGTACATCGTTGCTGAAAGAACTGTAAGAAACAGAGTCCGGGAAAAAACGCCTTATTTCCCCGGACACGTAATTCAGCCGGTTAACTCCATAATTTGTAGCAATCCAAATATTATGAAGTGAATCTTCAGCAATATCCTGCACCTTGTTGCTGCTTAGACTATTCTGAATTTCAGGTATATGAACATAAGTCTTGTATGATTTTCCGTAATATTTTATTAAGCCGTCCGATGTTCCCAGCCAGATACAACCGTCTTTATCCTGTATCATGCAGTTAACTCTTTTGGAAGGGATTTGAATTGGCCGGAAAGTAAGGTCCTGACTAAATCCTTTGAGGATAAAGAAAATCAAAAAAACTGTAAGCCTACATTTTAATAAGACATTTATATATAAAACCCCTTTCCCGTGAAATTGATCGTTAATATTCATCATGAGTTTGTTGATTTCTTATGCAAAAAAATCTCCGGGTTTACCCCGATTTTTTGTAAAAATATGCTTTTTTTACGATACTAACAAACTGATTTACAATAAAATATTCACCTTAAAAATATGCTATATGTTTAATATTCAGTCCTTTACAGTCGCCTAAATACCATAGCTAAATATTTGATGAAAAGATTTTTTATGCTACACCATTTAATTTAAAAATCTGACAAGAGGAAATCTTGTATCTTAAGTTTCTGGTGAACAAAAATTGCCACATAAATGAGTCTACTCCTAAAAATCCTCTTATAGCTAAACACTGCGTTGTTGATTTTCACGAAAATCTTACTGCCAGGGAAACAGAATTCTGTTTCGTCAACTTGTCGAAATAATCTCCGGAGAAGTAATAGTGTTTCTTAGGATTGGATTCATGAATAAAAAGCAAAACCATTTTCCGTGAAAATATAACTATTTGCCGTTTATAATAACATTTTAATTATAAAATATTTACCGGAAAATAATTCTGTTATTATGGTAATGAGTAATATATAATTTCCATTAAAGTCCGGAACTTTAACTTATGATGACATTAAAAATCATGATGTTTCAATTTATGCGATTACTCCAGAGAAAAATTTTCGTCTCAACTCAGAGACTCAAAAACGCAGAATTTGACTATAAATGGAGTTTCCGGAGTCGAGCCATTTTTTATGTAGATTCCGGGAATAATAAAATCTTATTTACACCTACTATTCCCGTTATAATAATTTTCTAATTACAACTTTTTAAAATTAATTCAAATTACTATGAAAAAAAAAGTACTTTTAAAATTTTTAGTCTTAATCATTATAAGTATATGTATATACTTTAATGGTAAATTGCAAGGACAGGAAGCTAAAACAATTATCCTGTCAAAAATTAATGCCATTACCATTGACGGTGTTGCCGATGAAAGAGCATGGCAGAAAGCTGAGGCAAATGCTGTTGCGAACTATTTAAATGCTCAACCTGTTGATGCCGGTGATTTTTCCGCACAATTTAAAGTAGCCTGGAATGATACGGCATTGTACTTCCTCGCTGAGGTAACAGACGATGCTGTGTATCCTAATGATCACTGGGCTGCTGACCAGGTTGAGTGGTATATTAAAGTTGGTGATGCAATAAGCGAAAGTAATAATATCAGCGGAGACCACGCTATAGGAATTCACCAGGTACCATGTCGTTTGCTTGATTCTCCTTATCCATCAAAAGGTTACCTGCACAACAATAATACAGGTTACAATGCTGTTACAGTACTGAATGATGAAGGATATGTGATTGAAGGCTATATTACCTGGAGCTCACTCAACGATGCTGAGGGCAATGATTTGACCGGTGCCCCCGAATCATTTAAGATAGATGTAAACATACAGGATAATGATGCTGACCCCGATGGTGGTAATTATCCCAACTTTGGTGAAGTCACACGCGGTTACTGGTCGTCGGACACCCACCTTTGGGAAGGTGTTTCTTTTGCTATGGCAGGTGTAGCCACATTAAGCGATGATGTTTTAGACCCTGCTTCGACTTCAGCAGATATATCTGTTCATTCAATTACTGTTGACGGCGACATGAGTGACTGGGGGGCAGTAGAGGCTCATACTTTTGAAACAGATTTTGTTGCCCCGGATTTAGAAGCTACTTATAAATTGGCACGTGATGCTGAAAATATCTATGCATTAGTTGAAGTAAAGGATGATACTGCTGCTGTACTCAATAGTGCAGGGTATGAGGACCAGGCTTTTTACCTGGTTGATTTAACGGAGCTATTCTTTGATACAGATAATGCAAAAAATACGAAATACGATGACAATGATTTTCAATTACGTATTTTCCGTGACAATTATTATGAGGTTGGAGCTTCCGGTTCACCGAACGTAATAGGTATTTTCCCTGACCTGGAAAATGTTCCCGGTGTTACTTCAGATACCTGGGGAACGACATATCAGCAGGGTTTGACCGGAATGGGTCTGACAATAAAACTGGTTGAAACAGACAATGGATACCTTCAGGAAATTGGTATACCCATAGAATTTCTGACAAAAGCAGATGACAACTTATCACCTGCCAATTTTTATGAAGATACTGAAATAGGTTTCCGCATACAGGTTCGTGATATGGACAAGCCTGGAGAACAGTTGAAAATTATAGAGCCTGCCGGTTCAGCCTGGAGCGATCCGTCAACCTGGAATACATTAACTGTTGAAGGTATGCCTGCACCTGAAATTATTACTATAGACGGTGAAATTGACGAAAAATGGGAAGAACAGACCCAATTTGATATTGCCACTGTAGTTGATCCTGAAAGCCTCGCTCCATATGATGTGACAGATGAAAATGATCTGAGTGGATACTTCAAAATATATTGGGAAGAAGATTTCCTTTATGTTTTAGGTGTTGTTAAAGATGATGCACTGGTCAACAGTCCGGACAGTAAAAACAATTCGGACCATATAAATCTTTACATTGATCCGGAAAACAGGAAAGAAGTGGCTCCGGAAGGTGAGCCTGGTTTAATATCTATAGGTGCAGGTTTTGACAGAGAAGGCCTAATGGGCAGAATTGCTCCCGGCTGGGGAAATCCCCCCGGATATGATTACGGATTTAAGACTACACAGGATGGTTATGTTGTTGAATTTAAAATAAAGTCCGATTCTCTCCGGATTGAGAAATTTGAACCAGGGAAGATGATAGGTCTGGATGTGAAAATAAATGATGTTGATGATGCCGAAAATGTCAACCGTGATCAGTTGGCCTGGATAGATAAAGATGATCTGATTTACAGGGATGCCTGGCGATACGGAACAATTGAACTTCTTGAAGGCGGGGATGTTAAAGGTTATACAAAACCTGCCACACCCACGAACTTCAGTTACACCGAAGAAGGAAATGATATTACTTTCACCTGGGATGAAGTTGAATCAGCCACAGGTTATTACTTTTATATTAATGGTGAATTATCTGAGAGCGTAACAGATAACACAATTACAATTTCTGATGTAATGCTGAATGAACTCTACACATATGAAGTAATGGCATATAGTGAGGGTGACGTTCGTTCATATTTTTCAGACCCGCTGGAAATTGTGCTAACCATCTCTGAAATCTCCGCACCTGAAATTTCATCTGATGTTTCAGGTAATGCAGTAATTTTAAGCTGGGAAGCAGTTGGTAATGCCGACGGCTACAAAATATTCAGTGGTGACAAAGAAATTGCAGACATCACAGAAACAAGTTATGAAATCAATGATTTGGCTGATGGTACTTATAATTATACAGTTAAAGCTTATGCTGGTGATATGGTTTCTGTTGAAAGTAATGTCGTTTCTGCAATAATCACAGGAATACAATCTGTTGAAAGAGAGGATATCAAAATTGGTCCCAATCCGGCACATAAGTCTTTGTATATTCGTAGTACAAGTATCGTATATGCAGTGGAAGTAATCAATGTTTACGGGCAAAAATTACTGAAGGTAAACACCTTTGCTAAAAACCCTGTTGTTGACATTTCTCAACTGAAAAACGGAATATACTTTATTATGGTAATTACAGATGAGACCAAAACGATGAAAGCAATAATAAAGCAATAAAAAAAATGTAGTTCAAAAGAACCGGTTATGAACGAACCGGTTCTTTTGAAATTTTTTAATATTATATTTATGAATTCATTCAAAAAACAGCTTTCTTTACCTGAACAATTACTTTTATGATGTTCTCAAGATATGAGATTTTTCTTAGTTACACTAATTTTTAAGCTAATTTTACTTATGTAAATGAGTGTTTTAACAATTTGCAGCAGCGTAGAAAAAACAATTTTTAGTCGAGATGAGGATTCATCTCAACAGAGTCGAGTCAAAAGCCTTGATCCTGACGATTTCTTTTAGGCGCTTAATTTACATTTACTTATATTTTTTGGCAGAAAATATTATTTACAACGCTGCCGGGTGCAAGCACGCCGGCAGGTTTAGCGCTCAAACCCCAAAAGGTTAAAAAATGTTAATCTATTCCGGCTTGTCCGGGTTAGGTACTAAATAAAACGAAAGGAACATTTGTTCTTAACATGAAATATAATAGATTTGTCATAGTAATATATTGATTAATTTTGAATCGTTTAGCATATGAAAAATAAACAAAAAGTAATTTACCTCACCATTACATTAGTTTTACTACTGTTAATGAATAATTTAACAGCAAAAGATTATTATATTTCAAGCGATGGAAATGACAAGGCAAGCGGGTTATCGCCTGAAAAAAGTATTCAGTCCATACAAAAACTAAACAGTCTCCGGATAGAGGCAGGGGATAGAATATTTTTTAAAGCGGGCGACAGATTTACCGGCACAATCCGGCTAAAGTTCCCGGGAACAAAAGAAAAACCAATACTGTTGACCACTTACGGGGGCGACAACAAAGCTACAATATCGGGGTCAACTGTTATAACCGGAATTAAAAACACAGGCAATAGCATGCTTGAAGCCCCCTGCGAAAAAGCAATTCAGGACCTTTACCTGAATAATAAGATAATGATCAGCGCACGCGAACCAAATTCCGGTTTTTTTACAATGGAAGGAGGCGGAATTGATTATCTCACAGACATCGATCAAAAACTAAAAAAAGAAGTAATAACAGGAGCAAGAGTCCGATTACGTTCTACTAACTGGAGCTATGAGTACAGAAATGCCATTGACTTTTCTGATTATAAAATACAATTCGACTCCATGTTGTTTCATACTTCATTTAAAAATTACTACTGCAAAAAGGGATTTGGTTATTATCTGGACAACAAAAAAGAATTTCTTGATGTGAATAATGAATGGTATTGGTCGGCAAAAGAAAAGAAAGTTTATTTCATGTCTGATGTTAACCCCGAAAATATTCAACTATACGGCAGTTATATTCCCAACGGTATTATTATAGGAGAAAATGTTTCCAACATTCATATTCAGGGGCTAAACATTGAGGGGTATACAAATAACGGAATTCAGGCTGAGGGACATAACGATAATATAAATATCAGGAATTGTACTATACGCAATATAGGTGTAATTGGTCTTTTTCTTATGAATGGAGGTCATGGTTTAGTTATCGCTGATAATAACCTGTATGATATTACCGGTTCGGGAATTCGCTTAATAGCGGTGCAAAACAGTATTGTTGAGAACAACCAGGTAAGGAATATCGGCCTTATTCCGGGATATGGAGTCAATGGCATTAATGGTGCAATAGGTATTGGAATTGAAAATGTTGAGGAATTGGGATTGAGGTACGAACAATTATCACGCGACAATGTAATCCGTAATAATTATATCGACAGTACCGGATTCCTGTCGGTACGCATGGACGGTATCCACAATATTTTTGAAAAAAACATTCTGAAAAACGGACTTATTACCCTGAACGACGGAGGGTTGATTCATACATACGGAGTAGATGTTAGTGATGGAATTAACATGCAATATACGCACAGCAGTATTATTCGCGACAATATATTTATGAATTGCATTGGAAATACAGAAAGTTCACCCACTGATCATAAAATAAACAACGGGATATATCTTGATGCTCGTAGCAGCAAATTTATTGTTGAGAATAATATTGTTATAAATACCGGCAGCGGAATACTCCTGAATGATAAAAACAGGTTGCATACCGTGAGAAATAATGTATGTTACGGCAACAAATCTGCAATTACTATATCTCAATCCGAACTGTTGGGCAGGTTAAATCATGAAGTGGTTCATAATGTTTTCTTCAATACATATAACAGAAAATCAACCTTAACTGTCGGTGCCCGGCGGGGAACAAGAATTGAACCCGGAAGAATTGACAGTAACTATTATATAAGTCCAAATGAAAAATTTCATATAAGAAAAGGCATGCTTGAGCAAATCAGAAAAACCACACTTGACCTCACCTTAGAAGGATGGCAGGAAGAATCGGGACAAGACCTTAATTCAGTGTTTGTTACAACAGAAAAAGACGGTAAACAATTTCCGAAAAGCAAAATCTTTATCAATGAAACCGGGAAACCCCAAAGCTTCAAACTAAATCCTGATTTTGAATACATAGATATATACGGCAATTACATTCATAAAGACGTTGAATTACAACCCCGAAAATGTAAAATAGTTTTATACAGAGCAAAATAGAAAAATAATTGAAAATTGAAAATTCATAATTCATAATTCATAAAAGGTGGGGACAACAGATTTAATAATAATAGGTGCATACTTATTCCTGATATTGATCATCGGTTTAATGACCGGTCTAAAAAAAACCTCTTCAAGCGACAGTTTTTTTCTTGCAGGTCATTCATTACGATGGCCAATGGTTGGTGCAGCGCTTTTTGCCGCAAATATCTCCACCATACAAATGGTGGGCCTGGCCGGTCAGGGATTTAGTGACGGCCTGGTGTGGGGTAATTTTGAATGGATGGCTGCATTCTTACTTATCATATTAGGGCTAATTTTTGCTCCTTTCTATTTTAAATCAAAGATTTCTACACTACCTGAATTTTTTGAAAAGCGATATTCACCACAGGTTAGGATTATGCTTGCGGTCATTACTTTTGTTTTAGCTTTGTTTGTTCATATAGGTGTTAGTCTGTATGCCGGCGCTGTGGTCTTTGAAAATTTCTTTGGTATAAACAAATACACATCCATTCTTGTTATTGCCGGTGCAACACTAATATATACTGTTGCCGGCGGACTGCGTGCAGTTGTAATCACAGAGACAATTCAAACCCTGATCCTGATAATCGGAGCTTCAATTATGCTGATTTTAGCATACTCACAACTCTCCGATGTTGGCATTTATTCATGGGAAGATATTAAAGCGGCCTGCAAAACAGAACAACTCAGTATGATTCACTCTTCCGGGAATAGCCCATTACCCTGGTGGACAGTATTATTGGGGTATCCTGTATTAGGATTAAGTTATTGGTGTGCAGATCAAACCATTGTTCAGAAGGTTTTGGGGGCGAAAACCCTCAAAGATGCACAGGCTGGCCCTGTTTTTGCGGGTTTTATTAAAATAACGCCTGTGTTCATTATGGTCTTTCCGGGTGTATTTGCATACATCTTATTCGGAAATGATATTGCGCATCCTGATTATGCCCTGCCCGAACTCATTGTAAGAGTATTGCCTGTGGGTTTAAAAGGATTGATGGCTGCTGCTTTAATGGCTGCACTAATGAGCACCATAGCTGCCGCATTAAATAGTTCGGGAACATTAGTGGCAATGGATATCGTGAAAAAAATATCGCCACAAACAAAAGACAAAACATTGGTTATAATCGGAAGAATAACAATTGTTGCTGTGATTGCCATTGCAGTTGCCTGGTCACCTCTTATTGAAAAATTTCCGACTTTATTTATTGCAATCAATGATTTGCTGGCTGTTTTATCACCTCCCATAGCAAGTGTACTGGCAATTGGTATCGTATGGAAGCGGGGAACAAAAGAAGCAGGATTATATACGATGATCTGTGGATTCATACTCGGAATACTTTCATTTATCATAGATTTTGAGCCGATTTCAGGTCAAAGGTATATTGCCGAGGTACTGGGAATTCATTTTTTGATGAAGGCCTGGTGGTTATTTGTGTTTTGTGTTTTTCTTTTTATCATAATATCCTTTCTCACACCAAAACCGGATATGGAACAAACAAGCCAGGTAACCCTTAAAAAGCCACTGGATTTTATTACCAAAGGTAAAATGTCGGGTATTGGTGACCCACGGTTACTTTCTGCGGCATTACTTGTTTTGATGATTGTACTTTATTATATGTTTAGATAAAATGAGTTCGCCCCTAAAATGAAAGCTGTTATGAAGCAAAAAAAACTGATTTCAGATCATTTGTCAATGTTGTTATTCGTTGTATTGGCAATATTGACTGTCATTTCATGCACCCAAAGGCAGAAAGAAAACCAGGGAAAAAATCAAAACACAGATGCTAAAATTCAGCGATATGGTATGATAATCAAAATTAAACCGGAAAAAACTGAAGAGTATAAAGCATTGCACACAAATCCGTGGCCTGGAGTTTTAAAAAAGATTAAAGAATGCAACATTCAGAATTACTCAATATTCTTGAAAGACAGCTTGTTATTTAGCTATTTTGAATATACGGGGGATGATTTTGCTGCTGACATGGAACGGATGGCCAGGGATTCACTAACCAAAGCCTGGTGGAAACTGACCGATCCGTGCCAGATACCTGTTAAAAACAGGAAAGATGGCGAATGGTGGGCCACAATGGAAGAGGTTTTTCATGCAGACTAATACCTCTATTTCTCTGACTTTACACACCTGACGGTGCACCCGTCAGAACGATATGCTGCATATCCTCCCGACTCATCAGAGTCAGAGTCCAATGAACGCGCATGTATGCCTTCGCCTGCATTGGCCGTTTCAGACCAAAAAAGAGTGCCGGTCCCGGAATTAATAATCTCCCGGCTAACATAGTCACGGTAGCCGGTAGGCAGTGCATTAAAACCAAAGGCATCTGTTCCGTTGCCACCTTCTTCCCATCCGTCAACAGCCTTCAGGGCTTTACCGGCATTTTTTGTATACCCCTGATCCTTCATATAATCAAAAAGTTCCTGCCAGTCATAACTGGTTGGTATTTCCCATCCCTCCGGACAGGCATTCATGGCCTGGTCGAAATTGTATAATACACCGTATTGTTTATAATTGTCATTTTTTGAGGTTATTGTTACAGAATCTTGTCCCCCGTTGTTTGCGGCCCAAAAACCACAATCCTCATCCGCCGGACATAGCTTTTCGGGAACCCAGGCCATATTATCAGCCAGCCAAAACTGTTCGCCTATTTGTATATATTTATACAATTTTTCATCACGTTTATCAACAATAAACCTGAATGTATGACTGAATTCATTGCCATAAAACGGCTTGTCTTCGGTAATTGCATAAGACCTGAAATAAATGGTTGTCCCATCTTTACCCTGTATTTCTGCGTAAAATTTCGCACTATCACTTTGGCTCACTATTTTATTATCACCGACAGACGGATTTTCAGAGGTATTCCAGCAAATACCAGTCTCAATAATATCCCTGCCACCATTCTCCAAAATTTCTCCTCCGCTCAAAAGTATTGATGCGGACAATTCAACCGGGGCGATTGTAGAAAGGTTTACCCGCCCGTTTTTTGTTTTAAAGTTGAGCTCTTCTCCTGTGGTTGTTCCCTGGCTGCTTACCAAAAACGCCCTGAAATAATATAACCGGCTGGTATCCAAACCAGTGAATGAACAGGAAAAGAGGGAATCACCATTTTCCTGTAACTCCTGCTCAATGACAGTGTCTTCTTCAGAAGGATTAGAGTGAGAAGCAAGATAAAATCCTATTTGAATGATTTCTTTCTTATCTTCGATACAATAATAACCATTTAAGACAGCCGATTGGGCCATAATAAGTGTTGCTTCCGTTGTATAAACAGTAGGTTTTTCTGTCTCCGGCTTAGTATCTGCCGGAATATCGTCATCAGTTTCATCCTTTTCGCATGAAGTCAATAAAAATCCGAGACATACGGATGCTAACAAAAATACATTTTTTCTTATTTTCATAACTCGCTCATTTTTAATTACTTATTATAAAATTCGTGCAACAGGCAGTAATCTCTTGGATAAATTCTGAACGCAGTAATTTCCGACATCTATGCGTTACAATGCATCGTTTAACTCCTCATCCCGACATCAAGTATGTCGGGACTCCTGGATTAAACGATGCCTTGCGCCTTTATCTTTCGAATTTACTGAGTTCAGAAATTATACTCTTAAATAATGGCATTTTTCATTTCCCGGTTTATACTTTACTTTTAAAAGGTAACCATATTCCTCCTTTTCAACTACCATACAACTAATTTGCGAAACACATTAAATCAATTAGTTACATGTAGCGATTGATGATTACAATCATCATGTTTCCTTCGTATAAAATAAATGATGGTTCTGTTTATTATCTTAATTCCTATTTTCTTGTATTTTTTGGCAGAAAATGTAATTTACAACGCTGCCGGGTGCAAGCACGCCGGCAGGTTTATCGCTCAAACCCAAAAAGGTTAAAAAATGTTAATCTATTCCGGCTTGTCCGGGTTAGGAATTATAAATCGACAAAAACCTTTTTGGTTAAGTTCCTTTTTCTGTCATGTACTTTTACAAAAAAGATTCCGGTACAGGGAAAAATATTTTTTGATATATAAAAAATATTCTGAGTTGTCTCCTGCCTGTAAACACATCTGCCCTGTAGATCAAAAATTTCCAGATATTTATGATGCTCAAAGTTATTTGTTTTAATCAGGACATGTTCACTAAAACTACTATTAACCAAAATTCCGGGTGAATCTTCAACATGAATTTTATCAGAAATGCCTGTTTTTTCCAGTTGTGTTCCAAGAGCCAATGCTTCAAAAATGATCCTGGTCTCATTTTCGGCTGCAACATCACCAACCCCCCACTCTATTTTACTCACTTTAGTCAGGTCAATATCCGCATCAAAGAAATCAACAATATATTCTTTGGATTCATACTCACCGACAAATTCGATAAAATGCACTGAATTTGTACTATTGCCATCGTGATCATATATATTCACAATGAGTGTAATCTCTTCTCTTGCCATTGCTTTAAGATGTAATTTCGGATAAGAAGAGATATCAATTGTATTTACCAGGAATTCGTGTATTATTTTATCATCTTTTATGCCAACATTGTTCATTGTTAACCTGTCACTTTGCCTAAAATTAATTTCAGAAAAATCTCCGTTATTTCTCCAGCTAATTTCCACATTATTTAG
This sequence comes from uncultured Bacteroidales bacterium, assembly GCA_964629805.1. Taxonomy (GTDB): domain Bacteria; phylum Bacteroidota; class Bacteroidia; order Bacteroidales; family CAZVTW01; genus CAZVTW01. Next base: position 14,752 of record CAZVTW010000008.1, on the reverse strand, counting down.
GGTCTTACCTTCAAAAGTGTTAATATATGATACATCTGTAAATTCATACCATAATTGTTGACGCTTAAAATTGGCAGTAAGGCTTTTATCCCCGTCCATGATGAGGCGCAGGGGATTATCCATCTCACTCCCGGAACTTACATCGCCGGTCCATTTATCAAACTCATATATCTCGCTCACTGTCGGATTTGCCGTAATCTGCACATCATCACCCTGATTGTAAGAACCGGCCTGAGGATAAATTGCGGTGGTGCCATTCTCATCAGCATTCACAGTAAATGAATAGGTTGGTACGCTTGTGAAATTTGCTGTGATGGTTTTATCACTGTCCATTGAAACAAGCAGGGGATTTTCATTTCCGGAAGCATCGCCCGACCACTCAGACAAGCCATACCCTTTTTCACCCTGAGCTTTTAAAACAATTTGTGTTCCGTCCGGAAATTCAGAGCCTGATTTGTAATTCACACTCCCGTTTTCTGATATGATTGTCAATGTAAAGGATTTATCAGCAGCACCTGCCGACCATTTTGGCAAACCAAATTCATAAGCACCCAAATCAGGTGATTTAATATATACATCATCATATCCCGGAATATTAATTCCGGCATCAATTGCATTCACAGCATCTTCAGTAATCATAAAATTACCGTTGGCAGCATCAACGAAATAAGAATTCTTAATATCGTCACTTTCAGGATTAAGATTATGCGAAACAGTCCCGTTAATTGACCAGGCATCATCTATTTCTGAGATATTGTTCTGTACGATGGAATTTTTTGCATGTTCGTCCAGTAACACTCCATTACCAATTGCCCTTGAAGCAGACCAATCTGATTGCAAAACCGTATTATTAAAAATCTTTAAATCATCAGCAGCATTCACCCCAATGGCAAAACCAATATCGTAAACAACATTATGATCAATAATAAATCTGGCAGGTAAATATTCTGCTTCCCTGGGATTTTTTGTTGAATGTACATCACCATAATCAACATAAATTCCTATTCTTATGCCGTCAGGAGCCCCATATAAGACATTATGGTCAATACGCAGCCAGTTTTTATTCTCACCGGCTTCGTCAAAATATCCGGCATCAAATGCTCTTGAAGTACAGTTGTAAAGCAGGTTATGATGAAAACGGGCAACCCCCGGTTTGTTTTCATCAGCGTTTTTAATATTCCTCATCGAAATTCCGGCATGAGTTGTATTATAAATTGAGCAGTAAGCTACCTCGTGATCAGTGCTTGATGTTTTCCTTGTATTGAAATTTACAGCACCTGACTCGGTTACCATGTAGTTTACATCATGGATGACACAGTTGAAAAGCCTGTTCGCTTTTCCGAGTATCGAAACTGCAGAAGCCGCGCTGTACACAATTGTAGTGTTTTTTATAACATTATTTTCACCGCTGAGAATAAATCCGGATTTTCCATTCCATTGTACCTGCCAATCTCCGGCACAATTTTCAGTATGGTGAATATATTCAAAATCAAGATTATCGAATAGATTATTTTCTGCTGACGAAATTCCGCCCTGGTTCCAATAATTCTCTTCAGTTGTTATGGCAGCGGCAAAAATTTTTAAATCTCTTATTGTAACATCACTAAAAGTGCCGTCTTCTTCAGGTCTGAAAACGAACACATTTTTTTTCGCTTCGACCAGGTTATCTCCGTCAGGATCAGAAGCCGGCGGATTACCATCCGGTGTTTTTACATAAAGGGTATTCCCGTTTTTCCACCATTCCGTTGTATCAAGTAAAGCGGTAACACCGCCGGTGGCTTCAACAGCTTCAGGTGTAGGATTATACAGATAATATCTTGTATCTGTATCTATGCCCCAGTTATCCATCTGCTCGTAACTGCGATACCCTTTCCCGGCTGCGGTAATTTTATTTCCATCTATGCTCAACACTTCACCGGTGTTGCCCTGTCCGTCTTTCCGGTGCGTCGGATTAGACAAATTCATATATATATTCGCCCCTACCCATCTTTCAGCAGGTTCATTGGTTATAGAATCATCGTAAACACTGATTTTTTTGTCATACCCCGGATCGCTTCCCCCTGAAAAGGCTACTGCATCATCTGCGTCATCAATAATTCCTTCTTCAAAATCCATTACCAAATCCCCGGTACGGTTAGGCCAGCGCGCATTGTGTATCATTACACCATCAATAAAAACCTGGTTGGCTGAATTTGCCTCAGTTACATCCCAGTCCATGGTTGTACTGTAAATGCCATTGCCCATGTCTGTCCAGTCAAGTAAAGGTATGCACCCGCTAACAATAACTTCATCACCCTCATTGGCCCGGATGGTTATCCCGTCTGTATGAATTCGAACTTCTTCCCGGTATATTCCCTGATGTATAACAATAACATCCCCTTTTGATGCTTCATCCACGGCTTCCTGAATAGTACTGTATGTCTGACCGTCACCAACATGTAATTCGGTGGCACTTGTGCTAAAAAATATTAAAATGCTGATTGTAAATAATACGATTTTTTTCATATGCTTTATTCATTTTATGTGTTTTTTTATTTAATTAGTGGCTATAAGAAAACGCCAATTTATTCATAAAATTTGGCATTTTTTAATAATAATTTACACTTCCTAATTCACTTACCACGCTCTTCGGCCAGGGGTTGAAAAACAACATACACCTCCTCTCTCCTCTATTCATCGCTTTGCAACGGACAGAAGAGAGTGGAAAGGCAATAATCCCCGGGCTGAAGCCCGGGGTAAGTGAAAACTGTAAACTACTTTTATTCATGAAAAATGCCATTTTTTTTAATTGTATGCCCCGATTTTATTAAGGGCAGGCCCCGATATAATCGAGGGCAAGCCCCGAATATATCGAGGGTAAACATGAGATCGTTTCGCTAAGTTCTTCGTTACGTACATTCTGAAAACAGTCATCCCGATTATGATTTTTGTTGGTTTTTGTTCCAAAAACCTTACAAAATCTATATCGGGACTCCTTGATTTTCAAAATGTCCAAGCCTCGAACCTGGAGCCTTCTTAAAGCCACTTCCAAAAAATAAAGTGTTTTCTTTATGACAAATATATACATCTATTCCTGTATGAGAGGGACAAAGCAATTTTCATATAAATGAATCCAAGAATCCACTCCCAAAAGCCTCTTTGTTGCCAGACTACAGGTTATTTGTCCCGGCTATAGTTTGTGCCATATGACTGCTAAAAAAAATAAACATTGGTTATCAAGCATATGTCACAAATTCAGATAAAGTCAGCTTGACATTTTCAAAGTCAAATGACGTTATCTCAGTCGGGACAAAAACAATACTTTTAGAGCGGACTCCTCCCATTATTCTAATACAATTCGAAAAGGAGATGCCGGCAGGTTTTCCGAATTGAAAAGATTTGCTTTCTCCGGGTTGTCAGCCCATGCATACCTGATTTTTTTCGGATTTTTCACCCCCTCAGCGAAAATCATTACCTGGGTCTTTCCTTTAATCTTTGCCCGGGCCAGGGCGAAATTGCAGTTTTCACCGGCAATCTGAAATCCCTCTAATGTATCGGAAGCGGGATGAGTTTTCAAACCATCACCAACACTGTTAAATTCTAAAATGACGGTGTCTCCCGAGACAACTGTATTTTTCAGTACAGGACCGGAAGCGATTACATCTTCGTTATACACCACCTTTCGTGCAGCCAGAGAAAGCCTGTACCCAACATCCTGTTTATTTTTCGGATGAATATTACCTGCTTCGCCGATATCAATGGTCACAGCCATTCCGCTAAATGGCAGAGACAAAGCCTGAGCCTGTGCTTCACGCAATTCAGCCCAGTCGCTCTCACAGGGTTTTTCGCAGGCTTGCTTGTAATTGGCAAGCTGGACAAAAAGAAATGCAAGACTGTCATTGTTAAAAGTCTTCCGCCAATCTTTGATCATTGCCGGAAATAATCGACCATATATGGCTGCATTGTTTGTATTTGCTTCACCCTGATACCAGATACACCCTTTAACTGCCATTTTTCTGAGCGGATAAATCATACCATTATATAAAACCGTTGGATAGTCATTCGGGCCAAGAACTTCTATCGATACTTCGAGGTTTTCAGGACTAATATTGTATTTCCATTCGCCTGCAATGCTAATGGTATCTTTACCGGCAGCAAGGTACAGCTCATTAGCCTCACTCCAAAAACCGCCGCCATACTTTGTATCCTCTATTCTTACTGTTATGGTATTGGTGCCCTTCTTCAATACGCCAGCCGGAATATTATATTCTCTGGGCTGGTTGTATTTATTGGTTTCTCCCACAAATTTACCGTTGAGCCAGGTTTTATCATTATCATCTATTTTACCGAGTGAAAGAACAGCCTGCTCATTTGTTTCAGGGATATTTTGCAGGTCAATTGTCTTCTTGTACCAGACAATCCCGTCCAGGCCAGTTAGCCCTTTATGTTCCCATAAACCCGGCACGTTCATGAATCGCCAGTGAGAATCATCATAATCCTCTGAAGCCCAAACAGCTTCCCCGTCAATAATGCCCTTTCTGTTCGAAACCATGTTGAGTATTTCTTCCTTTTTGGCCAGTTTTTCCTTTAACAGTTCAGAAAGATTAACTTTGTCTCTGTTTTGCAAGGCAGATTTATACTCAGGAAAATGACTGATGGCCTCTTCGCTCATCCATGATTCAATAAGTGTTCCGCCCCAACTGGCGTTAATCAGCCCAACCGGCACATCCTGCGACTGATGGATATTTCGGCCAAAGAAATACCCTACTGCCGAAAAATCACTGACTGTCCCGGATGTACATATCTGCCAGTTTGCATTTTCCAAACCATCCAGTTTATGCAGAGATACCGTGTCAGGAACCTTAAAAAATCTGATTTCCGGATAATTTGCATTTGCAATTTCTTTCTCTGCATTTTTACTATTGGCAACTGTCCAGGCCATATTTGACTGACCTGAACATATCCAGACATCACCAATAAGAATATTGTTAAGGACAATACGATTTGTACCCTCAATGACCATTGTAAAGGGTCCGCCAGCCTTCATGGGCGGAACTGTAATGAGCCAGGCTGAGTCTTTACAGGTTGTATAATAAGTACTATTGTTGAACGTGATTTTTATTGTCTCACTCTTATCCGCTTTGCCCCATATCTGTATCTCCTCGTTTCTCTGTAAAACCATACCAGAACCAAACAGGGGAGATAATTTTACTTCGGCCCGAACGGTCAAAGCTTCAATGAAGAAGCAGAAAAGCAGAAAAGGTATTAAGCAATTCTTAATCATTTTTATAAAATTTATCAGGGACATTGTAATACTCTCTTATTTCTTTGAGCTCAGTTTTGAGTGAATCAGCCAATTGTTGGTATTCATCATTACCATAAAGATTGCTCATTTCATTGGGATCGTTTTTCAGGTCATATAATTCATAAATACCCATTTTATAGAAATGAATTAACTTATACCTTTTGGTGCGGATACCATCATGTTTGTTTACATAATGCCAGCCATGTGGGTATTCATAATAATGGTAGTACAATGCATCCCGCCATTCGTTATCATCCTTGTTCCATAAGGGCCGCAGCGATTTTCCATGTATTTCCCCAGGAATATCAACACCTGCAAGATCGAGAAAAGTCGGGGCGTAGTCAATATTCTGGACAAGCTTATTAATTTTTTTTCCTGATTCGATTTCAGCAGGATATCTCATTAGTAAAGGTGTGCGGAATGATTCTTCATACATAAAACGCTTATCGTACCAGCCGTGCTCTCCAAGATAGAAACCCTGATCCGAAGTATAAACAATGAGTGTATTATTAAGAAGATTATTCTTTTTTAAATAATCAAGCATTTTACCGATATTTCTGTCAACGGAAACGACACATTTCAGATAGTCATGAATATATCTCTGATACATCCACTTAGCCAACTCTTTTCCGCTCAGATTTAATTCAGTAAAAACATTATTCCGGGGTAAATAATAATCATCCCAGGCTTTTCTTTGTTCCGGGGTCATCCTGCCAAGCCACTCTTCAGCCATTTTTTCAATAATATCAAAATGTTTTGGGCCTGAACCGCCTTTTTCCGATTCTTTTTCATATTGGCCTGGTTGTAATTTCATATCCCAGGTATAAAACATATCCTTAATTCTCATATCAGCTTCTTCGGCTGCTTTTCTTCCTTCATAATCATCAAAGAAATTATCTGGAAGAGGAAATTCCACATCTTCAAAAAGATATAAATCTGTGGTGTCCGGCATCCATGATCTGTGCGGGGCTTTATGGTGGTAGAGCATACAAAATGGTTTGGTCGTGTCCCGGTTATTTAATGCGTCAATAGCCAGTTCTGTAATTACATCTGTTGTATATCCGGTGTAGTGAACGCTGTCACCCATTTTTATCATATCAGGATTATAATAATCTCCCTGTCCGTTAAGAATGTTCCAGTAATCAAATCCCTGTGGCTGAGACTTAAGATGCCACTTACCAATCATGGCTGTGTAGTACCCGCCTTTTTGCAACAATTTAGGAAATGTTAACTGATCACCGTTAAAAGTATCCTGGTTATCTTTCATTCCATTCATATGGCTGTGTTTACCTGTTAGCAATGTTGCACGGCTGGGGGCTGAAATTGAATTTGCTACAAAGCTGTTTGTAAAAAGAGCCCCTTCATTTGCTATCCTGTCAATATTTGGGGTTTCAATTAAGCTGGTGTCATAGGCACTGATTGCTTTTTGGGCATGATCATCGCTCATGATGAATAAAATATTGGGTTTTTGGTCCGGTTCCGAATTGTTGTCCTGTTTTTCCTGAGTACCACACCCGGTAGCAATAGCTAATAAATCGGCAAAGAGAATTATTCCTGTAATATTTTTGTTCATGATTTTATGTATTTTATTGATTGTTAATTGTTATTTTCAACTCTCCCGGTTTTTTTCCTTTGATTTCGGTCACACCCTCATCACTTATCAACTGCAAATTGAATATTTTTGTACTCAGATTGCGTTTTCCTTCTTTATTGAGAATATCTATGATTATTTCGTTATTTCTTTTTTTCGCACTAAACATCACATAACAATAATCTCCTTTACGAAAACCATAACCATCGCCGTCATCATGATAAAGCCAGCCGGTAGCTTCATTGTTTTCATCAGGGGCAATGACAAGAGTTAGTGTGTCGAGAGAATATTCGGTTGTGTTTTGTATCATTTCGCATAGAGGCACAATACTACCGGGACGAATTTTCACATCAGGCTGGTATTCATCATTCTCACTGTCTTCGCCTACAAGAGATATGCTATGCCAGCTTCCTTTAGGGAGCCTTGGTTGCTCAGCCCATTTTGGAATAATAAGTAAGTCAGAACCCAGCATGAAGGCTTCCTGTTCTTCCCGTAATTGTTGGTCACGGACATCAGCAAAAAAAGCCGGCTGCATGACCGGGACACCAGTCAGGGAAGCTTTTCGGAAACAAGTATATAAGTATGGTAAAATTCGATAGCGTCGCTGCATGGCTATTCTCGATACATTTTCAATCTCTGCTCCGAAAGACCAGGGTTCCTGGTTATCAGTGCCTTTCATGCTATGAGCGCGTGAAAAAGGGTAAAAAGCGCCTAAAGCGATCCAATGTCCAAATAACTCAGGTGTCGCGTTTCCGCCAAATCCACCAATGTCAGGCCCGTTAAAAGGCTGACCTGAAAGTCCGAGGTTCAGTGACATCGGTATCGACATCTTTAAGTGTTTCCATGTAGCAGCATTATCTCCCGTCCAGGTAGCACCATAGCGATGTCCGCCAAGGAAATTAGATCGTGTCAGAATAAAAGGTCTTTTATCCGGATTTGCCTTTTTTATTCCTTCACGCGAAGCCTTTATCATAAGCATACCATATACGTTATGATACCTGCCATGTGTGCCTTGGGGCAGGTTGCCCCCTCCCGTATGAATATTATCTTCCGGCATTGTACCACCCGGGAAGTTAAAAACAGAAGGTTCGTTCATGTCATTCCACACACCATCGACTTCGTAAGCCATAAAATCTTTATATAAATTTGCCCACCAGTTGCGGGCTTTGGGTTGGGTAAAGTCCGGGAATACACATTCTCCCGGCCATACTTCCCCGACAAAATCATCGTTTTGCTGAGTTTTCACCCATACATCCTTTTTATTACCAGAATCGTAAACAAAATATCCATTTTCTTTTTTTACCCCCGGGTCTATCATCCAGACTGATTTGAATCCGTGTTTATGTAAGTAATCATTTGTATGCCCGGGATTTGGAAAATGTTCGGAAGAAAACGTAAACACCTTATAATCATTCATATAATGAATGTCAATCCATATTACATCGCAGGGGATATTTTTTAATCTAAAAGTATCGGCGATTTCTTTTACCCTGGTATCAGGATAATATGACCACCGGCTTTGCTGGAAACCTAAACTCCACAAAGGAGGAAGTGGCATTTTACCGGTTAAATCGGCCAGGGCCTGCATGATGAGTTGTGGTGTCTGACGCTCTATAACAATTACCCGAAAAGGCGGTCCCGAAGAGATAAACCGTATTTCATCACCAAGCGTAATTTCCTGTTCGTAGGTATTGTCTGCTATTATACCAAAAGCAGTTCCGTCTTTCCGAACCCCAAGTACCCAGGGATGGGATTGATATAAGCGTCGACCGTGATATTTCCCGTAACAGACATTGTCAGTATTCCAAAGGGTAATATTTGTACCGTTTCTGACTAAATTTCCCTTAACTTCACCGGTTCCATAAAGATCAGTATGTGGAGAAACCGGAATGCAAGCTACATTTTTTCCGCAAACATTTGAAAATTCAACATGAAGTTTCCATTGCTCCGGCAAACTACCAGTTTCACCGGGTTCTCTTACAAGTGCCAGGGAAGGTAATGTTTCCTGTGCGTTAAATCCCGGCGGGTAAAAAACAGCAATGCTGTCACCAATAAGGGCTTGTCTTTCAGTTGCCTGCATCTCAATATGAAAAGATAATATAAATAATAAACAAAATATGATTTTCATGACCAAATTATTCAGCTACTGATTAAACAACATTTCCGGGCCTTCCTCAAGAAAAAAAAGCATCATCTTACTCATATTTCATGATTTTTCACCGAAACCTTACGAAGACATTATGATTTAAACCCTGAAAATTGCCGTTGTTTTTGCAGAAATACTATTTTTAATAAAATCCTGAAAAATCAAAACTATATATTAGATATATATGTACATATAATAAAAATTTATTTGTATATGACTATTGTTCCATTTAGGAACAATTAGATAATGAGTTATTGTCTATTCGTTCCTTTGGGCTTAAAACGAAACAACCTGAACATTTTTAGGGTGTGTAATAGAATAGCTCATACATCCTGTCTGATTGATTGTCTTATTACACACCCTTAAGCATTAATTATTTGCTGTTATAACTCATGAGTGAGAATTTTTCCTGAAGCGTAAGGAGAGAGATTAAATAATCTACCCGGTCATCTATTTCTTGTTTGGGGTCTTTCCAAATATCTTTCTGAGCACCCCCCTGGATTAAATTCGCAACAAAAACAGAATAATAGTAACAAAAAAACATAAAATTGTTTATTCATCTTGCTTATATTTAAGTTTAACACATTTTCCATGATTTGTTCGCAAGATAAAAATTAATAGACCACACCTAAAAATAACATGATGAATTATGGCATAAACTTTCCCTGTATTTCGAAGGTGATATGCCAATTTCTTTTTTAAACACACGACTAAAATAATAGACATCATGAAAACCACATTTCCCGGCAATTTCCTTTACGGTTTCATGTGGTTTTTCTTTTAACAACTGGCAGGCAGCGCTGATTCTTTGCATTGTAAGTTCTTTATTAAAAGAAACAGGAGGATTATGTTCCTTAAGTATTCGACTAATCTGACGCGGAGACTTGCAAAAATAATCGGAAATGCTTTTAAGATCAATGTCCTGATGAAAATTGTCACTTACAAATTTTATTATTCTATCAGACAATTCAGTTGCTTCATATTTTAGTATTATTTTATTATTTATCAGCTCATCCAAACCGAATAATTCATTTGAAACAAGAAGAAGAAAGGTTTTAAGCAAGTATTTGACCTGTTCTGATGATACTTTGGCTGATTCCGTAAGATTAAAAATATTAGCAGCCAGGTTGGTTAAACCGGAATTTTCTTTACCACGAAATAAAAATTGATTTAAGTCTATCCCTGCAATATTCCCTTTTGTTCTCCATTTCCAGTATACCAGGACATGCTCGTTAAAACATTCAAAGCTATGCAATATACCCGGAGGCACATTAAGGAGCGTGCCCGGTCCGTATGGTTTTTTGCTCATGCTTTTTTTATTATCTAAATCCTGGTAAACAGTATAGGACCCTGTTCCTTCAATAAACAGCACCCCTTCATGAAAGGAATGGACATGTGGGGGAATATCTGAATTATAACGAACAAAATATATTTCAGTTAATTCAATGTTATTTCCTGCAATTTCAAGAGTAACAGGGATATCAATAAATCTGTTCTTTTTTAGACTGTCAAAGTTCATTACCAGGTTTTTTTCTAAAATACATTTCTATTTCTATATTGAAAATCACCTTCACTTCGGGAAGGAAATATACATTACATGAGTCCAATTATTTTATTTAGTGCCTCTAAGCTACATTTAAAATATTTAAAAACAGGAATTTACACTTTATTAGTGTATGTGAGAAAACATCAAGATCAAGGCTTTTTGATTTGAAAACAGACATCCCAATTATGATTTTTGCTGGTAACTGGAACAAAAATAGCAAAAAACACATATCGAAACTTCTTGATTTTCAATCCAAAAACACCTTAAACTCAAACTTTATAGTCCAAACACCTGATATTATGGATGGACACTATTTTAATAACGCAAAATAAAAAAAAAGTCGGAATCGTGCAATAATTTACCGGCTCTGTTGAAGGATAATAATAGGTATAGACGTATTTTTGAAAATCAAAACCGAGCCTCTAAGAAAACACCAATCATTAATTTATTTTGTCTCGGCTTAGTTGAGATAAATCCTCATCTCGACTGAGTCTTTCTACTAGGTATGTACTGTTTAATCTCGACTTAGAGGAGACAAAAAGCCTTGGCCCTGACGTTTTATTGGAGGCAATAAATACAAAAATATGGACTCACGAGAAAGATTTTATGGCACGATAAAACTGGAGCAAACTGACAAGCCCTCAAGTTGGCTTGGCATGCCGGATAGTAAAGCCATTCCCGGTTTATTAAAACATTTTTCAGTAGATTCTGTCGAATCTCTCAAAACAATAATTGATGACGATATATGGCCGGTGGAGGTTCCATTCAACCTGGCTCCGAATTATCATATAGCCGGTTCGCTTCATTTTGCAAAAAAGATGCCTGGGGGAACAAATGATGAGAGAACGCTCACTGCACCAGGCTTTTTTGAAGACTATGAATCCCCTGATGACATAGATAAATTTGATTGGCCCGATCCTTCAAAATACATTGACAGGGAAGAATCCCGCCGCAGGCTAAAAAATCTGCCCGGGAATAAAATTAGGATGGGCATGATGTGGTCTGCTCATTTTCAGGATGCCTGCTCTGCCTTTGGGATGGAAACTGCATTGATTAAAATGCTGATGAATCCTGATATGTTTTCAGCGGTTATTAACCGAATAACAGATTTTTATCTTGAGGCCAATGACATTTTTTATAATGCAACCAAAGGATATCTGGATGCCGTATTAATAGGGAATGATTTTGGTTCTCAAACAGGACTTATGGTTGAGCCGAATCTACTACGGCAATTTGTATTTGACGGCACCAGGAAGCTTGTAGAACAGGCAAAAAGCTATGATTTGGCTGTCATTCATCATTCCTGCGGGTCTGTATTTGATATCATCCCTGATTTAATATCTATGGGTGTTGACAGTATTCATCCAATCCAGGCACTGGCCAAAGATATGCAGGCTGAACACTTAAAAAATCATTTTGGAGATAAAATAGCCTTTTGCGGTGGTGTTGATGCCCAGCAACTCCTGGTTAACGGTTCACCTAAAGAGGTCTATCAAAAAGTACTGGAATTAAAACAATTATTTCCGACAGGTTTAACTATCTCTCCAAGCCATGAGGCAATATTACCTGATATTGCACCAGAAAATTTAGAATCGTTATTCAGGGCAGTAAATTCTTATACCAAATCGCTATTAAGAGGGTGATTTCTTGATAGCGTTTTGATATTAGGTTATTCACAAAGTTGATTTATACTAAGTTCTTCTAATTTGCCATTTTCATATGTAAAAAGGTATGTTTTATTATGTTCAGTTTTAAAAGAAATTACATCTTCTTTATATTGTATTGTGCAAGGAAGTCCGTTATGTGATAAAACCTCCAGGCCTTTCAGTATTCCGTTTTCCCAGCTAAATGATAATTCAAATCCTCCTCTTGCGCAAATTCCTGAAATTTCTCCGGTTTCCCATTCCCGTGGTAAAACAGGTAAAATTTCAATAAATCCCTGGTGGCTTTGCAAAAGCATTTCTGCTATTCCTGCAATGGCACCAAAGTTTCCGTCTATCTGAAAGGGTGGATGTAAATCAAACAGGTTGGGGAGTGTTGAGGTTTGCAATAATTTAATTAAGTGTTTATAGCATTCATCCGGCTGTTTTAGACGGGCATAAAAGTTGATTATCCATGCCCTACTCCAGCCTGTACCTGCACCCCCGTGTTTGAGGCGTCTTTCTATTGTTTTCCGGGCTGCCTTAAAAAATTTTGGTGTTTTTGCACTGATTTGAGTACCTGGGTATAAACCAAATAAGTGTGACATGTGCCTGTGACCGGGCTCCACTTCACGGTAATCTTTTATCCACTCCATAATGGTACTATCAGACCCAATACGAAGGGGAGGAAGTCTTTTCATGACCGAATCTATTCGGTTTTGTAAGATAGTGTCATGAGCAACAATGGCATTTGCCTTTGTCGTATAATCAAACAATTCTCTGATAATCATAATATCCATTGTCGGAGCATAGGTTAGTCTTGTCTGTTCATTCGTACCCTCAATGTAAAAGCTGTTTTCCGGTGAATATGAAGGTGATGTCACAAGATATCCCCGGGGCGATTCAATTAAGAAATCCAGGATAAATTCTGATGCCCCTTTTAGAAGTGGCCAAGCATGATTTTTTAGATATACCGTATCCTTGTTATATTCAAAATGACGCCAAAGAGGCAGGCTAACCCAAGAACCACCAACAGGAAACATTCCCCATTGAATTTCTGCATTTACAGCAGTGTAGCCAAATACATCAGTAACATGATGCATTGTCCAACCACGGGCTCCATACATTTGTTCCGCGGTCTTTTGACCAGGATATTTCACTTTTTCAAAAAAACTGTAATAAGGTCTAAAACATTCCGAAAGATTACACACATTTACCGGCCAATAGTTCATCTGGAGGTTGATATTAGTATGGAAATCAGAACACCAGGGTGCATTTATATGATGATTCCATACGCCCTGAAGATTAGCAGGCAACCTGGCAAAAAATCCTGAGCTACTAAGTAATAAATATCTGCCAAACTGAAAGTATTCAGCTATTAGTGCATTATCCCGTTGACCTTTCTGTACCCTTTCCAGGCGAATGTCTGTTGGTATTGTATCAGGATTATACTTATCTAAACTTAGCTGCATTCTTTCAAAAAAAGGTTTAAAGGTTGAAATATGATTGTTCCTGAAGATTCTGTATGAGAAGTTACTAAGTTCATTTATTTTATCTTTACACAAACTAATTGGATTGATATCCCGGTTGAAATCAAGAATGCTAGGCTCATAATTTGTATATGCTGTTAGAATAAGCGTTAGTTGAGAGGCATCTCTTATTTCAAGAAGTGTATCTTTTTGAGAGCAATTACCATCGCAATTCATTATTTTAAGAATAGAGGCAAATTTCATGTGTTTTCCGGGTGGCCCTAACGCAGTATCAGGTTCATCAACAATTTGCCCGGATAATAGCAATTCCTTATCAGAAATACTCTTTACAGAAGCATCCTTTGGTCTGGTCATTGAAACATCAGCATTTATATTTCCTTTATCACAAATGAGATGAATGACAACAATGTCATCAGAGGTTGACACAAAAACCTCCCTCTCCATTTTTGATTCCCCTGTATTATATTGTACAGTGGAAATCCCTTTATTTAAATTCAGTTGTCTTCTGTAATCTGATATAGTATTATTTTCAGAGTGATGATTAATGATAATACTACCAAATGTCTGATAAGAACGAATACGAGGAGGTTTCCCTAGCAGGGCTTTATCGGCAAGGATATATGCTGCTTCATTTTTATCCATAAATAGTAATTGACGTATGGAATCCAAATATTCTAATGCAAGAGGATTATTGGGATTGATTTTTGTTCCGGCCCAAAGACTTTCTTCATTAAATTGTATTTTTTGATCTGTTATACCACCAAATACCATAGCGCCCAGTCGACCGTTGCCTAAAGGTAATGCATTATTCCATTCTTCTGCAGGTTGTTTATAAAATAATAGGATATCACTGGCAGATGATTTTTTTTCCTCAAACTGTTTCGTTGAATCACATGCAAGTAAAAGAAAAATGCAAAGTAAAATGAATGGTAAAGAAATATTATTTAAAGTCATTTTCTGAAAATTAATAATATTATGCTTAAGCGCCTATATTAATGAATTTGGCTCTATTCTAATTATGGGTTGATAACAACTGGGATGCTGTAAAGTACAGA